>NZ_RJKL01000001.1:7968981-8304475 GCF_003751945.1 Couchioplanes caeruleus | reverse complement strand
GCCGTTCATCCTGGTCAGCCGCCTGCGCGCAGCGATGACCCGGTCGACCTTCCCCCGCCGGTACGTCGTCAACGTCTCCGCGATGGAGGGCGTCTTCGAGCGCGGCTACAAGGGTGCCGGGCACCCGCACACGAACATGGCGAAGGCCTCGCTGAACATGCTGACCCGCACGAGCGCGGAAGACATGTTCGCCGACGGCATCCTGATGACCAGCGTGGACACCGGTTGGATCACCGACGAGCGCCCGCACCCGACCAAGATGCGGCTCGCCGACGAGGGTTTCCACGCCCCCCTCGACCTGGTCGACGGCGCGGCCCGCGTCTACGACCCGATCGTCCGCGGCGAGCGCGGCGAGGACCTTTACGGCTGTTTCCTCAAGGACTACGCGCCTTTCGCCTGGTGAGCCCGGGCGCAACTCGGGTCACAGCACACCCCGTGGACCCAAGGGGCGGCCCCGGTCCGGCGACGACGGATAATGGCGGGGTGCAGATCAGCGCGTGGCGCGAGCCCGAGGCCGGACCGTCGTCGTACCGGCTCGCCTGGGTGGCAACCGGCGAGGGCGGGCATCCGCTCGGGATCGCGTACCTGCGGGTGCCGACCGCCGTCGGTACGCTGCACCGCGCCGAGGTCGAGGTGCAGGTGCACCCGGCCGAGCGGCAGCGCGGCGCCGGCAGCGCGCTGCTCGACAAGGCGGTGGAGGCGGCGCGCAAGCTCGGACGCCGCACGCTGATCACCGGGCCGGTGACCGCCGGCCCGGTGACCGGCGGACCGGTGGCCGGCGGACCCGTGGCCGGCGACGCGTCCTTCCTGATCGCCCGCGGGTTCCGGCCGGTGCTGAACCTGACCTTCTCCAGGCTGCCGATGGCCCGGGCCGGCGACCCGCGGCTGGCCGCGCTCGCCGGTGAGCCGCATCCCGGCTACCGGTTGAACAGTTGGGAGGGCACGGTCGCCGGCGACCTGGCGCCGACGTTCGCCGCCTCCCGGCGGGCGATGGACGACATGCCGATGGACGAGGCGGACGTCGCGGCCGAGGAGTGGGACGTCGACCGGGTCCGCGCCATCGCGGCCGCCGTGACCGAGCGCGGCGACATCCTCTGCACCGTCGCGGCGATGCACGAACCCGACGGCGCCATTGTGGGCTTCACGGAGCTGGTGGTGCCGGGCGACGGCACCGGCGACGCGCAGCACTACGGCACCGGCGTGCTGCCCGGCCACCGCGGGCGGGGCCTGGCCCGGTGGATGAAGGCGACCGCGGTGCTGCACGTGCGCGACGCCCACCCGGGCATCGAGGGGCTGCTCACCGACACGGCGGAGAGCAACGTGGCGATGCGGCGGGTCAACGACGACCTCGGCTACGAGCCCACCCACCGGTCGGTGCTCTACCAGCTCGACCTCTGAGAGGTTCGTCGTAGACACTGTCTACACACCGATGGTAGACAGTGTCTATGTCCGATGACCTGAGAGCCCGGCTCGTCGCGGCCGGCGTCGAGCTGGTGGCCGAGCGGGGCACCGCGGCGCTGACGCTGCGGGAGATCGCCCGCCGCGCCGGGGTCTCCCACGGCGCGCCGCGGCGCTGGTTCCCGGCCCACCGCGACCTGATCGCCGCCGTCGCGCGGGTCGGGTACGAGCGGCTGTCCGCCCGTCTGACCGCGCTGGTGCCACTCGGCGAACCGCGCGCCGACCTGCTCGCCCTCGGCAGGCTCTACCTCGGCTTCGCCCGCGACGAGCGCGGCATGTTCGAGCTGATGTTCCGCCACGAGCTGCTGCGCGGCAACCAGGAGGGCCTGCGCGAGGCGGGCCGGTCGGTGTTCGCCGTGCTGGTCGGCCTGTTCGGCCCCGGCCGGTCCAACACCGCGACGGTCGCGGCCGCGTTCTGGGCCAATCTGCACGGCATCGCCCAGCTCTGGGCGTGGGGCAGTCTGGGAGTGATCGGCGACGCCGACGCCGACGCCCTGCTGTGCACCGCCGTCGACGCATACCTGGAGCACTGATGCTGCTGCCCCGCCTGGCCCGGGCCATGCTCGTTCCGCTGACCCACGCCGCCTTCCGCCCCGACGTCGAGGGCCGCGAGCACATTCCCCGCGACGGCGCCGTCATCCTGGCCGCGAATCACCTGTCCTTTCTGGACAGCTTCCTCATCCCCCTGGTGGCGCCGCGCCCGGTGGCGTTCCTGGCCAAGCAGGAGTACTTCACCGGGCAGGGGCCGCGAGGATGGCTGACCCGGACCACGCTGACCGCTGTCGGCGCCGTCGCCGTGCCCCGCGGTGCGCACCGGGCGGCGCAGGAGGCGCTGGAGACCGCCCTGCGGGTCCTCAAGGACGGGCGCGCGTTCGGCATCCACCCCGAGGGCAGCCGGTCCCGCGACGGACGGCTCTACCGCGGGCGGACCGGGGTGGCGTGGCTGGCGCTCGCCTCGGGCGCCCCGGTCGTGCCCGTCGCCGTGCTCGGCACCGACCGGGTGCAGCCCGTCGGCGCCCGGCTGCCGCGGCCCGGCCGGGTGACCGTCCGCTTCGGCGAGCCGCTGCGCTTCGGCCCGCCGGTGGGCACCGCCGCGCGGGCCCGCCGCGAGGCGACGGACCACATCATGGACGCGATCGCCGCCCTGTCCGGCCAGGAACGGGCCGACGAGTACAACGCCCTCTCCGGTACGCACTAACGCAGAACGGGCAGGACCTTGGCACCGAAGGTCTCGACGAACCCGGTCAGGTCCTGCCCCACGTGGTGCAGGTAGATCCGCTCGAACCCCAGGGCGGCATAGTCGCGCAGCCACTGCACATGGCGGTCCAGGTCCGCGGAGATGTTGACGACCTCACGCACCCGCGCGAGCGGGACCTGCTCGGAGATCACGTCGAAGTGCTCGGCCAGCTCGAGGTCCCAGCACACCGGCGGCGCGAAGACGTTGCTGCGCCACTGCTCGTACGCGATCGCCTCGGCCTCGGCCTCGGTCGGCGCCCAGCTCAGATGCACCTGCAGGCAGAGCGGCCCGCGGCCACCGGCGTCCCGGTACGCCGCGATCATGGCACGTAGCTGCTCCTCGGGCGCGTTGACCGTGACGAGCCCGTCGGCCCAGCCGGCGCACCAGGCGGCGGTCTCGGTGCTGACCGCCGCCCCGATCAGCGGCGGCGGAGTCTCGGGCCGCGTCCACAGGCGAGCCCGGTCGACGGTGACCAGCCCGTCGTGGCTGACCTCGGCGCCGTCGAGCAGGTCGCGGATGACGCCGACGCATTCGAGCAGCCGGGCGTTGCGCACCTCCTTGCGCGGCCACGGCCCGCCGGTGATGTGCTCGTTGCTGTACTCGCCGGTGCCCAGCGCCGCCCAGAACCGGCCGGGGAACATCGCGCCGAGGGTCGCGACGGCCTGAGCGATGATCGCCGGGTGGTAACGCTGGCCGGGCGCGTTCACCACGCCGAAGGACAGGTTGGTGGCCTGCAGCGCGGCGCCGAGCCACGACCAGGCGAAGGCGGACTGGCCCTGCCGCTCGCTCCAGGGCGAGAAGTGGTCGGAACACATCGCGGCGTCGAAGCCGGCCCGCTCCGCGGCGACGACCGCGGCGAGCAGCTCGGCCGGCGGAATCTGCTCGTGGGAACAGTGGATGCCGTAGTCCGTCATGGCCGCCTACCTACCCCGCCAGACCCCCGGTCCTAACGTGGGTGCTCGCCGAGCAGCCGGGTGGCCAGCACCGCCGCCTGGGTTCGCCGCTCCAGGCCCAGCTTGGCGAGCAGGCTGGACACGTAGTTCTTCACCGTCTTCTCGGCGAGGAACATCTTGCCCGCGATCTCGCGGTTGGTGAGCCCCTCCGCGACGTACTCGAGGATCCGGCGCTCCTGGTCGGTGAGCGACGCGAGCTCACGCGGCTGCTCCACGCCGTGTCGGATGCGCTCCAGCACCCGCTGCGTCACGGCCGGGTCCAGCAGCGACTGGCCCGCCGCGACCCGGCGCACCGCGTCCACGAGGTCGGTGCCGCGGATCTGCTTGAGCACGTAGCCCGAGGCACCCGCCATGATCGCGGCGAACAGGGCCTCGTCGTCCTCGTACGAGGTGAGGATCAGGCCCTTGATCGACGAGTCCACCGCCCGGACGTCCCGGCACACGTCGATGCCGCTGCCGTCGGGCAGGCGGGCGTCCAGGACGGCGACGTCGGGGCGCAGGGCCGGGATCCGGCGGGCCGCCTCCGGCGCCGACCCGGACTCCCCCACCACCTCGATGTCGCCGGCGGCGTGGAGCAGGTCGGCGAGGCCCCGGCGGACCACCTCGTGGTCGTCGAGCAGGAAGACACGGATCATGTCTCCTTATTACCCTCATCCACCCGGTGCACCCAGGGTCCAAGGTCCCGTGTCGGACGCCGACGCTCGCTAGCATCGGCGCATGAACGAGCCGCCCTCGCTCGGGCTCACCCCGCTGTCCCGGGTACGCCTGGACGAGCTGTTGCAGGAGATGCTCGACCGGGTCGGCGAGGTCGTCGCCAGTCGCGAACGCCTGCGCGCCCTGCTCGACGCGGTCGTCGGCATCAGCACCGACCTCGACCTGCGCAGCACCCTGCAGCGCATCGTCGAGTCCGCGTGCGCGCTGGCCGGCGCCCGCTACGGCGCGCTGGGCGTGCTGGCCCCGGACCGCCGGCAGCTCTCCGACTTCATCACCCACGGCATCGACCCGGCCGACCGGGCGAAGATCGGCGACCTGCCGCACGGCCGGGGCGTCCTGGGCCTGCTCATCAGCGACCCCCATCCGGTACGGCTGCCGGACATCACCCGCCATCCCCGCTCGTACGGCTTCCCGCCGCACCACCCGCCGATGCACAGCTTCCTGGGCGTGCCGGTCCGCACCCGTGACCAGATCTTCGGCAACCTGTACCTCGCCGAGAAGCAGGGCGGCACCGAGTTCACCGACGACGACGAGGAGCTCGTGGTCGCGCTCGCGGCCGCCGCCGGCGTCGCCGTCGACAACGCCCGGCTGTTCGCCCTCGCCCGGCGCCGGGAACGCTGGCTGTCCGCCGCCGCCGAGATCACCTCGGTACTGCTCGGCACCGTCCGCCGCAAGGAGGCCCTGCAGCTCATCGCCCGGCGCGCCCGCGAGATCGCCGAGGCCGAGCTGGTGCTGGTCCTGCTCGCGGACCCGGGCGACGGCCGCTACACCATCGAGGTCGCCGACGGCGCGGACGCCATGGTCGGCCGGGTGCTCGACGTCGACGTCGACGCGCTGGGGGACATGAGCCTGGCGGAGGTCGCCGACTGGCCGGCGCCGGTGCCGGACGGCCCCGCGCTGGCTGCGCCGTTGGCCGGCGCCGACCTGCCGCAGGGTGTGCTGATCGTCGCCGGGGCCTGGTTCGGCGGCCACGACGACGCGGCCCTGCTCGAAAGTTTCGCGGGGCAGGCCGCGCTGGCGTTGGAACGCGCCCGCGCCCAGGAGGAGCGCGAGCTGCTCGTGGTCCTGGAGGATCGGGAGCGGATCGCGCGCGATCTGCACGACGTCGTCATCCAGCGGCTCTTCGCCACCGGCATGCAGTTGCAGGGCGTCGCGCCGCACGCGCTGCACCCCGAGGCCGCCGCGCGTGTCAACGCCGCCGTGGACGACCTCGACGCCACCATCCGCGACATCCGCCGGTCGATCTTCGAGCTGCGCGCGCCGGCCGGCGCGTCGCTGCGCACCGAGCTGCGCGACGCGGTCGAGGCGGCGGCCGGCGCCCTCGGCTTCCGGCCCAGCCTCGACGTGTCCGGCCCGGTCGACAGCGCGGTCCCCGACGACGTGGTGCCCGAGCTGCTCGCCGTGCTCCGCGAGGCGCTGTCCAACGTCGCGCGGCATGCCCGGGCGTCCGCCGTACGCGTATCCGTGCGCGCCGCCGGCGGCGAGGTGACGATCCGGGTCGAGGACGACGGCGTGGGCACCGACCCGGCGGCCGCCCGCGGCGGCCTGGTCAACATGGGCGAGCGCGCCCGCGACCTCGGCGGCACCTTCGATGTCGCGGCCGCTCCCGCCGGCGGCACGGTGCTGACCTGGCGGGTGCCCTTGGGGCCCTGAAGCCGGGACCTTCGGCGCGGGTGCCATCGGGGCCCTGAAGCCGAGACCTTCGGCGCGGGTGCCCTTGGGGCCTGAGGTCGGGACCTTCGGCCCTGACCGGTGCGGCCGCCGCCCGCGACGGTGGTGGGGTGACTATCACCTCTCCGTCCGAGGCGCTGGCGGCCGCGGCCCGCACGGCGCTGCACGCCCCGTCGGTCTTCAACACCCAGCCGTGGCGCTGGCGCATCAGCGGCGACACGATGACCCTGCACGCCGACCGGTCCCGGGCCCTGCCGGTCACCGACCCGGACGGCCGCCTGCTCCTGCTCAGTTGCGGTGCGGCGCTGCACCATGCCCGCATCGACCTCGGCGCGGCCGGGCACCAGGCGGCGGTCGAACGGCTACCCGAGCCGGACGAGCCGGATCTGCTGGCCCGGATCACCTTCACCGGCGGCAAGCCCGCGGATGCCACGGCGGCGCGGCTGGTGGCGGCCGTGCCGCGGCGGCGCACCGACCGCCGGGCGTACGGCGACCAGCCCGTGACCGACGGCCAGCTCACCGCCCTGCGCCGGGCGGTCGAGGCCGAGGAGGCGTACCTGCACGTGGTGCGCCGCGACCAGATGCCGATGCTGGCGATCTCCGCCGACCTGGCCGGCGAGGCCGAACGACTCGATCCGGAATACCTGCGGGAACTCGCCCGCTGGACGAACCGGCCGGCGGACGCCGGGGACGGTGTGCCACCCGCCACCGCGGTACGGCCCGCGCTGCGCCGCGTGCCGGTCCGCGACTTCGTGCCGGACGGCGAGGCCGGTCTCGAGGCCGGCGCCGGATACGACGCCGGCGCCGCGTACGTGATCCTCTTCGGCCTCTCGGACCAGCCCGGCGATCTGCTGCGCGGCGGTGAGGCGCTGTCGGCGCTGCTGCTGGCCGCGACCGCGGACGGCCTGGCCACCGATCCGCTGAGCGACGTGGTCGAGGTCGAATGGCCCCGCCACCTGCTGCGCGGACTGCTCTCCGATGTGGGCGAGCCCTACGTGACCGTACGCCTGGGCTATCCCGAGTCGACCGACCCGCTGCCCGCCGCCCCCCGCCGCGACCCGGCCGGCGTCATCGAGATCGAGCCCTGATCATGGCCGGGTACGCCGACGCCGACCTGCGTCTCGCCGCCGAGGCGGCGGTCCGCGCGCCCTCGCTGCACAACTCGCAGCCGTGGCGCTTCCGGCTGCGCGAGGGCGCGATCGAGGTGCTCGCCGACCGTTCCCGGCAGTTGCGCGTCGCCGACGCCGGCGGCTGGGCGGTCCGGATCGCCTGCGGCGCGGCGACCTGCAACGCCCGGCTCGCGCTGGCCGCCGCCGGGCGCCCCGCCGACGTACTGCTGCGCCCGCACGGCGACCTCATCGCCCGGCTCACGCCGGGACGGCCGCGCCCGGCCACCTACGCCGAGACGGATCTCGCGGCCGCGATCCCCCGCCGGTTCAGCAACCGCCGGCCGTTCTGGCCCGACCCCGTGCCGTCGGAGATCCGGGTACGGCTGATCGAGGCGGCGCGCGCCGAGGCGGCGTGGCTCGACCTGCTCGTGGGCGCGACGGCGCTGAACGCCTTCGGCGAGATCGCGCGCGGCGCCGACCGGGTGCTGCGCCGGGACCCGGCGTACCAGGCGGAGTTCTTCGGCTGGGCACACGCGGACGCGGCGCCCGACGGCGTACCCGTGGCCGCGGGCGCGCCCGCCGTCGAACCCCAGGACCTGCTGCCGCAGCGGGCGTATTCCGAGCGCCGCCGGGCGGCGGGCCGCGACTTCGAGCCGGAGCCGCTGCTGGCGGTGCTCGGCGCGGGCGCGGACCGCCCGGTGGATCAGGTCGCCGCGGGCCAGGCGCTGCAACGAGTACTGCTGACCGCCACCGACGCCGGCCTGGCGACCTCGCTGATCTCCCAGCCGATCGAGGTGCCGCCCGCGCGCGAGCAGCTGCGGCGGTCCCTGGGACGCTCCGGGATGCCGCAGATCGCGCTGCGGATCGGGTACGGCCAGGCCGGGCACCCGGCGCCGCGCCGGCCGGTGGACGAGGTGCTCCAGCCGGACTCCTGATCCACTCCTCTCTCGCTGTCTCGCACTTTCTGAAAGAAATCCGGGCGGGCGTTGAACCCTCCGGCATCATCCGTTCGGAGGATGCCCCCCGGATCGGGGTGCCTCACATATTTCTTCTTTAATTCGGCCATAAGAATGCCTGAAGAATATGGCGGTGAATGGCTTTCCCGACCTCGGACTCTTACCGTCTGGGAGCCAGCTCAGAAGGGGGCCGGAAACGGCGTCGGTCGATCTGCACATGGTCGCTGACGATGAGCGCGAGACTACAGAAGAGGTATCACCCATGCGAAGGTCGTCTTACCGTCGGGCCGCTACCCGCCGGGGCCCCGACCGTCGTGTCATCGCCGCCGTGGCGGTTCTCGTCGCGTTCGGTGGTGTCATCGGCATCACCCAGATCTCGAACGCGGGAGAGACCGAACTCGCGGCGTGCGCACCCGCCGCCGGAGGGCCGGCGCCGGCGGGCACGAAGGCGGCGACCGACCCGAGGGTCGGCACCTACACGGACAAGGACGGCGACGTCCAGCACAAGGGCGACGGCCAGCTCGCCAAGGGTGAGCAGGCCAAGGCGCCGGTGCCGGCCGCCGAGTGCAAGGAAGGCAACACCGTCAAGAAGACGGTCAACAACCTCGAGATCACCACCGACACCTGCGCGGACAGCCGGCTGCAGCCGCACGACGGCTTCCAGAAGGGCGACCGCTGCGTGTCGACCGAGTTCGGTGAGGTAGGCGAGGCGGCGAAGAACCCGACGCTGCTCATCACCGAGTTCCCGGAGCGGGTGCAGGTCGGCCAGCCGTTCACCCTCAAGGTGAGCACCCGCAACCTGGTCCGCGACCGCTTCCTGGCGGCCGGGCAGGGCGGTTACTACGTGGAAAGCTCGGTACTCACCGCGGAGGGCCTGGTCCGCGGCCACTTCCACACCGCCTGCCGGATGCTGCAGAGCACGTCCGAGGCCGTCGACCCGTCGCCGGTGCCGGCGTTCTTCGTGGCCACCGAGGACAAGCAGGGCGGCGCGCAGCCGGACACGGTGACGATCCAGGTGCCGGGCATGCCGCAGGAGGGCATCGCGCAGTGCGCGTCGTGGGCCGGTGACGGCTCGCACCGCGTACCGATGATGCAGCGCGCCAACCAGACCCCGGCGATCGACGCCGTCCGCCTCACCGTCCAGGGCGGCGCAGGCAACGACAACGACGGTGACAATGGCGACGGCCAGGACGGCGACGGCCAGGACGGCGACGGCCAGGACGGCGGCGACAACGGCGACGGCGGCCAGGACGGCGGCGACAACGGCGACGGCGACCAGGACCAGCCGACCACTCCTCCGGCCGACAACGGTGGCGACCAGGGCGACGGCGGCGACCAGGGCGACGGCGCCGGCCAGGGTGACGGGCAGAACGGCGGCGGCGACGGTGACGGCGCGGCCGGTCCCGGCACCCCGACCACGCCCACCACGCCGAAGACCGACGCCGGCACCACCCCGCCGAAGGCACCGACCGTGACCATCCCGCCGAAGACCGGCGCCGGCGCCGATGACGGCCAGGAAGAGGAGAAGCCCGCCACCGCGCCGAAGCCCGCCAAGACGGCCACCAAGCCGGCGGCGTCGCAGGAGCAGGAAGAGGCGGGAGCGCAGAAGCCACCGGCGCAGACCGTCGCGGGCCGCAACGCCAGCCCGAAGCCGAGCAAGTCGACGAAGGCCGCCGAGGCCTCCGGCGACGAGGACACCGGAGCTCCGGACGAGCCGGAGGCGGCGCAGGACAGCGAGGTCACCGACATCCAGGCGTCCGACGACGACCGGCTCGCCCTCACCGGGGCGAACGTGATGACGGTCGGCCTCGGCGGTGCGGTGCTGATTCTGGGCGGACTGCTGGCGCTGAGCGCCACCCGGCGCCGCCGGGCGGAGACGCACCGGGACTGAGCATCGGAACAAGAGCACGGACGAGACGGTCCGGGTCGTCGAACGACGACCCGGACCGTTCCGCTCCCGGCCGCCATGGGGAAGACGGTCCGGGCCGGTCCACCTGCCGTCGCCGTGGGGAAGACGGGCCGGTCCGCCTGCCGTCGCCTGACAGGAGGACGGTCCGGGCCGGTCCTCCGCCTGGCGCAGCGGACGACCCTGGCCGTCCGCCGATTCGGGGGGGGGCGTCCTTTGTGCCCGCCGGGCCGTTCCGCTGCCGCCGGCGGCCGCCGCACGGCGCGTCCGATGAGGACATCGAGGTGATAGATCTCCGTCGGCGCAGAGGGTAGGTTGCGCCCCATGGAGGCCTTCGACCAGCTCGCCGAGCTCTACCAGGGCGAGCACAGCCACAACCCGCACCAGAGCGCGCTCATCGCGAAGATCGAGTCCCTGGTCCCCGCGACCGCCACGATCCTCGACCTGGGCTGCGGCACGGGCGTGCCCACCGCCAAGATCTTCACCGAGTCCGGGCACCGGGTCGTCGGGGTCGACATCGCCGAGGGAATGCTGCGGCTGGCCCGCGACCAGGTGCCGGCGGCCGAGTTCGTCCGCGCCGACATCAGAGAACTGCCCGACAACTTCGGCACCTTCGGCGCCGTGACCGCGTTCTTCTCCCTGCTGATGCTCAGCCGTGCCGACATCGAGAAGACCCTGGGCCGGATCGCAGGCTGGTTGGAGCCGGGTGGCTACCTCGGCCTGAGCATGGTCAACCTCGACGCCGACAGCCTGCCCGTCGAGTTCATGGGCGTGCCCGTCACCGTATCCGGTTATCCGCAGGACGCCCTCGCCGCACGCGTGACGGAGGCAGGCCTCGAGATCGTGAGCATCGAGACGGTCGAGTTCACCCCGCCGAACGGCCCGGCGGAAAGCCAGATCTTCGTCCTCGGTCGCCGACCCAACTGAGACCGCCACCGACTCACCACGCCTACCTCGCCACGACGTCGCCCCGCCGTCGTGGCGGGCAGAAGCCAGGGTGCTTGCGGGATCCTCGGCCACAAGCGGCGCTCGGCAGCAGTGCGTCCGGCTCGGGCTCCCGCACCACTGGGTCGACGTGGCCGAGTCCATGACATCTGGTGTCGCGAAGAGCCCGGCGCGCCATCGACAAGGGCGGCTCAGTTGGCGCCCGCCCACCCCGCGGCCCGGGCGACGACTGAGCACTGTTCACGCGGCCGGGCCGACGGGGTCCCACGCCGGGTGGCGGCGGCCGAACACCGCCGCCGCTCACGCGGCCGGGCCGACGGGGTCCCACGCCGGGTGGCGGCGGCCGAACACCGCCGCCGCTCACGCAGCCGGGCCGACCGGGTCCCACGCCGGGTGGCGGCGGCCGTCCTGTCAGTCGTCGAAGTCGACGATGACCTTGGCTGAGAGCGGCACCGACTGGCAGGTCAGGATGAAGCCTGCGTCGACCTCGTTCTGTTCGAGGGCGAAGTTGCGCCGCATCTCCACGTCACCCTCCACCACGCGGGCCCGGCAGGTGCCGCACACACCGCCCTTGCATGCGAAGGGCAGGTCCGGGCGGGAACGCTGGGCTCCTTCGAGGATGGTCTGGCCCTCGGGAATGCTGGCGGTCGTCGACCTGCCGTCGAGCACGACGGTGACCTCGCTGCTCGGGCCGGACGGTTCGCGCTCGGCGCGAAGCGGCTCGGGCGGCGCCTCGTCCACCCAGAACAGCTCGCGGTGGATCCGCTCCGGTGCCACACCGGCCTGGCCGAGCACCTCGGTCGCGTCGGTGACCATGCCGAACGGACCGCACAGCCACCAGTGGTCCACGGCCGGTACGTCGATCAGGAGCGGCAGCAGGGTCCGGAGCTTCTCCGCGTCGAGCCGCCCGGTGAGCAGCTCGACCTCGCGGGCCTCCCGGGAGAGCAGGTGCACCAGCTCCAGCCGCGACGGATACTGGTCCTTGAGGTCGGCGAGCTCCTCGGCGAACATGACCGAGTCCGCCCGGCGGTTGCCGTACAGGATGCTGATCTGAGCTCCCGGCCGCTGGAGCAGGGACGCGGCGATGGACAGCAGGGGTGTGATGCCGGAGCCGGCCGCGATGAGGACGTGCCGCCCACCGGCTTCGAGGTCGGGCGTGAAGGTGCCGCTGGGCGGTGCCACCTCGACCTCGTCCCCGACACGCACGTCCCGGACCAGCCACGAGGACACCAACCCGCCGGGCACCTCCCGCACGCCGATCCGCGGCCGGGCTCCGGCGGGCGCGCAGATCGAATAGGTGCGGCGTTCGTCGGATCCGTTGCTGCCGTGCCGCACGGTCACCGACTGTCCGGGCTGGAACGCGTACCGCTCGGCCAGGTCGTCGGGCACCTCGAAGGTGACGGCGACGGCATCGTCGCAGAGCCGTTCGACGGCAGCGACCCGCAACGGATGAAACTCGCGGACCACCACGTCAGATCTCCTTCATATGCTCGAACGGCTCACGGCAGGCCGGGCACCGCCGCATCGACCGGCACGCGGTCGCGCTGAAGGCGGCGATCTCCTCGGTCTCCGGGGTGCCGCACCGGGGGCACGGGATCGCCCGCCGGGTCGTCCCGAGCGTCAGCGGCACCGGCCCGGCGGCCCGGCGCGGCGCCGGCCCGGGCGGCGAGATGCCGGCGGCGGTGAGTTTGGCGCGGCCGGCCTCGGTGATCCAGTCGGTGGTCCACGCCGGGGTCAGCACGGTACGGACCTCGACCCGCGGGAACCCGGCCTCCCGCAGCGCCTCGGTGAGGTCGTCGCGGATGGTCTGCATCGCCGGGCACCCGGAATAGGTGGGCGTGATCGTGACGACCACCCCGTCCGCGCTCTCCCGGACATCACGCAGAATTCCCAGGTCTGCGAGCGTGAGCAGGGGAAGCTCGGGATCGGCGACCCCCGCGGCGACCTCGGCGGCGCTCCGCACGCAGGCACCCGCGCCGATCACCAGACACCTCCGGGAACCGTCCGCGCCAGCCCCTGCAACTCGGCAAGGATCTCGGCCATGGCCGGAGTGTGCACGCCATGGCGCCCACCGGGACCGGAGACACCGGCGGAAGGCGCCGGCAAGTTTGCGTCATCGCCATCGCCATCGCCATCGCCGCCGGCCCCAGCCGTCCCGGCTCGCAACGTAGCGGCGTCGAGGACCTGTGCCCACACGGAGTCGAACTCCGGGCGCAGCGCCGACGGGTCCACCGCGACGCCCGATGCGGCCAGACTCAGTTCGATCTCGTGGGACGCGAAGAGCTCCTCCGCCAGCGGCGTCACGGCGTCCATCGCTGCCTGCATGCGGTCGTGGGACAGGGCGGTGCCGTCGCCCAGGCGGACCACCCACTGGGCCGCGTAGTCGCGGTGGTACGTGACTTCCTTGACGCCCTTGGCGGCGATCGCGGCGAGAACCGGGTCCGCCGAGGCGGTCAGCCGGTCGAGCAGCGCGAGGCGCCAGGTCGCGAAGGCGAGGAGCCGGGCGACGAGATGCGCGAAGTCCGCGTCCGCGCGCTCGGCCAGCCGCACATTACGGAAGTCCGCCTCGTCGCGCAGGTAGGCGAGGGCGTCCTCGTCACGGCCCGCGTCCTCGACCTCGGCGGCACGGGAGAGCAGAAGGCGCGCCTGACCGAGCAGGTCGAGGCCGATGTTGGCGATCGCGAGCTCGTCCTCGAGCTCGGGCGCCCGGGTCACCCACTGCTGCAGCCGGTGCGACATGATCAGCGCATCGTCGCCGAGCATGAGGCAGTACGCCGCCAGCTCGGCCCGGTCCACACCCGCCGGCACGGCGGTGTCGACCCCGGCCAGCGGATCGGTGAATCCGGTGCCGTACGCCCACCGCGCATCGTCGTCGTGGTCGGTCAGCGCCTCGTAGGCGGCGTCGAAGGACATGGTGATCGCCTTAGATGTGCGGTACGGAGTCGGGGATCGCGTAATAGGTCGGGTGGCGGTACATCTTGTCGCCGCTCGGCGCGAAGAACGCGTCCTTGTCGCCGGGGCCGGAGGCGGCCACATCGTCGGAACGCACGACCCAGATGCTCACGCCCTCGTTGCGCCGGGTATAGAGATCCCGTGCGTGGTGCAGGGCCATCTGGTGGTCGGCGGCGCGCAGCGAGCCGACGTGGACGTGGTTGAGCCCGCGCTTGGCCCGGACGAACACCTCGAACAGCGGCCACTCGTGCTTGACGTCGTCGCTCATGCCGCCACTCCCGCCTTCTTCGCCGCGTGCGCCGCGGCTGCCTCGCGCACCCACGCGCCGTCCTCGTCGGCCCGGCGGCGATTCTCGATCCGCAGGGAGTTGCAGGGCCCGTCGCCGGAGATCACCCGCTTCAGCTCGTCCCAGTCCGGCGTGCCGAAGTCGTAGTGGCCGCGCTCGGCGTTCCACGTGAGCTCCGGGTCGGGCAGCGTGACACCCAGGGCCTCCGCCTGCGGGACGCTCATGTCGACGAAGCGCTGCCGCAGCTCGTCGTTGCTGTGCCGCTTGATCTTCCAGGCCATGGACTGCGCCGAGTTCGGCGACTGGTCGTCGGGCGGGCCGAACATCATCAGCGACGGCCACCACCACCGGTTCACCGCGTCCTGCACCATCTCGCGCTGCTGCGGGGTGCCGCCCATCATCGTCATCAGCAGCTCGTAACCCTGCCGCTGGTGGAACGACTCCTCCTTGCAGATGCGGATCATGGCGCGCCCGTACGGCCCGTACGAGCTGCGGCACAACGGCACCTGGTTGCAGATGGCGGCGCCGTCCACGAGCCACCCGATGACGCCGACGTCGGCGAACGACAGCGTCGGATAGTTGAAGATGGACGAGTACTTCTGCCGGCCCTCGATGAGCCGCCGGGTCAGATCACCGCG
The DNA here is from genome assembly GCF_003751945.1 of Couchioplanes caeruleus. Taxonomy (NCBI): domain Bacteria; kingdom Bacillati; phylum Actinomycetota; class Actinomycetes; order Micromonosporales; family Micromonosporaceae; genus Couchioplanes; species Couchioplanes caeruleus. The sequence goes on along the minus strand of NZ_RJKL01000001.1, from coordinate 8,289,650 downwards.
GTCCGCGCCCAGCGTCTCGGCCGCGGAATACAGGTAGAGCCCGTGCCCGGCCTCGTCCTGCACCTTGGCCAGCAGGATCGCCTTGCGGCGCAGCGACGGCGCACGCGTGATCCACTCACCCTCGGGCTGCATGCCGATGATCTCGGAGTGCGCATGCTGGGCAATCTGACGGATCATCGTCTTGCGGTAGCCGTCCGGCATCCAGTCGCGCGGCTCGACCCGCTGATCCTTCGCGATGGTGTCGGCAAAGACCTGCTCGCCGTTCATCGGCCCTCCCCAGACGGTCCGGATGCCCACTCGTAGAAGCCCTGCCCGCTCTTGCGACCCAGTTCCCCGCGGGCCACCTTCTCGCGCAGCAGCCGGGGCGGCGCGAATCGGTCGCCCAGCTCGCGGTGTAGGTGCTCGGCGATGGCCAGGCGCACGTCGAGCCCGACGAGGTCGGTGGAGCGCAGCGGTCCCATGGGATGCCGGTAGCCGAGCTCCATCGCCCGGTCGATCGCCGCCGCGTCGGCGACGCCCTCCTCGAGCATGCGAATCGCCTCCAGCCCGAGCAGCACACCGAGGCGGCTGGTGGCGAAGCCGGGCGAGTCGCGGACGACGATCGCGGTCTTGCCCAGCGCCGTCGCCCAGGACGACGCGGCGTCCCGGACCGCGTCGCTGGTCTGCGGGCCGACGACGATCTCGACGAGGTCGCTGGCCGGCACGGGGTTGAAGAAGTGCATGCCGACGAACCGTGCGGGCCGCCGCAGGCCCTCGGCGAGGCCGGCGATCGACAACGAACTCGTGTTGGTGGCGAGAACGGCCCGCTCACCGACGAGAGACTCGGCGGCCGTGAGCACGCCGGCCTTCAGCCGCGCGTCCTCGGGCACGGCTTCGACCACCAGCTCGGCATCGGCGGGCAGCGCGCCGGCCAGCTCGACCCGCTCCAGGACGGCCGAAGGCTCTTCGCCGAGCTTGCCGCGCTCGGCCGCCCGGCGCAGCCCGGTGGCGACCCGCTCGCGGGCGGCGGTCGCCGCGGCCTCATCGCGCTCCACGACGGTCACGACGGACCCGGCGGCGGCGAAGACCTGCGCGATACCCGCGCCCATGCGGCCACCGCCGATGATGCCGACCCGCTTCGGCACGCTCATCGCCGCTCCCTCATCGGTCGTAGTCGCTCCCTCCCGGGCCGTCGCCGCTCCCTCGCGGGCCGTCGCCGCTCCCGGGCCGGTCATCGCCGCTCCCGAGCCGGTCATCGCCGCTCTCCCGCCAGGAAGGCGTCCATGCGCGAGCGCTTGTCCTCGGACTCGAAGAGGATCGCCTGCGCCAGGTCGTCGGTGACGGGGTGCCCGCCCGGAGCGTCGGCGACGAGCTTGGTGAGCCGCAGTGCGAGCGGCCCCGAGCGCGCCATCCGGTCGAGCAGAGAGTGCGCCCGCTTGAGCAGCTCACCTGCCGGCACCACCTCGGCGACCAGCCCGAGCCGATACGCGTCGTCGGCGTCGAGACGCCGGCCGGCGAGCAGCACCTGCTTGGCCACGGAGGCGCCGACCAGCTCGCGCAGCCGCCAGCAGGCGCCCGCCGCGGCGAGGATGCCCAGCCCCGGCTCCGGGTTGCCGAACACCGCGCCGGACGAGGCGATGCGCAGGTCACACGCGTACGCGAGCTCGGCGCCGCCGCCGAGCGCGTACCCGTCGACCGCAGCGACCGTGGGCAGCGGCAGCCGCGCGATGCGGTCGAAGAGGCGGCTGTTGATGCCCTGCAGCGCCTGCTCCCGACCACGCTCCCGCAGCTCGCCGATGTCGGCTCCGGCGGCGAAGGTGCCGCCGGAGCCGGTGAGCAGCAGCAGCCGCGGCCGCTCCTCGAGCAGGGAGCACACGTCGTGCAGCTCGCGGACCATGGCGGCGTTGATCGCGTTACGCGCCTCGGGGCGGTGCAGCGTGACGACGACCCTGTCGTCGAGCTCCTCGATCCGCAGGGTTTCCGCCATCAGACCCGCTCCACCAGCATCGACACGCCCTGCCCGACCCCGACGCAGAGGGTCGCGAGGCCGCGCCGGGCGTCCTCCCGCTCCATGCGGCCGAGCAGCGTGACGGCGAGGCGAGCGCCCGAGCAGCCGAGCGGGTGGCCGAGCGCGATCGCGCCGCCGTCGGCGTTGACCCGCTCATCGTCCAGCTTGAGCCGGCGGATGACCGCCAGCGACTGGGCGGCGAAGGCCTCGTTGAGCTCGACGGCGTCGAGGTCGCCGACGCTCCAGCCGGCCCGGGCCAGCGCCTTCTCCGTGGCCGGCACGGGACCGATGCCCATGATGTGCGGCGCCACGCCCGCGCTGGCCGAGACGACGATGCGGGCGCGCGGCGTCAGACCGTACCGCGCGACGGCCTCGCCGCTGGCCACCACGATCGCGGCGGCGCCGTCCGACAGCGGCGACGAGGTCCCCGCGGTGACCAGACCGTCCTTGCGGAACACCGGCTTGAGCGCGCCGAGGCGCTCCAGGGTCGTGCCGCGGCGCGGGCCCTCGTCCTTGGTGACCTCACCGTCCTTGACCGGGACGGGGACGATCTCGGCGTCGAAGCGGCCCGCGTCGACCGCGGCCAGGGCTCGCTCGTGGCTGCGCAGCGCAAAGGCGTCGCTGTCCGCGCGGGTGATGCCGTCGAGGGCGGCGACCTCCTCGGCGGTCTCTCCCATGGACAGCGTCTGCTGCGCGCTGAACGCCGGGTTGGTGAAGCGCCAGCCGAGTGAAGTGTCGAAGATCGCGCCCGGCCGGGCCCACGGGGTGCCGGGCTTGGCCATCACCCACGGCGAGCGGGTCATGGACTCGACGCCACCCGCGACCACGAGGTCGGCCTCGCCGCTGCGGATCGCGCGGGACGCGGAAACGATCGCGGTCAGCCCGCTGGCGCACAGCCGGTTGACGGTGTAGCCCGGCACGCTCTCGGGCAGACCCGCGAGCAGCACGGCCATCCGCGCGACGTTGCGGTTGTCCTCGCCGGCCTGGTTGGCCGCGCCGAGAATGACCTCGTCGATCGCCTCGGCCGGCGCGCCGGCACGGCGCACGGCCTCCCCGACGACCAGGGCGGCGAGGTCGTCGGGACGCACGCCGGAGAGCGCGCCGCCGTACTTGCCCTGAGGCGTGCGGGCGCCGCCGACGAGGAACGCCTCAGGCATGGCTCTGCTCGCTGAGGTGGTGACGCGACTGGAGGGTGAAGAAGCGCCCGGTCACGAAGGCGGAGTCGCTCAGCGACGCCGTGGCGGCCGGATTGGCGGCGGTGCCGTGCAGGTCGCTGAACGCGGCGGTCTGGTTGACGAAGACGCCGCCGAGGAGGTTCTGCGAGAGGTGCACGCCGGCGTCGAGCGCGGCCTCGCGGGCCGCCGCGAGCACCTCGTCGGACGTCGAGTAGACAGAGGCCGTGAGGGCACCGTGGTCACGCACCGTCTCCGTGAACAGGCGGAGGCTGTGCTCGGTCGACTCGGTGGTGATCACGAAGGAGATCGGCCCGAACCACTCCCGGGTGTACGCCTTCTCGTCGGCGGCGTCCAGGCGGGCGATCAGGGGCGTGCGGATGGTCGCACCCGGGAACTGCTCGTCGGCGACCTCGGTGGAGGCGTGCACGACGCTGGGCAGCGAGCCGGCCTCGGCGAGGCGGGCGAGCACGCCGTCGTTGACGATCGCGCCGAGCGTGCCGGCGGCACGCTTCGGGTCGCCGAGCAGCTTGCCGACCGCGGCGCCGAGATCGGCGGCGAACTCGTCGGGGCTGCGGTGCCCGGCGTCCGTCTCGATGCCACCGGCGGGCACGAGCAGGTTCTGCGGGGTGGTGCACATCTGGCCGCTGTAGAGCGAGAGCGAGAAGGCCAGGTTGCGCAGCATGGCCTTGTAGTCGTCGGTGGAGTCGACGATGACCGTGTTGAGGCCCGCTTTCTCGGTGTAGACGACCGCCTGACGGGCGTTGGCCTCGAGCCAGTTGCCGAACTCGCTGGAACCGGTGAAGTCGACGATGCGCACATCGCGGTGGGTCGCCAGGGTGGCGGCGATGCTCTCGCCGGGCTCCTCGACGGCGAGCGTGACCACGTTGGGGTCCTGACCGGCCTCGGCGAGCACCTCACGGGCGATCTGCACCGTGATGGCCAGCGGCAGCACCGCGCCCGGGTGCGGCTTGACGATCACCGGGTTGCCGGTGACGAGGCTCGCGAACAGCCCCGGGTAGCCGTTCCAGGTGGGGAACGTGTTGCACCCGATCATCAGCGAGACGCCGCGCCCCACGACGGTGCTGGTCTTCTCCAGGCGCAGCGGATCGCCGCCGCGCTGCGGCTTGGACCACGTGGTGGTGCCGGGGATCCGGGTCGACTCGGCCAGCGCGACCGCGATGGCCTCCAGGGCACGGTCCTGCGCGTGGGCGCCGCCGGCCTGGAACGCCATGACGAACGCCTGTCCGGAGGTGTGCTGCACGGCATGCGCCATCTCGAAGATGCGCGCGTTGATCCGCCGGAGGATCTCGGCCGCGATGCCCGCGCGCCCGTGCGGGCCGACGGCCCGCCAGCCGGGGAGCGCGGCGCGGGCCGCGGCGATCAGCTCGCCCGGCTCGCCCTTGGGGTAACGGATGCCCAGCTCGATCCCGTACGGCGAGCGCTCCGTCGCGACGTGCGTGGTCGCGCCGGGCACCTCGACCGGGAAGTCCTTGCCGAGCAGGGCCTTGAACGCCTGCTCACCATCGGCGGCCGCGGTCTCGCCGTAGATCGACTTGCTCGGCGACTCGGGATAGGCCGACCAATAGTCGCGAGCGCCGGCGGCCTCGATCGCCTTGTCGAGCAGCTCACGGTGCGTCTCGTAGAACTCGGCGGGGGTTGTCACCGGCGCTCCTTTGCGGTTGGGTGTACCTATTATCTACCGTCCGTTCGGTCGGTAATCAAGCCCTCAGCCGTGATCGGGGGACGGATGGCACAGACGGCGGCGCACGACATGTTCGGGCGCGACAAGGCTTCCCAGGCACTCGGGATCGAGCTCGTTTCCGCAGGCGACGGCACTGCGGTAGTACGGATGAAGGTCACCGCCGCGATGGTGAACGGCCACGGCATGACCCACGGCGGGTTTGTCTTCCTGCTGGCCGACACCGCCTTCGCCTGCGCGTGTAACAGCCTAGGCCCGGTGACCGTCTCCGCGGGGGCCGACGTGGCGTTCTTGCGGCCGACGGCCGAGGGTGACGTGTTGGAGGCGCGGGCGCAGGAGCGGGCCACCAGCGGGCGCAGCGGCATCTACGACGTGACCGTGACGCGCGACGGCGACGTGGTCGCGGAGTTCCGCGGCCGCAGCCGCGTGATCAGCCCCGGACGGCCGCAATGAACCCGGAGGAGACCTTCGGCCTGCTGATCGACCAGGAGATCCGCGCCCGGCGGGGACGTCCCGGCCACGACCTCGAGACGGTGCTGAGGGCGGCCGTCCAGCTCTTCAATGAGCGCGGCTACGACGCGACGAGCATGGACGACCTCGCCAAAAGGCTCAAAATCACCAAATCAAGCATCTATCACCACGTACGCGGCAAGCAGGAGCTGCTGCGGCTGGCGATCGACCATGCCCTGGACGGGCTCGACGACGCCATGGCGCAGGTGCTGCGGATGCACGAGGCGACCGCGCTGGCGCGCCTCGAGTCGCTCATCCGGCTCAGCGTGCACGTGCTGGCTCAGCGCCTGCCCTACGTCACCCTGCTCCTGCGCGTGCGCGGCAACTCCGACGTCGAGACGGAGGCCCTGCGCCGCCGCAGGCTCTTCGACCACCAGGTCACCGCGCTCGTCAAGCAGGCGCAGGCGGAAGGGACGGTCCGCGCGGACGTCGATCCCGCGACCGCGTCCCGCCTGGTCTTCGGCATGGTCAACTCGCTCATCGAGTGGTACAGCCCCGAGCGCGGCGGCGCGGACGAGCTGGCCGCCACCGTCACCGCGCTCGCCTTCGACGGGCTGCGCACGAGGCAGTGATGCTCCGTTAGGAGAGACACGATGCGGGATCGTTCCCCTCGCCCCGAGGACCTCGAACCGATCGAACGCGCCTCCGTCGACGAAGTGCGCGCGCTCCAATGGGAGCGCCTGCAATGGTCGGTGCGGCACGCCTACGAGAACGTGCCGCCCTACCGCACGATGTGCCAAGAGCGCCAGGTGCATCCCGGAGACCTGCGCCAGCCGAGCGACCTGGCCAGGTTTCCGCTCACTGACAAGGAAGTCCTGCGAACCACCTATCCGTACGGGATGTTCGCCGTGCCGCGGGAGCGCATCTCGCGGCTGCACGCGTCCTCGGGGACGACCGGCCGGCCGACGGTCGTCGGCTACACAAGGGAGGACATCACGACCTGGGCAGGCCTGATGGCGCGCTCCATCAGGGCGGCGGGCGGACGGCCGGGCGATCGCGTGCACGTCGCCTACGGGTACGGCCTGTTCACGGGCGGACTCGGCGCACACTATGGCGCGGAGGAGCTCGGCTGCACGGTCATCCCGGTCTCCGGAGGCATGACGGAGCGCCAGGTCATGCTGATCAGAGATCTCGAGCCGGACGTCATCATGGCGACGCCGAGCTACATGCTCGCCCTCGTGGACGAGATGCGCCGCCAGGGAGTGGACCCGCGGAGCACGTCGCTGACGGTCGGCATCTTCGGCGCCGAGCCCTGGACCCAGGGGCTGCGGACGGAGATCGAACGGCAGCTCGACATCCACGCGGTCGACATCTACGGACTCTCGGAGGTGATGGGCCCCGGCGTGGCGATGGAATGCGTGGAGACCAAGGACGGCCTGCACGTCTGGGAGGACCATTTCCATCCCGAGATCATCGACCCGCGGACCGGCGACGTGCTGCCCGACGGTGAGGTGGGCGAGCTGGTCTTCACGTCGCTGACCAAGCAGGCCATGCCGGTCATCCGCTACCGCACCCGCGACCTGACCCGGCTGCTGCCCGGCACGGCCCGCCCGATGCGGCGCATCGAGAAGATCACCGGCCGCAGCGACGACATGATCATCCTGCGCGGCGTCAACCTCTTCCCGACCCAGATCGAAGAGCTGATCTTGCGCACGCCCGCACTCGCCCCGCACTTCCAATGTGTCCTGAGCCGCACCGACCGCCTCGACGCGATGACCGTCCGGGTGGAGCGTCGCCCGGACACGGATGCGCAGACGGCGGCGCAGGCGGGCCAGGAGCTGGCGGCACTGGTGAAGAACACGATCGGGATCAGCGTGGCGATCGAGGTGATCGAACCGGGCGGCGTCGAGCGCTCCGCGGGCAAGATGCGACGCATCGTGGACCAGCGCCCGGCTCACTGACTCACGGCGGGGGTGGCGCGGTGCTGCCCCGGACCACGAGCTGCGGGTGAAGAACCATCTCGACACGTTCTCTCCTGCCTTCGTCGAGCCGCTGCACGGCGGCACTCACCGCGAACTTCGCCTGGGCCGGGGCATCCTGGTTGACCGTCGTCAGGTCGATGTGGGCCAGGCGGGCGAGGCTGCTGTCGTCGTACCCGACGATCGACATCTCGCGGGGAACCTCCCGGCCGGCGCGGATCAACGCGTCCATGAGCCCGACGGCGCAGCGGTCGTTGCTGGCGACGACCGCGGTCGGCGGATCGCCGTCGGCGGCGAGCAGCCGACCGGCGCGGACGCCGCCCTCCTCCGTATGGTCGCCAGGAATGATCCTGATCTCGTCGCGCAGGCCTGCGCGGCGCATGGCGTCGCGGTAACCGCGGCGACGTGCGGTCGCGACCGCGCCGCGACCGCCGTCGAGGAACGCGATGCGCCGATGGCCGAGTCCGATCAGGTGGGTCAGCGCCGCCGAAACGCCGAGGTGATCGGCCGAGCGGACGACGTCGACCGGGGCGTCGGCCACCCGCCGTCCGATCGCGACCACCGGCACCTGTGCCGCGAGCGCACCGAGCCGCTGGTCGGCGAAGTCCGGGCCGAGCAACAGGACCGCCTCGCACCGGAAGTCGAGCAGCGTCTCCACCGCTCGCTTCTCGTCGCGGTGGCGGGTCAGGGTGGAGAGCACGATCTCATAGCCCACCAGATCCGCCTCCGCCTGGATCTCCTCCACCAACTCCGCGTGGAAGGGGTTGCGGATGTCGAGCATCACGCCGAGCAGGTGCCGCCGGCGCCGGGCCAGCATGCTCGCCGTGCGGTCCGCGCGATAGCCCAGCTCCGCGGCCGCCTCGAGCACCCGGCGGCGGGTCTCCGCGCTCGGTCCCGGCGCACCGCGCAGCACCAGGGAGACCGATGCCGTGGAGACGCCGACGCGCGCCGCGACGTCGTCGAGCCGAGGCCTTTGATCCACTTCGACACCCCCTTGACACACCACGAGATCGACTTGGATAGTGCTGGCGATTAAAGCGCTTTAAAGCGCTCCGGGCAACCTCTCCCCCGGAGGTCCTCGCATGAATGACCCGTCCATCGGCGTGGCCGTGATCGGGGCCGGCATGGTCGGCCGCGCGCACGCCAACGCCTACCGCAACGCCTCCACCGTCTTCGACCTCGACCTGCCACCCGTTCGCCTGGTCGCCGTCGCCGACGTCCACGAGCCGTTCGCCGCCGACGCGGCCCGCCGCTACGGATTCGAGCGCGCCGAGACCGACTGGCGCGCCGCCGTCGAGGCGCCCGACGTCCAGGCGGTCAGCGTGGCCGTCGCCAACCACCTGCACCGCGAGATCGTCGAGGCCGCCTTCGCCGCGGGCAAGCACGTCCTGTGCGAGAAACCGCTGGCACCGAGCGTCGCGGACGCGCAGGCCATGGTGGACGCCGCCGCGACGTCCGACCGGATCGGTGCCGTGGGGTTCACCTTCCGCCGCTCCCCCGCCCTCAGCGCCATCCGCGAGGAGGTCGTCAGCGGCCGCCTCGGCCGGGTGCGACACCTCGTCGGCAACTACTGGACCGACTACGGATTCGACCCGCAGCGCCCGATGAGCTGGCGTTACCAGGGCGGTCCCGGCTCCGGCGTGCTCGCCGACATCGGCAGCCACCTGGTGGACCTGGCGGAGTTCCTCTGCGGCCCTACCACCGGCGTGCAGGGAACCTCGATGACCACGCTCATCACCTCACGACCGAAACCCCTCGGCGTCGCGGTGGGTCACGCGGGCGGGGTCCCGCTCAGCGACGAGCGGGTCCCGGTCGGCAACGAAGACATCTGTACGTTCACCGCCGCCTACGACGGCGGGACGATCGGCACGTTCTCGCTGTCCCGGGTCGCCTACGGGCACGCCAACACCCTGCGGCTCGACCTCTTCTGCGAGAACGGCACAGCATCCTTCGACATGACCCGCCCCGCCGAGTTCTCCATCGTCGACGGAGCCCGTCAACGGTGCACGGCAGGTGTTCATCGGGCCGTGGCATCCGTATGTCTCCCGCGGTCTGCCCATGGACTTCCCCACGGTGGGGCACGGGCAGAACGACTTCTTCGTCTACCAGGTCCGAGCGTTCCTCGGTCAGATCGCCGGCGAGGAGAAGCTCGCACCATGTCCCGACATGGCCCACGGCCTGCACAACCTGCGCGTGCTGGAGGCGGTCGCCGCCGCCGACAAGCCGGTCCTGGTCTGACCACGTTTCTTTGAGAGGTCCACCTCATGAAGTTCGGCGCGTACACCGCCTGCCTCCACGACCGCCCCCTCGACGAAACTCTCAAGATCCTCGGTGAGCTGGGCCTGACCGGCGCCGAGATCAACGCCGGCGGCTTCATCCCCGCCCCGCACCTGCCCGTCGACGAACTGCTCGGCAGCGCCGGAGCCCGCGAGGACTACCTCGGCCGGTTCGCCCAGGCCGGCATCACCCTCACCGGACTCAACGTCAACGGCAACCCGCTCAACCCCCACCGCGAGGCCGGCCCGAAGCACGCGGCCGATCTGCATCGCGCGATCGACCTCGGCGCCGCGCTCGGCGTCCGACGCGTCGTGACCATGTCCGGGCTTCCTCAGGGCCACCCCGGCGGCACGGCGGCCAACTGGGTGGTCAACCCGTGGGACAGCCAGTTCCTCGACATCCTCGACTACCAGTGGAACGACGTCGCCGTCCCGTTCTGGAAGGACGTCAACGCCCGGGCGGCGGCCGCCGACGTCAAGGTGTGCATCGAGATGCACCCGCAGAATCTCGTCTTCAACCCACCCACCCTGCAACGCCTCGTGGAACAGACCCGAGCCACCCACATCGGCGCGGAGATGGACCCCAGCCACCTGTTCTGGCAGGGCATGGATCCGGTCGCCTGCGTCGAACACCTGGGCGACCTGGTCTTTCACGCGGCCGCCAAGGACACGCGCATCAACCCGGGCAACGTCAAGCTCTACGGGGTGCTCGACGACCGCTTCACCCGTACGCCTGCCGAGCAGAACCCGCTCACCCTCGGCGGCAGAAACACCCTCAACCAGTGGCCGACCAACCCGTCCTGGGAATTCGTGGCGGTGGGCCGCGGTCACGGCGTCGAGGAATTCTGGGTGCCGTTCCTGCGGGCACTGCACGCGGTGGACCCCGAGATGGCGGTCAACATCGAGCACGAGGACCAAGCGTTCGACCACATCGAGGGCCTCCGCCTGGCCGCCGACAACCTGCTGCGGGCGGCCGCGAAGGCAGGGCTCGGCGGCGACCGTTGACCCAGGCTCACGGCCGTCGGCTGCGCAGATTCGCCGCTGTCAGCGCTGGAGTCCGGGCGGGGTCATCCGAGCCCCGGTCGCGTGGGAGGCAATCCAGTCGGGCACGACGGAAGGAGCATTGTCAGCCCCGCTCAGAAACTGTCTTTGATCCTGTTTTCCCAGCTCAGTAGGTATGTCGAGTGATGTTGCTGGTCGGGGTCGTTCGTGGTGGCGTCACGGTGACGGCAGTACGAACGCCAGCCGTAGACGAATGTGGTCGGCAGAACGATCCTGAGACTGTGGCCGCTGTACAACCCCGGAGACGACGCGTGAGCTGCGGCGTTGCTCTCGCCCGAGATGCCAGTACGCGTCAGCGTTACTGCTCGCCGTCGTGTGTGGCTCGCGCTTAGACACCGTCTTCGAACCCGACGCGGTCGGCCGCCTCGTGCAGCCGCTGCGCGGCCGCCGCGTGGGCGCGGTCTCGGGCGACACCAAGGTGGCGAACCGCGGTGGTCTGCTCGGCCGCTGGCAGCACCTCGAGTACGTGATCGGCTTCAATCTCGACTGGTGCGTCCGCACGTGTGGTTTGCCACCCATCAGCTCGTCCTGGGCGAGCCTGCGCAACCGACATTGAAGGCGGACTTCCATGGCACGGACCCGGTGACCTGGCTGCTGTGCCACTGGGTCGGCGGGCGGGACCTCGACGTGGACGAAGAGGGCCCACGGTTCGTTGTCGACCTTCACCGGCCTCGGCGGGTTGCAGCGGTTGATCGACAACCCGGACTACGAGGACGTGTTCGTCAACGGCTACGACCAGGTGTGGGCGCGCACCACCCGCGGCGAAATGATCCAGGTTGAGCCGGTCGCCGGCTCCGATGAGGAACTCGTCGAGATGATCCGCGTCGCCGCGGCCCGCTCCGGCGCGGAGGAACGCCGCTTCGACCGAGGCTCACCTTTTCGCTGTCGCTGCAACTCGCGGGCGGGCGGCGGCTGTTCGCATTGCGCGACGTGTCCAAGCGGCCGAGCCTGTCGATCCGCCGTAACAGCCTGCACCGGGTCAGCCTGGCCGACCTACAGGCCAAGGGCGAACTCACCGCGGGCATGCGCGAGCTGCTCACCGCGATGGTCCGCGGGCGCAAGAACGAGGTCGTCTGCGGCGGCGTCGGTGCCGGCAAGACCACCCTGGTGCGCGCTTTGGCCGGAGAGATCTCCCCGCTCGAGCGCATCGTCACGGTGGAGGACGCCTACGAGCTCGGACTGGATGAGGACACCGCCGCGCACCCGAACTGCGTCGCTCTGCAAACGCGGGAGCCGAACCTGGAGGGCGTGGGCGGGATCGACATGTCCGCGATGCTGCGCTACGGGCTGCGGATGCGCCCGGACCGGGTCATCGTCGGGGAGTCCCGCGGCGCCGAGGCCGTGCCGATGCTGATGGCGATGAGCCAGGGCAACGACGGTTCCATGTGCACTATCCACGCCTCCAGCTCGAAGCAGGCCATGTCGAGGTTGGCGATGTACGTGCTGCAGGCGCCGGAGAAGGTTTCCTACGAGGCGGCGAACATCCTCATCGGCGAGGCCGTCGACTTCGTCATCTTCATCCGCGACGCCATCGACGGCACCCGGGTCATCTCCTCGATCCGGCAGGTGCTGGAGTCCGACGGCAACCAGATCGCCTCCAACGAGATCTACCGCCCCGGCCCTGACCGTCGCGTCATCCCCGGAGCCCCGATGCGCGCCGACACCTTCGACGAACTCGTCGAGGCCGGCCTCGACCCGGACTACCTCGCCCGGGACCGGTGGTGAGAATGAACGCCCTACCGCTGCTGCTCGGCGTCGGCTGCGCAGCCGGGATCACCCTGATCGCCGACGGTCTGCGCCGCCGCGCACCCGGCCCAGCCCCGGCCCGCCGCACCCCGATATCGGCGGCCGACCGCAACCGGCTGCTGCTCGGCGCCGCCGCCGGGTTCGGTGTCGCCGCCGCCACCCGGTGGCCGGTCGCCGCGGTGCTGACCACCGCCGCCGTGTGGACCCTGGCCAAGGTCCTCGGACCCGACCGAGAGCACGCGATCTCGGTGGCCCGCATCGAAGCGGTCGCGACGTGGACGGAGCTGCTGCGCGACACCCTGTCCTCGGCCGCCGGGCTGGAGCAGTCCATCGCCGCCACCGCCAAGGTCGCCCCCGCACCGATCCGCCACCAGGTCCAGGCCCTCGCCGGCGCGGTCCGCGGCGGCGTGCGCCTGCAGGACGCGCTGCGCGCGTTCGCCGCCGACCTCAACGACCCCACCGCCGACCTCGTCGTCCGCGCCCTGGCGCAGGCGGCCGGCTACCACGGCGGGCAGCTCGCCGAGTGCCTCACCAGCCTGGCCGCCACAGCCCGCGAGCAGGCCCAGATCCGGCTGCGGGTGGCCACCAAACGCGCCTCGACCCGCACCGCGGCCCGGGTCATCGCCGGCACCGCCCTGGTGATGATCGCCGTGCTGGTCGTGTTCCACCAGGGCTTCCTCGCCCGGTATGCCACGGTGACCGGGCAGATGGTGCTGCTGTTGGTCGGCGGCCTGTTCGGGTTTGGTTTCTGGTGGCTGGCGAAGGCGTCCAAGATGCCACAACCGCCACGCATCCTCGCCGAGCCTGACGCCTCCGTGCGGGCAGGTTCCCTGACCGCGCCCGCGGTCAACCTGCGTGCAGGCGCCGTCACGGCACCAGCCGACAGCGTCGCGGCGGTGTCCCGATGACCACCTCCGTGCTGCTCACCGGTGCGATCGCCGGGCTCGGCGCGCTGCTGGTCGTCTCCGGCCTCGTGCCGGCGCGGCCCAGCCTGACCGTCGCGCTGGACTGGCTGCGCCGCGGCCCGGCACCCGCCGAGCCGGATCTCGGCGTGCGGACCCGGGTGCTGTCCGCGCCGCTACGCGCGCTCGGGCTGCCTCGCGCGGGCATGCGCCAGGACCTAGCCGTGCTCGAACGCCCGGGTCGCGACCCATCTGGCCGACCAGGCCGTCGCGATGCTGGCCGGCCTGCTGCTGCCGCCGATCGCGTTGACCGTGCTGGATTCCGGCGGCGCCGCGTTGGGCCAGAGCGCGCCGTTGTGGATGTCGCTGCTCGGCGCGGCGGGCGGCTGGTGGCTGGCCGAGCACACCGTGCACGCCGAAGCGCAGCGCCGCCGCGAGGAACTGCGCCACGCCCTGTCCGCGGTCCTCGACCTCGTCGTCGTGGCGCTGGCCGGCGGTGCCGGTCTGGAACAGGCCATCGACGACGCCTGCGCCGACACCAACGGCTGGGCCGCGCACCGCCTCAACCGGGCCGTCACCACCGCCCGCGTCCTGCGCATCGCCCCGTGGCAGGCCCTGGGCGACCTCGGCGACGAAACCGGCGGGGAACCCAGGCGCCCGCGACTCGGGCAGGTAGCCCCATGGAGAACGCCCGCTGTGTAAGGGTTCTGTGAGCGTTTCGCGCCGATCTCAGCCCGCACTGTGCCCGCTCTGTCGGCGTTCGCCGTCATCCCCCTTGGTGGCGCAGCGGCCGGGTTCGCGGCGACGCCGGGCTGTGGGCAGGTCAAACGGGAATCCGAGCTCCATGAGAAGCCGTTGATCTGGCAGGGTCGGCGCTGTCGTAGCGGTGATCGGGACGGTTTAGGTGACCATCTATCGTGCGGCTCATGAAGCTTGATCGAGTGGATGTCCCGCCTTGGCCCGGGGGACGCGCGGCTCTGCCCGCCTTCGGCCGGACGATGGTCGGCGGCCTCGGCATCGGCGCGCTGGCCGGAATGCTGACCAGTCTGGTCTTCCTCGGCACCGCTGGACTCATGGAAGTGCCGCCCGGCGACCGGTTGAAGACCTTCATCCAGCTACCGCTGGTCCTGCCGATCGGCCTGACCTTCGGGATCGGGTGCGGGTTGATCGGCGGGCTGGCGTCCGCGGTAGTCATCGCGGCGTTCGCCCCGTGGTGGGTGTGGCCTGGATGGCCCGCCCGGCTCGCCGGGGCGGTGATCTGTGCCGCGCCGGTCCTCGTGGCCTCGCGGATCGGCACGGTGCTGGCACCGCACATGGGCTCGTGGTGGCCGCACCCGTTGATGGCGATCCCGGCGGCGATCGGGGCGGCCGCGGGAGGCGCCTGGCTCGGTCCCTGGCTGCTGTCCGGCTCGGCCGCGAAGGTCACCCACCACGGCCGGTACTGGGGCGCGGCAGCCGCCGCCATGCTGCTCGTGGCGGTCCTGCCGGGCGACACCCTGGCGTTCGGGCCGGGCCAGCGGATCGAGGTGGTGGCCGGGGCCGGCACCGGCACGGGCACGTCGGCCGCCGACGCGGCCATCCGCGGCCGGCTCGTCGGCCTGGCGATGGACGACACCGCGGCGCTGCGGGTGCTGACCCGTCAGGGCATCGACTACACCCTGTGGACGGTCCGAGACGGGCAGCTCTCCCGCGTCGCGGTGCCAGACCTGCACGGGACCGCCGTCAGCGGG
This sequence comes from Couchioplanes caeruleus, assembly GCF_003751945.1. Lineage (NCBI taxonomy): Bacteria > Bacillati > Actinomycetota > Actinomycetes > Micromonosporales > Micromonosporaceae > Couchioplanes > Couchioplanes caeruleus. Next base: position 8,274,644 of record NZ_RJKL01000001.1, on the reverse strand, counting down.
CTGGCCACCGGTCCGGGCGGCAGCGTCTACATCAGTGGCGCGGGTGGCGTGCTGCGGATCGAGCCGGACGGTCGCACGGTCCGCCGGTTCAAGGTGGACCAGGCCACCTACCGCGAGCCGCAAACCCCGGCCGCCGCCGGCGCCCCGACCGAGAAGACGTACACCCCCTCTCTAGACGGCGTCACAGTCTCCGCCGACGACCGGTTGTCCGTCGTCGAGGGCCGCTTCGACCGGAGCTCGTTCCATCTGGTCCGCACGGTCAGCGACGGCAAGGTCCGCACCGTCCTCGGCCGCGAGCCGGACGGCCACTCCGCCAGCCTGAACAAGGGCTTCGCGGACGGGATCCGCGGCACCGACCTGGCACTGGACTCGACCACCCCCGTTCCGCTCGCGACCGCTCCGGACGGCGGCCTGTACGCGGCGGTCGCCGGACGCGGCGTCGTCCGGGTCAAGCCGGACGGCACCGCCCACGCGGTCATCGGCGACTTCGCCGGCGATCACGGCACCGAACCCGAGGCCGAGTGGCAGGGCCCGTGGAAGGACCGCGGGCCGGCCGCGCGGATGCCAATCGTGATCCGCGGCAACTCCGAGCCGTATCGCGGTGCCGACAACGCCAGCCTGGTGACCGCCGCGAACGGCGACCTCTACCTGACGAACGGATGGATCGGAAAGGACCGCCGGCTGCCGGACTCGTTCGAGTGGGAAGGTGCCGCGAACGACACCCAACAAGCCGTACTCGACGAGGCCCGCAGGGACCGCTGGAAGCAGGCCGAGGAGGAGGTGCTGCGGGTCACGCCGGACGGCCGGGTCGCCACGGTGGCCGGATACGCCGACATGATCGCCGTGCACGGCGACTGGCTCTACCTCGCGCAGGGTTTCCTCGACGAGCGTGACGCGGAGCGGGTGGTGATCGTCCGGACCGCGATCCCGAAATAGGCGCGTCAGAGGGGGTTCAGACACCGTCTTCGAACCCGACGCGGTCGGCCGCCTCGTGCAGCCGCTGCGCGACCGCCGGGTGGGTGCCGTCTCGGGCAACACCAAGGTGGCGAACCGCGGCGGTCTGCTCGGCCGCTGGCAGCACCTCGAGTACGTGATCGGCTTCAATCTCGACCGGCGCATGTTCGACGTCGCCGAGTGCATGCCGACCGTTCCGGGCGCGATCGGGGCCTTCCGCCGTGCGGCCATCGACGACGTCGGCGGGGTGTCGGCGCAGACCCTGGCCGAGGACACCGACTTCACCATGGCGGTGCTGCGGACGGGCTGGCGCGTCGTCTACGAACCCTCCGCCGTCGCCTGGACCGAGGCTCCCGCCTCGCTGCGCCAGTTGTGGCGGCAGCGCTACCGCTGGCGCTACGGCACCATGCAGGCGATGTGGAAGCACCGCCACGCGCTGCGCGAGCGCGGCCCCGCCGGCCGCCTCGGCCGGCGCGGCCTCGGCTATCTGCTGCTCTTCCAGGTCCTGCTGCCGCTCACCGCGCCGATGGTGGACGTCTACGCCGTGTACGGCGCGTTCTTTCTCGAGCCGGCCACCGTCATCGCCACCTGGACGGGCTTCACCGCGGTGAGCGCGGCCACGGCCGCGTACGCCCTGCATCTCGACGGCGAACGCTGGACGCCGCTGTGGAGCCTGCCGTTGCAGCAGATCGTCTACCGGCAGCTGATGTATCTGGTGGTCATCCAGTCGACCGTGATGGCGCTGCTCGGCGGGCGGCTGCGCTGGCACCGGATGGTGCGCACGGGCCCGGCCACGGCTCACGTCTCCGAGCAGGACCGCCCGGGTTCTGCGCGGCCGGTTCCCTCGCAGAGCTCCCGGCACCCCGATCAACCTGCCGACCCGGGCGCTGCCGACCATCGCCGCGCAGCCCAGCCGCGAACGGTGGCCGATCAACTGAGAACCCGTCTCGGCAACTGAGTAGATGTACTCAACCGAGGCCATCGAGCCGGCCGTACGCTCTCGATCATGACGCACCCGTGGAGTCCGCCGCCGGGCGGCGGCCGTCCTGACGTCCGGCCGCCGGTGCCGGCCCAGTTCGCCGGGCCGCACCACCCGCACGGTTCTGGCCAGCCCTGGCCCGGCCACCCCGGCGGTCCGCCGCCGGTGCCGCTGACGCCGGTGCCGCGCGTGATGGCGGGACAGATAGTCTGCGTCCTGCTCGCGATCGCGATCCTGGTCCTCATCCTGGTGCCGAGCAGCAGCCGCTATTTCCTGCCGGGGCCCGGCAGATACTTCGTCCCGGACGCCTAGGGAGCGTCTCTCGGATCATGGTCGGGTCCAGAGCAGGATGGCGGCCAGGTCGCCGACTGCGGCGGCCCCACTTGCATCATCGGGTGACGGCCCGTCGGTGGACAGCCCGATCGCGATGGCCAGGGACACGGCCGTCCCGGCGAGCTGCAGCGCAACGAGTTGGGGCCACACCGTTCGCATGATGCGGACGGTGCGGCGCCACCAGCCGGTGTAGTCGCTGCTGATGAGCGGATCGTCAGGAATCGCCGGGACAGGTTCGGGGAACGGCCGCACGAAACGATCATGACAGTGGCTCCGGTTAGACACGGTAGGAAGCGACATTTCCGGGACAGTGGCCGCCGGCTTCTCCTGATGAACGAGAGACCAGCATCCGCGGGGGCCGGTTCTACGCTGGCGAAGTGAGCAGTACCGGGCGGCTGGGGTTCGGCCGGTTGGTGTTGGTGCCGACGCCGTCGGTGGGTTCGCCCGGCCGGGCTGAGCACCCGGCAACTCGTGACCGCGACCGAGCTCAGCGCGTATCAGGTCCGCGCCGGGGTGACCTACCTGCGCGACGTCGCCGCCGCCGAACACATGACCCCGCTGACCTGGAGCCGCCGCGACGGGTACCGGTTCTCCGCCGAGCCGGGCGACTGGATCGCCTACGAGCGGGCCTGCGTGCGCACCGAGCTGACCCGCATCGCCCGCCTGATCAGCGCAACCGTCGAGCCCCACGCGGCCCGGCTACCCGACGACGACTGGGTGCAGCTCGTGCTGGGCCAGCTCACCGGGGTCAAGTCCGCACTCGGTCTGCTCGTGCGCGCCGGCTGACGGCGATGACCGCGACCGTCACCGCGCTGCCGCGGCGGCGCCGCTACCCCAGCGACACCACCGACGCCGAATGGAACCACCGCAGACATCTGATCCCTCGGCTATCGACCGCCAGCACCCAGTCTGGAGCGCACACGGGACCAATCATCGTTGGTCCGCTTCCGCTCGCGCGCGGACTGTCGGCGGCTGAGCATCGCCATATCGACCATGAAGCAGCCGGCGCTGCCGGTCGCCGTGCGACCGATCCAGACGGGATAGCCTCCGTCACCCCAGCCGGTTTCCGCTGCGACGGACGGAAAGGGTCCGTCAGCGCGGCCGGGTGTCTCCCGGCGCCGCGCATCGGACTGCGATCATGCAGCGGTGACGTGCACCCGGCTCGCTACCCTTGACGATGCCCCGGTCCTTGCGAACCTGCTGCGCGCCAACCGGGAATTCCTCGCGCCGTGGGAACCTCTGCGCGAGGATGACTACTTCACCGTCGAAGGCCAGCGCGCAGAGCTGCAGGCAGCGCTGGACAGGTACGAGCAGGGCACCGGACTGCCCCACCTCATCCTCGACGACTCCGCCGGCGTGATCGGTCGCATCACCCTCAACGGCATCGTTCGCGGCTGCTTCCAGTCCTGCAGCATGGGCTACTGGGTCAGCGCCGCCGCGAACGGGCGCGGCCACGCCAGCGCAGCCGTGCGGGAACTCGTGCGCCTGGCCTTCCGAGAGCTGCGGCTGCATCGCGTCCAGGCGGAGACCCTGCTGCACAACGTCAGGTCCCGGCGCGTGCTCGAGCGCAACGGCTTTCTTCGCTTCGGGACGGCCCCGGCCTATCTCAAGATTGCTGGACAGTGGCAGGACCACGCCATGTACCAGGTGGTGAACACCGAGACCAGGTGAGTGAACCAGTGCTGGTGTCGCTTGTAGGTTTCGCCGGGTGAGGGATCTTCGCCTGTTGCCCAAGGCTCACCCGCGCACACCATCAGCCACCTACGCACCTGCGCCACCCCCCGTCATCACATCATCGTGGACTGACGCAGCTCCACGGCGGTGTTACCACCCGGTCCGGCTTTTCACCGGTCATGGCTGGTGCGGCGCGTTCGCCAAGGTCAGCCGGCTACTCATGTCGAGTTTCACCTCGCCGTACGGGGCGACGTGGGTCCAGAACAGCGGCGTGAGGCCGCGCCGGTCGGCGTCGGTGAGCTGGTCGGCCCAGTCCTCGTCGGCGAGGACGTCCTGGACCATCAGGGTGTTGACGTAGACCAGGGCGGCCTGCAGCACGCGCAGGCACAGCACGGACAGTTCCTGCTCGTCGCGGCGGTTGGTGGCGATGTCGCCGCCCTTGCCGAAGAAGATCACGCTGTTGGCCCGGTTCCAGGACTCGACGACGTTCACCCGGATGGCCGACCCTGCTCGGCGGAACGCTCCCGCCTCGCCCGGGTCCGGCACCGCGGCAAACAGAACACCGCCGACCTCTGCCGTAGCCCTGGGCCGATCTTCAGGCCGAGGCCCTCACTGTGCCGGCCAGATGTTCGGCTGACTGTAGCGTTTAGCCCCCGTTATCCGGGCACTTCACCGGGCGGGTCTTACGGGACGCGGTGAGCTGCAGTGCAGCGGGATGTTCTACGCCAGCCGGGCTGCCCGGTGCAGGACCGCCTATCGGACGCGCGCACGTTTGCGGTGCGGGAGCCGCCGCGGCGACGTCGGTCACCGGGCCGGTTCACCCGCCGCGCGGGTGGCGCAGGGCCTGTCGGACCGCCCAGGCGATGTCGTCTGTCAGCGCCGGGTCGAGCGTTGCCAACGCAAAGCCGGGGGCTGTAGTAGTGGCAAGCATCTGGGCTACCGCGGCCAGGACGTCGACGTGCAATCGCGCGGCCTGGGTGTCCGCCAAGGCGGCGAGGAGCCCCGGTAGGACAGCGAGGGAGTCGGCGGGGGCCGGCAGCGGGACGACCAACGGCCTCGTCGGGCCTGGCGTTCGCGGGTTGTGCACTGGCGCTGGGCGTAGATCTACGACAACGTCGGCGTCGTGGGTGGCCCGGGAAAGCGGGAAAGCTACGTCGGCCTGCCGGCAGAAGACCAGATTGCGGACGCCGATGGCCATCAGGAGAGCACCCATGTCGATCAGCTCGTCGATGTCAACGATCACGACGGCGCTCTGGTCGGTCGGGCGTCGCATGCGGCGAAGTTCTGTCAGCACCCGCGCCGCGACCACGACAGCGCGCAGATCGTTGTCGGTGACCACAGCACGTCCCGCGTCCTCAAGGGCCTGGCGAATCTGCCCGGCGTGTTCGGCTCGGGTGTGGACGAGATGGAAGACGGACACGTCGCCGGGTACGGCGCTGAGGGCGACGGTGGGGGTGTCGCGCCCATCCGTGTTCAGGGCCGCCGTTAAGGCGTCGAACCCGAGGTTGCTGAGCCAACGCGCGTGGCCGGACAGCACGGGGTTGAGGTCGGCTCCGTCGGGCAAGGCGCTGCCGTCGCTGATCACTGCGATCAGTTGCGACCCTGACAACCGGTCCACCGACGGCACACTCCCACAGCGGTCACACAGCGGTATTGGGATGATCGTTCAGCGAGGCGGAGCTCCAGGAACGCCGGATGGTGCGTCATCTCGATCCGGCGGCCGATCAGATCCCCCTGACGGATCCGCCGTTCACGGTTCGAGCCCTTGCTGTGCTACGCGGTGGACCGTTCCCTCGGCGAGCCGGTAGGACAGGCCGACGACCGCGCACCGCCCGGCGGACACCTCCGTGGCCAAAAGCAGTGAGCGTCCCACCAGCCCTGTGACAGTTCGCCGGATGTGTTCGTCCACGAATTGCTCGATGTCGGTGAGGCCCTGTGCCCGCGCGGCGAGCACGCTGGGCAAGACTCGTTCCACCACGTCTCCGAGGTAGCCCGCCGGTGCGGTACCTCCGCGTTCCGCGTCGCTGGCTTCGGTAACGGCGCCGCAGGAGTCATGCCCGAGGACGACGACGAGCGGTGCGCCGAGCACGGTGACCCCGTACTCGATGCTGCCCAGCACCTCGGCGCCCGCGACGTGGCCGGCGGTGCGCACCACGAACAGGTCTCCCAGTCCGCGATCGAAGATGATTTCCGCGGCGAGCCGCGAATCCGAACAGCCGAAAAGCACAGCGAACGGGCGCTGTCCTGGCGCCGACTGTGATCGGCGGTCGGCATCCTGGTTCGGATGCAGCCGCTCGCCGCGCACGAAGCGGGCATTGCCTTCCAGCAGCATGGCGTAGGCCTCAGCTGGTGAGGACGCGCTGAAATCCGGCATATGATCAACCTATCCGAGGGTGGTTGCCGCAGGTGGCCGGGCCGAGCGGTGACCGGCTGCCCGGGCCTCTCGTCCGGTGGGCCGTTGTCAGAGACGGCCTGGACCGGTGTGCCGGCGCGTGGACAGTGCTGCATGAGCGGCTCTGGCCGGCGTGGTGGCTGAGATGGTGGCATCGTGCGTGCGGTGTGTGCCACCGGTGCCGGCGAGGCTGATGTCAGGCATGCCGAGTTGCTGGCGTGCCTGGTCGAGGCGGCGGATCGCGGCTTCGGTGACCTGCGACACCGGCTGGTCTCCGTCGATGGTGATCAGGGTTTCGCGGCGGCTGTAGTAGGCCAGCAGTGGGCCTGCGGCCTCGTCGAACACGTCGAGCCGGTGACTGATGACCTGTTCGGTGTCGTCGGTGCGGCCCGTCTGGGCGCCGCGGGCGAGCAGCCGGCGGATCAGCTCGGCGCGTCCGGCTTTGAGGTAGAGCGCGATACGCACGGCGGCGCCGAGGGGCTCGGCGACGCGGTAGGCGGCTTCGGCTTGGGCGACGGTGCGCGGGAAGCCGTCGAGGACGTAACCGCCGCGGCGGCTGGCGGCCTCGACGGGTTTGCGCAGGATGTCCATGACGATGTGGTCGGGCACGAGGTCCCCGCGCTGCATGCACTGTTCGACGGTGCGCCCGATGGTGGTGCGCTCAGCGACATGGCGGCGCAGCAGGTCGCCGCTGGAGATGTGCTCGATGCCGTAGTGGCCGGCGATGCGCACCGACTGGGTGCCTTTGCCGCAACCGGGCGGGCCGATCATGAGTACTCGCATGGCTGTTCTCCGTGGGTTCGGGGGGACGCGTCGAGGGACGGGGTGGTACGCGGGCTGCGGAAGGCGCCGGCGGGGTCATGCGGACGGGGCAGGGTGTGCACCAGGTGTGTCCGCGCGTACTTGATCGCGGTGGGGGTGTCGGGGAAGACCCGTCCGTCGCGGCGCAGCTGCTCGGCGACGCCGAGGGTGCTCAGGACCTGTTCGTGGTCGGGGGCGATGCCGGACAGCAGCACGGTGATGCCGCGTCGTTGCAGCCGGGTGATGGCGTGACCGAGCACATGCGCGCCGGTCGCGTCGATGGTCGACACGCGTGACATGCGCAGGATGATCACCCGCACGTCGGCGACCTCGGTCAGCTCCAGCAGGAAGTGGTGGGCGGCGGCGAAGAACAGCGGCCCGTCGAGGCGGTACGCCACGATGTGTTCGGCGAGCAACTGGTGTTCCTCGGCGGAGTGGTCGCCCGCTTCCAGCGGCACCTGCTGCAGCCGGGCGGTGCGGGCGACGGCGCGCAGGGCGAGGACGACGGCCACGCCCAGGCCGACGGCGACCGCGGTGACCAGGTCCATCGCGACCGTCACGGTGAACGTCAGCGCGAGGACCAGGGCATCGCCGCGGCCCGAGCGCGCCAGGGCGAGCAGGGCGCTGGCCTCGACCATGCGCACGGTGGTGGCCAGCAGCACCCCGGCCAGCGCCGCGAGGGGGATCCGCCCGACCAGCGGCGCGGCCACCAGCACGATCACGGCCAGGGCGATCGCATGGGTCAGGGCGGCCAGTTTCGAGCCGGCGCCAGCTCGCACGTTGACCGCGGTGCGGGCGATCGCCGCCGTGGCGGGGATCCCGCCGAACACCGGCGTGACCAAATTTGCCAGGCCCTGTCCGAACAGCTCGCGGTCCGGGTCGTGCTGCTCGTTGACGCTCATCGCGTCGGCCACGGTGGCCGACAGCAGGCTCTCCAGCGCGGCCAGGGCCGCGACGGCCAGCGCCGAGGGCACCAGCGCGCCGACGGCGTGCAGGCTGAGGAAATCCAATGACGGGGTGGGCAACCCGACCGGCAAAGCGCCGATGCGGCCTAGCGACAGGGGCGCCAGCTGGGCGAGACCCGTGGCGGCCGCCACCGCGATCAGGGAAAACGGCAGGCCCGGGCGCCACCGGGCGCCGAGCAGCATCACCGCGGCCACACCCAGCGCGACCGCGATCGGGGCAGGATGCGGATCGGCGGCGAACCGGGCGGCGGCGTCGGCGGCCACCGCCCACACCTTCTCACCGTGCGCGCCGGTGACCCCGAGCGCGGCCGGCACCTGCTGCAGGGCGATCACCACGGCGATGCCGGCGGTGAAGCCCTCGATCACCGGGGTCGGCAGATAGCGCACGTAACGGCCGAGGCGGGCCAGCGCCAAGCCGATCAGAACGATCCCGGCCATGACGCCGACCATCAGCACCCCGCTCGCGCCGAACTTGGCGATCACCGGCACCAGCACCACGGTCATCGCCCCGGTCGGCCCGGACACCTGCAGGTTCGACCCGCCGAAGATCGCCGCGACCGCGCCGGCGATCGCGGCGGTGACCAGCCCCGCCTGGGCGCCGAGGCCGGAGGTAACCCGAACGCCAGCGCCAGCGGCAAAGCCACCACCGCCACCGTCAACCCGGCCACCAGGTCCCGGCGTGGGCTACGGCGTACCGCCACCCAGTCCGCACGCTGCGGTAACAGCCCACCCAGCCGTACCGCAGCGACGCGGGCGGCGGCAGCGCTCACCGTTCACGTCCGTCGGCCTGCATCTGCACCAACAACCCGCCCCGGTCGGCCAACACCGACCCGAGGATGCGACGGCCGGCGGCCAACAAGTCCGCCACGTCCGGCGTGCTCAACGCATACATCACCGATGCGCCCTCACGGCTGGACTCCACCAGCCCCGCCCGGCGTAATACCGCCAGCTGCTGCGACAGGTTCGACGCCTCCACCTCGATCTCCAGCAGCAGATCACGCACCGGCTTCGGGCCGTCCTGCAACAACTCCAGCACCCGAATCCGCACAGGATGGCCCAACGTGCGGAACAACTCCGCCTTCGCCTGATACAACGGCACCGACACGCCATCACCACCCCATCACGCCCGCCACCAGGCCAGATGTCGACTTTATCAGTTGCAAAAGTCTTCAAGTCTTGGATGTGGCGACTCTCATGGCAGCCGATGACACATGCCGACCAGGAGCCCAGCGGGGGCAGGAGCCCTACATCAACTGATTAGCGTTGTTTTTGCGCTGGAAGCTACCGGCGGCCCTGGACCTCCGTGGGTTCGGGGAAACTGAAGGGACTTCAGCGGGAACCCGAGGATCGAATGACGTGCTTGGTGGGATCGATCCGTGGGTTCGTCTCTAACTCACAGTGAGGCGTCCGGGTGTGCGGGTGTCATTGCCTCATGAAGATGGGTCTCGACCGGACCCAAGTGCTGGTCGTAGGCCAGGACGATTTCGTCCGCGAGGTTGAGGACGCGGATGCTTCCGCTCGTGAACTGCAGTGTGATGCCGATGGCGAAGTCGAGGTTCTCGCCGCGGTAGCGGATCTCCCGGGTGGAGAGAATCCGTTGGCTGACGAACCGGGTCATGGGGAAGTCCGGCGGATCGTCCTCGACTGTGGTGTGGCCGTATTCGTCCATGTCGTAAGGGCCGTGAGGCTGGTCGATCTCCATAGACAATCCGTCGTTCGGCGTGTGGAACCGGACGGGGCCGAGGCCGTCCAGGTGCAGCCACATGTGCAGGAGAGAGGGCTTGGTCTCCTGGTAGTGGTGCCAGGATGTCGTCACCTTCAGCAGGCGTCTGCCGACCAGGCCCTCAGCGTTGATCATTCACCGACGTTGTCATAGCGCTCAACGACTTGGCACTGGTTTCGGGGAGGCGTGACCGCGGGCCTGGCTGGGTCAGAACAAGCCAAGCTGCCCCGGCATCGGCTCATCCGGGCGAACCGCCGGGGGCGCAGGAGGACTTAGAGACGCCAGGACCACCGGGCGCTCCGCTTCCTCGGCGTCTTCCAGCCAAGCCAGCATCGGCCGGAACCGGTCGCCTTGCTCGTTGATCGGCCGGTAGGTGATGTCCGCGGCCGCGGCCTGCAACGACCGCAGGAGTACGTCATCGACCGGTGGCAGTCCGAGAGCCTCGCGCAGGCGATCACGGTCGTCGTCGAGCTCCGGCCGGTCCTCGCGGATCTCGTCGTCGGTGCGGGCGAGAAAGTCGCGCAGGGCCCTGCCGTCGTCCTCGTCGACGGAGAACGTGGTGGCGTCGTGCAGGCTGGAGACGCCGACGACGAGGGCCAGTGCGTCCCGCAGATTCGTGGCGACCAGGCCGCCCTCGCCCTCCGAGCCGACGTAGAGCACCGGCCGCACGGCACCCGCACCGACAAGCAGAAAGGATCCGCCGGTGCCGTCGCCGGCGATCGTCTCCAGAGGCTGGCCGCCGGGCAGGGTTACCGGCTCGATCGGTCCGTCGGCGGCCCGGGCGACCTCGAAGTCGAAAAGGGTGAGCAGGTCGGCGATCCACGGCGTGGCATCGATTTTGTCGAGCAGTTCCCGGTCCATCACGGCGTCTTGAATACCAGGCCGCGGGTCGTCCCGTCGACGAGAGGGGTGGGCTGAGTCTGAGCGCACGGAATCGATCTTGGTCTAGCGTGAGGTGCCAGCCCGTTGGGTTCAGCCAGATTGAACTTTCTTCAGCAGGATCTAAGGGTTTTCAGGCCTATTGGATGGTTTCCGCCCTTGGGTTCGTGGTGAACCACCGGTGTCGTGGTGCTCGGCGGCGGATTCCAGGAGTCGGCGGGCGGTGGTGGCGTAGCGGATTGCGGTCTTGGCGTCGATGCCGAAGACCGCGGCCAGATGCAGCGGGTCGCCGCCGTGGGTGAGGGCTTCTTCGAGTTGCCGGTCGCGGCGCAGGCCCTCCAGGGTTGCGGCGTGGCCGCGTAGCGCTTTTTTGGTCCAGAAGGTGCTGACTGGGCCGGTCTCGGTCGCGGTCTGCTGGTTGATCAGCAGGTAGGGGTTGGTGGTGGCTGGCCAGCGGTGCTGCCGCTGTTCCAGCCATTGGCGCAGGAGTTGGTGGGTGAGGTCGTCCATAGGCCGGATCCGGCCGGCGATGATGATGCGCCGGTTGCCGAGGTCGACGTCGTCGAGGCGGAGGACGCGGATCTGGCTGGTGCGTGCGGCGTGCACTGCGGCCAGGGCGAGCACGAGCCGGGCCGCGGGGGTGGTCGCGGCGGTGACGGCCTGGTCGACGTCGTCGGGATGCAGCGGCTGGAAAACGCCGTAGACGCGTTGGCCGACCTTGATCCGGATGGTCGCGTTGCGGAAGATCGTCCGGGTCTTGGTGCAGTGGCGGAACAGCGACCGCAGCGCGACCAGCAGGTTCTCCCGCTGCACCCCGTTCCGTGCGTCGAGTTCGGCGATGATGTCGTCACGGGTGACCTCGCGCAGGTGTGCGTACCGGTTCGACCATGCGTGCAGGCTGGGCAGTGCCTTGTTGAGGTAGTTCCAGACGGTGGCCGGGTGGCGGGCGCGGCTGCGGGGGCCGCCGTCGTGCAGGGTGCGCAGCCAGGCCTCGACGGCGCTGCGGATGCCCGGGGTGAGGCCGGTGAGCTTACGCTGGAGCCAGACGTCGAAGCCGGGCTGCCTGTCGTCGACGAGCAGGTCCATGTCGGAGAGGACCTCGCAGACGCGTTCGGCGCCGACGCCGAGCCGCTTGCAGAGCGTATGGATCTGGGTGATCGTGATCGTGTCGCCGGGGATGTGGTCGGACAGCAGGATGGTCAGAATCCGATCGACGCCGGTGAGCAGAGCCGGGTGCCAACCGCGGGCCTCGCTGCGGAGGCGGGCCAGATGTCGGGCCCAGGCCAACCACGGTCCCGGCGGGCCGGCGGGGTAGGCCGTGCTGTCGATGATGCGGGTGTAGTCCCGGCCGATGGTGAACAGCGGTGGCTGGATCCACGCGACGTGCGGCGGCCCGGCCGGTGGTGGTGCCGTCTTGCGGGGCCGGCCCCGTCGGTCGCGGGTGTGGACCGGGCCGCTGGCCCGCCGGTACTTCATTCGGTCGAAGAACAGCTGGTGGTGGCGGATCGGCGCCAACTCGAGCTGGCCGTGCAGGTAGGCGGCGTCGGTGCCGCGGCGGCGACCAGCGGCGTTGCCGTCAAGGACAGCCTGATGCCAGCACATCCGGCAGTAGCCGTTCTTGATCGCCAGGACGCGATCGCAGCCGGCGCATCGGTCCCGGTCGGGGTTGTCGTGGCGGAAGACCGAGCAGGCGATGCACCGCCGGCCACCGAGCCGACCCCAGGCCAGGCAGTCGATGCAGCCCCGCGGCCCGATCATGTCGGCGGTCCGGCGCCCGGCCGGGCTCATGCCGGTGGCAGTGAGCGTCCGTCCCGGCGCCGCGGCGCCACCACGATCGTGGCCCCGACCGCGGCCTGCTGCGTTGCCTGCTCCACCACGGGCCGGGTGACCTTGTCCGGCTCCGGGATAAGCACATCGGCCACGCCGCAACCGAGGACGGCGCAGATTACGTCGAGGTCGTCGAGCTTGATGCTGGCCGGCTGCCCGGACCACAGTCCGGACATCTTCCCGGCGGAGATGCTCAGGCCTCGTTCGGCGAGCATGCGCTGCAGTTCGCTGGCCTTCCATATGCCGCGTTGAGCGGCTGCCAGCCGCAGGTTCCATTTCACGGCGTCACCAGTCCCTTCAGCCGTTCGGCCGCCCGTTGCTGCCCGGCCACCCAGGCGTCCTCCACATGGGTGCGGTGGACATGGACGTAATGCAAGGTGGTGGCGATCCAGGCATGTCCGAGGACCTCCTGGATCGCGATCAGGTCCATCCCGCCGGCATACAGCTGGCTGGCGCAGTAGTGCCGCAACACGTGAGGCGTCAGCGCCTCGGGCCACTCCGGTAGGTGGATGCGCGCGGCCACGGCGAGCGAGGTGCGCACCGCGTCGTCACCGACGCGGGCGGCGCTGCCGTCAGCGCACCGGCGTTCGGAGGGAAACAGTGGGGCGCCGGGCCGGGTGTGGTCGTCGTCGAAGTGGCCCCACACGTCCTCGATGAACCAGCGCAGCGTCGCTCCGGCGTTGTTGATCAGCGGGACCATCCGTTCCCGCGGGCCGGAGCCCCGGGCACCTTTGCCCTTGCGCACGTGCAGCTTGCCGAACCGACCCAGGTCCCACTTCACGTCGGCCAGATCGAGGCTGCGCAGCTCGTTGACCCGCAGCCCGACCTCGGCCATCAGCCGCGCCGCGGTGTAGTTCCGCGCGGTCGGCGCGAACTTACGGCAGGTGGCCAGCTCGGCCCGCCACCCGGCGAACAGCAGCTGCTCGACCTGCTCGGCCGACGGCGGGATCCGCAGCCTGGCCTTGCCGGCACCGCGGGGCCGGTTCATCTCGTCGATCGGGCACTCGACCACCCGGCCGGTCAGCTCGTGAATCTCGACCTTGTGCCGCAGCTCCAGGAACAGGAAGTACGTTCTGAGCGCCTGCGCCCGCCCGAGCCGCGTGCCCTTCGCCGCGTCACGTAGCACCTTGCCGAAGTAGGCATCGGCGTCGGCCGGTTCCATCTCCCACAGCGGACGACCGAACCAGGTACGCACCTGGTCGAGATGGCCGACATCGCCGCGGATCGTGTCGTCGGACAGCCCGGCCGCGGACCGGGCCAGCACGAACCCGGCCAGCACGTCGGTCTCGAAAGCCGCGATCTCGTCGGCTGTCGCGGGTCGCCGTGCCTGACGCAGGTCCCGCACCACCGCCAGGGCCAACCCGAGCCACCTCGCCTTCACCAGAGTCGGAATACCGGCGCTGATAACGACAACGGCTCAGGAATCCTGAAGTTACGTCGGCTTGCTCGATCGAGGGACCTGAGAGAGAAAGCCCCTGGCCAGGACGTCGCCGGGGACCGTGCTACTGCAGGGAACTCGCGGGTTGTTTGTTATCCGCCAACTCGCCAAGATCAACTATTTGCCGGCTGGTGACACGTTCGTTACCGGCACCCCTAGAACTGTTCCCGGAATGCCGCCAGCACATCGATCGCATCCGCCTGGTCCGCCATGACCGCGACAACGACTGTCGATAGGCATCGGACGTGGCATGACGGGCCGGGCAGATCAATGAGGGCGCGCGGCACAGCCGTGTTCTCATGTCCGGCCGGGGTTGACCGATGGTGAAGCGTGTCTCCGCTTATCGCTGCGCATGCCTTCGGGGCCTCGCTGGCCCTGCTACTGGGTGCCTACAACCTTCGCCGCGCGGTCAAGGGTGATTCCCTGCACCGCCGAGCAGGAATGGTGTGGACATGCGCGATGTACTGGACGGTGTTGAGTTCTTTCGCCATCCGTGAGCTACGGCCAGGACATCTGAGCTGGATTCATGGGCTTTCGGTGTTCACCTTTGTGACCTTGTCCGTCGGGCTGTGGGCGGGATACACGGGCCATGGACGTGTGCACGGTCGCATGATGGCGGGGTCCTACTTCGGGCTGGTGGGTGCCTTCATCGGCGCGGTGGCAGTGCCGCAACGCGCCGTTCCGCAAATGGTGCTGCACCAGCCGCTGATCCTGGTCGCTGCGGTGGCCGTCTGTCTGGTAGTTGCCGTCGCTATCGTCCGGTGGGCCCGGACAGGACCAAGGCGCCGCCGCACAATGCCGCGGCAGAAGTCCCGTGTCGAGGCGGTCATCCATGCCACAGCGACCAACTCGGCCGGCAACCAGCCCTGACGGTGGAGCGCCGGGACGATGACGCTGTCACGGCTCAGCCTCCGGGCACGTGGCCCAGCCGCCAGGTAACCAGCAGCGCGTTGGCCCTACTCACCCGGTGGCGCTGGGCTGGATCTGGAGGTTAAACGGCAAGCTCAAGTCTGTTCTTTAACCTCTGGCCTTGGGCTTGCGGCGGGGTGGGCCGCCCAGTGAGGTTTCGCGTTTGACGGTTTTGCCCACGTCGTAGCGGGTCGCGCGGCTGTGGTTTTTCGATCCCGGAGGCCGTCCGGGGCCAGGGCGGGAGGGTTTCGGTGCTGCGGCTGGTAGAGCCGGAGGCTGTCGCACAACGTTCGATCTTGGACTGTCAAGACGGACGTTTCGCGTCGTGGCGGAAGAGCTTGTTCAGGTTGTGCACGGCGCCGAGCAGCTTGATCTCGGCGTCGACGCTGGTCGCGCCGCGGTAGTGCAGATGGCGTCCGAAGCGTTGGAAGAGTTGCGCGAAGCCGGGCTCGACCAGGGCGCTGCGGCGGGCGTAGAGCTCGCGGCCGGCGGGGGTGGCCAGGCGGGCGGCCATGTCGCGCTGACCGGCAGGGACGCTGGCGGGCTGCGGTGGGTGCGGGCTGTGTGTCTGGCGGTATTCCTGGGTGACCGATACAAACAGCGGAAGATCGTTTAGTGCTGCGAAGTTGGCGGCGCTGGCGTACCCGCTGTCGGCTAACCATGCTGCCACCTGGCCGTCTATGCCTGCGGCGGCGCAGTTGTGCTGGGTTCGTTTCACGACCGGGACCAAGGCGGTCATGTCCGAGGGGTTGTCCTGCAATTCGATGGTGAGCAGCAGTTGGTTGCGGGTGGAGGCGATCTGCACGTTGTAGCCCTGCACGTAGCCGCCGCGTTTACCGAGCATGAGCCGTGACTGGGGATCGGTGAGCGAGGCGCGGGTCCTCGGCGAAGGCGTCGGGTGGGGATTGCGGATGTTCTGCAGCCCTGCTTGTGCCCTGGCGAGCCGTTCCCGCTGGCGTAGCACTGAGGCTTTGGCGTGCAACGCCACCGGTGGGCGCCCGTTGGCGCGTTGGCGTCCTACGGCCTGGTCCTGCCGTGTCCGACGGGCGTAGGCCTGCAGCGTTGTCGTGTGAGCGGCGGTGACCGCGGCCAGCCGTTGCTCGGCTCGGGCCACCATGCGTTCGGCGGCCTCGACCTTGAGCTGGATCTCGCCCGACGACGGCAACGCCCGCTCATACAAGTTGTCCCGAGCTGTGCGGGCCCGTGCGATCCGGTCACCGAGGCGTGCCAATGGTCCCCACGACAGTTCGTTGCGACCTACTCGCCGCAAGCCTGCGGGCTGGGCCGACGCCGTCGTCGTATCCGGCGCCAGGCCCGTCATTGATCGGGCGATACGCGCCTCGCCGTCAGCGACAACGGCTTCCAACTGCTGCAGCGTGCGGTTCGACGAGCGGGCAGCGTTGGCGTGCATCGGCGAGCCGTCCACCGCGACCGCGGACAGGTCCACCATTCCTCGCCGGCCGCACAACGCCAGCACCTGAAGAAACAGCGACTCCAGGCGGTGGCGATGCCGACGCAGAAACCGCGCGATCGTGGCATGGTCGATTTGCTGGTTGGCCGCGATGATCCGGCAGCCCACATCGTCGAGGCAGGCAGCCTCAATCCGCCGTGACGAACGGATGCCCTTGCTGTAGCAGTACAACACCAACGACAGCACCACATCCGGTGGATACGCTGCGTGGCCCTGTCCATCGGCACGGTATCCGGCCAGGAACGCCGACAAATCCAGTTTCTGCACCGCCGCGAGCACCTTCCCGCACAGGTGCTGCGGTGGTAACCACTGCCGGACATCGGGCGGGAGCGAGAGAACGCGCTCACGATCGCAAGAGATGAAGTTGAACCTCACCCCATAGTCGACCATCTATGGCCATGAAGGCCCTGCTCCGACACGCCTTGACAGCCCAAGATCGAACGTTGTGCGACAGCCTCGCCGATGTCGGGCGGAGGCTCCGAAACCCGCGCCGGACCCGGGCCGGGGTGAGCCGGTCGGGCGGTGACGGTTGTTCCCATGGGCGGCGTAGATCGATGGCAAGGGGCCGGGCGAGCCGTAGTTGGGTGTGGGCGGCGATCATGATCCAGGTCCAGCGGTCGGCTGCCCGCGGGTTGCGTAGCTTCGGCCTGGTCCAGCCGAGGGTCTGCTTGAACAGGCGGAACGTGTGCTCCAGATCGAAGCGTCGTAGGTATGCCTGCCAGATCCGGTCCACATCCGGTGGATCGGCGCCGGTGCCGGACCACCACAGCCACAACGGTTGCGCGTCGCGGTCACCGGGCAGGTACTCGACTTGAAGCCGGATCAGGGTGCCCTCGACGACTGGGAGCTTGCCCTCGTGATCGAGCCAGGCGGCGCGGTGGGTCAATCTCGGGTGAAGCCGGTTCCAGGCTCTGGTGTCGGCTTTTCCGTAGCTGGCCGTCTCGTTGACTGTCGTCACGGCTGGCTCGGGCCAGGAGCCGGGGTCCTTCAGGTCGAACTCGCCGCCGTGTTTCGGCGGGCGACCGCCGTACGGGTGGTACTCGTACGGCGGGGCCGGTACCCGCAGGACCCGGTCGGCGCGGATGCGCCCGGTCACCTCGACCGGCAGATCGCGCAGGACCCAGGCCAGGCGGGTCACGTCGTGGCCGGCATCGCAGACGATCAGGATGTGCGGGTCGCCGGTTTGCTGCTGGCCGCAGGCGATCAGCCGGTCGATCACGTCGCGTAACTGGCTCGCGGTGACCGCCGTGGCGTCGTCGGCGGGGCCGAGACGTAGCACGTCCGGCATCGCTGTCCACGAGGTGCGCCCGGGTTCCAGAGCCACCACGAACGAGTATGGCCAGCCGGGGATGAACTGCGCGGCGCTCTTGGCGCGCCCGTACACGTGGCAGAACAGCCGGTCCGGGCTGCACGCGGCGTCGGAGCGCAGCCACGGTGACACGTCGACCGCGAGGACGATCCGGCCGTCGGCGAAGCGCGGTAGAGGCAGCGTCGTCAACGCCCGCAGCAGCCGCCTCAGATCGATTCGGCCCTGGTTGAGCGCGTCATACAAGGCGCCCGTGTCCGCGCCGGTGCTCGGCCGTCAACGTCAGATCGACCAACGACTTGACCGGTCCGTCCGCGCACAACACCGCGTCGGTCAGCTCGAACAACGCATCCGCCCCGGCGGTCAAGCAGCGGTACAACTCATCCCGGAACCCCGACAGGACACCGGACCCCAAGACCTCATCTGTCACGACCACTACAACGAACTTCGATATCAGGGGATGCGGCTCCCAGCCCTCGGCCAGCGCCAGTGACCACTGCCAGCCGGGTGCGGCTCACCGCAGCACCAGCAGATCGAGGGCGTCCACGACCGCGCCAGACTGCGTACGGGCGGCCTCGTTCAACCTGGCGACGCCTGCCGCGTACGCCTCGTCGCTGATCAGCTGCAGCGGAGTGTGTGCCTCGCGCCGGAGCCCGGCGGCGGCCTCGGCCACCGAGGCGGCAGAGACCTGTGGAACGGATTCACAGCCCGCGGTGGTGAAACCGGCGGTGGCGAACGCAGCCTCGACACCGGCAATGCTCGGATAGCTTTCGAGCACCTCGACGGCTTCCGGGAACCAGCGGAACAGGCTGATGGCCTCGTGCTGGCCGGCGAACGCAGATCGGATCAGTACCGGGGCGCCCGGTTTCAGCACCCGCCGGATCTCCCTAGCCGCCGCCTGCAGGTCGGCAATGTGATGGATAACGGTGGAGATCCAAATCCCGTCGAGGCTCGCGTCCGCAGCGGGGATGTCGTCGGCGGCACCCGGCAAGACCGGCTGGATCACCGCGCGCTCGCGCATCGCCGCAGAGGGCTCCACCGCCACGACGTCGAGTTCCGGCCACCAGATGCGGAACGCCCGTGTCCAACTGCCGGTGCCACATCCCACGTCGAGCAGACGCATCCCCGGCTGGGGGTCGAAGTAGCGGCCGATCGCCGCGCGCCAGGTAGCTAAATCTTCCTCCCGCAGATGACGGGTCTGCTCGAACGCGGCGGCGTCGGCTTCGTCGTACGCAATAAGCGCCATGCCCCGAGCCAACCGGCGGCGATGCCGCCCCGCAAGAGCGAAATGGATCACCTCACACCACAGTCACGCCGGGTCGCATTCAATGGCCGGACCCGGCCCGCCAGGCACCACACTCGTGCAGGGCCGGTGTCTGCATCCCGAGTCGCCCGTCACAGCTGTTCGAAGCCCAGCACCCGCCGCGCTCGTAGGCTGTGCTCACCACTGCGGCAAACCTCGATCGAACGCGGCTCGAACCAAGCCCCAGCGATGCTGCCAGGTTAAGGAACAGGCTCAAGTGGGAGCCACCAAAGCCAGCCCCGCTCGAGCGGACGACACCAAAGCCAGAAGCCGGCGCCTGGCAGCGGTTGCACGAGGCGCTACTCGCCGAGCAGCGGGCCGCCGGGCTGCTGGACGTGGCGCGCGCCGTGGTGGACCCTCGCACCTGCGCGCTCTGGAAGGGAGGACCTCACCGGCGCGGACCCGGTCGGTCGTGGGCGGCGGAGGATGCGGCGTTCGGTCACGCGGTGGCTGCACCGTGTCGCAGAATGCGACCGTGGTAGCAAGCGTGGAGCCCTCCTGGGCGCGCATCGTGCGGTGGCTGTCTGCCCACGCGCCTGAACATGCGAGAGCACGGCATCCGACGGCCTCGCAGGGGAGTCATCGATGCCGTACCTCGACCTCTTCCTCACGATCGCCGACGACCACTGCGGCGGCTACCTCTACGTAGACCTACGAGACGGCCCGCTCAGAGGTGGTGTCGGCTACTGCAGCGGCGAGGAGAACCACTACGAACCAGTGTGGAACAGCACCGCACAGCTTCTGGAGTCCGTCGCCGACGCCGTGGACGCCGCAGTGCCGTGCATGTAAGACGCGTGGCTACCAGAACCAGGTTCTGGCACAGGAAGTGTGGTGGGTCAGCGATCCCCGTGGCGGCGACTACACCCTTGTTGGTCGGAGGCTCGTTCGAGTCGCGCTTCGAGGCCGCGCTTCACCTCAGTCCAGTCATCGTCCAGGATCGAATAGATCACGGTGTCGCGCCACGATCCGT
Organism: Couchioplanes caeruleus; assembly: GCF_003751945.1. Taxonomy (NCBI): domain Bacteria; kingdom Bacillati; phylum Actinomycetota; class Actinomycetes; order Micromonosporales; family Micromonosporaceae; genus Couchioplanes; species Couchioplanes caeruleus. The sequence continues at coordinate 8,254,720 of NZ_RJKL01000001.1, read as the reverse complement.
CAGAGCGACGGCGGTGCTTTCGTAGTACGCCTTCCCGCACTGCGCCGAGGCGTTCGATGGCGTTCTGAGCCCGCTGGTTGCGAATGTCGGTGACCAAGACCACGCGCACCGCGTGCAGGGTCTCGAAGGCGAACGTCATCATCAGCAGTTTCGCTTCCGCGTTCGCACCGCTGCCCCACCATCGTTGTCCTAGCCACGTGTAACCGATCGTCACGGTGCGCAGGACGGGATCCGGGTCGGCGAAGGATGTCGTGCCGATGAACTGCCCTGTCGCGGAGTCGATCTGGGCGTAGGGCAGGCGTTCGGCGCGGGCACGTGCCGCCAGGGCAGTGGTGATGTGCCGGCGCGCGTCATCCGACGTGACTGGTTGCGCTAACGCGCCTCCTGCAGGGCTTTGCCAGCGGAAAATCTCGGCCGCTTCGTCGGGCGTCCCGACGGCCGTCAGGTAGCCCTGGGCGTGTTCCACCGCCAATGGCTCAAGCCGAGTCCGGCCGCCTACGAGGGTCGGCATCGCATACCAAAGATCGTCGTCCGTCACGGCATGCATCATGACATTCGGCGGCCTCAGCAAGCTCCGTGCGCGTCGTCGACCAGCCCTGGCTGGGTCAGCCCTCTTGGGTACGGGCCGAAGTCGTCAGCAGCACCCGCTTGCGGAGCAGGTCGAAGCCCGCGCGCCCGTACATCTGACGCTTGATCCTCTTGATGCGGTCGACGTTGCCCTCGACAGGACCGGAGCTGTGGGGCAGGGTCAGGCCGGCGGCGACGGCGTCGAGGTCGTTGGTCAGGCCGGTAGCGAATCCCGTGAGGCCGGGCGGTGCTGCCTGCTGAGCGGTGGCGATCCAGGTGCCGAGTGGGTTGCCGTGCAGGTTGGTCAGCATGTCGGCGAACGAGCGCACGAGGCCAGTTGCGGTGGCCAGTTCTGGGCAGCGGTCGGCCAGGGCTCGGAGCCGGACGGTGTCCCGCTCGACGAGGTGATCGGGGTGGCGGCAGATCCAGCCGGTCACCTCGCGGACCGACGGCGGTTTGACCACCGCGCTCGGATCCGGGCGGGTGCGGTGGTGCTCGACGAAAGCGCGGACGATGCCGTACCCGCCGGTGAAGCTCTGGGCGGAGACCTCGCGGTGCAGGACGGTGGCTTTGAGGCAGGCATCGTTGATGCGCCGGAGAAGGTGACCTTGAACGGGTCGAGGCTGCGCGGGCGTGGTTTCTGCCCGACGGGCATCTCTTGCCAGGTAGCGGCGTGGGCGTAGCGCTGGACGGTGTGCCGTCCCGAGCCCAGGTGCCGAGCGATCTGCCGAATCCCGGCACCTTCAGCGAGCAGGTCATGAACGAGTTTGTGGTGTTCGCGGCGGCGCCGCGCCATCACCCCGCTGGGTTCCGGCACCTCAGTCCCAGCGGGCAGATCGCCAGCCGGTGCGGTGACGGGTTCCCGCAAGCAGTCCTTGTGTCGGGCGACGCACCGCTCGACGGCCTCGGCGAGGTTCTGCACAGATGGAACCGATCCGCGACCTGCACCGCGAATTTCGGCGTGGAGTGGCGCCACGCCTGACGCTCTGCAGCATCGCGAATCATGGCGAACTGTCCTCTTGGCCGAGCACCGGTCGGCAGCGATCCAGCTCGCCGCCTCGCTCCGTCTCCGAGCGGGGCCACTGATGGACGAACAGGTGCTCCAGGTGGTCCCCTCGATGACTCGCCGGCGTCGCGTGCCGCAGGTGCTGGCGCATCAACGGCGCCCGACCGCCGGGAGCCGGCGCCGGCCCTCGATCTGGGTGCTGGTCGGCAGCGGCCGGGCAAGGAGCCGACGCGGACCGCGCCGACTCAGTGCCCTGGCCCAGCCGACCCAAGTGCCCTGGTCCAGCCGACCCAAGTGCCCTGGCCCAGCCGACTCAGTGCGCTAGTTCAATAGCGTCCGGCCCGGAGGCCATCGGTGGTGGGCTTCCAGTCGGCGCTGTCGCGCGAGTCGGCAATCAGGTCCATAGCCGTGGCCAGCGCGATGAACAGGAAGAGGAGCAGGATTCCGAGTCCCATGACAGTCACACCCTTGTCCGGCGGTTCTGAAGCCGGTGCGCACCGGGTTGCTTACGGTCCCAGTCTGTCGCGGCGGTAGCCCCGCAGACAGTGGCAGTAATGCCATACATCTTTAAGATCCTGCCAACCTCCGGGTACGCTGGCGGCATGTTGCGCAAGGTTGCCGTTCTCGCCCTCCCTCCGGTCGCCGTCTTCGAGCTCGGGGTGCTGTGCGAGCTGTTCGGCTACGACCGGACGGACGAGGGCCTTCCTGCCTACGACTTCTCGGTGTGCAGCGTGGGCGGGCGTCCCGTACGGACCCATGCGGGTTTCTCGATCACTCCGACGCACGACCTGGAGCCGGCCGACGACGCCGACCTGGTCGCAGTCATTCCCAACGACACCGAGGAGGGGCCTCCGGAGGAGGTCCTCGAGGTGTTGCGCCGTGCACACGCCCGGGGCGCGTGGGTGATGAGCGTGTGCACAGGCGCATTCGCGCTGGGCTTCGCGGGCCTGCTCGACGGGCGCCGCTGCACCACGCACTGGCGACACACCGACCGCCTCGCCGCGCATTTCCCGACCGCGAAGGTCGATCCCAACGTCCTTTACGTCGCCGACGGCACGATCCTCACCAGCGCCGGCACCGCCGCGGCCGTCGACTGCGGGCTGCACCTCATCCGGGAGGAACAGGGTTCGGCGGTGGCCACGCAGATCGCCCGGCGCATGGTCGTGCCGCCGCACCGCGACGGTGGCCAGGCCCAGTTCATCGAGACACCGCTACAGCCGGTCCAGTGCGACACCCTGCAACCGGTGCTGGCCGCGGTGATGGCAAGCCTCGACCGCCCGCACACGGTGGACACCATGGCGGCGCAGGCACACATGGCCCCGCGGACCTTCGCCCGTAAGTTCCGGGCCGAGACGGGGGCCACCCCGCACGACTGGCTCACGAACCAGCGCGTGCTGCTCGCCCGCCGTCTCCTGGAGGAATCCCCCCTCGGCATCGACGCGATCGCCGTGCACGCCGGCTTCGGCAGCGCCGCCACCCTGCGTCATCACTTCGGACAACGGCTCAGCACCACGCCCCAGGCCTACCGCGCGATGTTCAAGACCCGAGTCGCCTAGGCGGTCGCCCAGGGAAACAGGCAGCCCAGGGAAGCGGGAGAGCGGAAAGCGGACGGTAGCGGAAGACCGCAAAGCGGAAGGCGCGGCACCGAGCAGTCAAGGAAGCAGGAGGCCGAGGCGACCCCATGCTGCGGCGGCGGCACACCCCCGTAGCATGCAGCGGTGCTGACCAGGGATTTCGCAGCGATCATCCGCCGACGACGGCTGGTGATGATCGGCGTCCTCGTGCTTGCCGTAGCGCTCGGAATTGCCACGGAGACAGACCGGGTGCAGATCTGGCTGCCCGCGGCCGCCACCACGCTGGCGCTGACCGGCGTGGCGGTCGCCCTTTACACGCGCGCCTCGCGCCACCGCCCCGCCGCCCTTGTCGTGTCGCGGCGTGAGCGGGCCTTCGTCGCTCCGCCCTCCGCGCCGCCTGTCTTCCAGGCCGCGGCCTTCACCCTCCTGGGCGGGCCCCTCGTCGGCGACAAGGTCGCCGACGTCATCAGCCGTGAGTACTTGTGGCCTGTCGATGCCGCCCTGGGCGCGACGTGGGTGCTCCTCGTCGCCGTCCAATGGCACGTGGCCGCCGGCCGGCACGGTCTGCGCCTGCGACCCGACGGCGTCCTCAACCGCCAGGCCCTGGGCTCGCACTTCATCCCCTGGGACGCCTTCGACCCCGCTCTTCCCCTCGCCGCGGTCGGCCACGGTCTCGCCGCCTCCTACCACCGGCCCGACCTGGTGCGCCGCCGCGGATTGGGCGGCGGCCGCAGGACCCTGCCCGCCGATGTCGACCCGGAATACCTCATCCGGGTCGTCCACGAGTACGTGAACCATCCCGAGCATCGGACCGCCGTCGGCAGCGAGGCAGAGCTGCACCGCGTCGGTGCGGCCACCGGGAGCTGACGCCGGAAGTCCGGTACGAAGAATGCTCACGGGATCCTGACAATGCGCTCCTACGGTCGTTGGCACATCGAACGATCCGACCGCCGGAGGACCTTCATGGCTCGTAGCCGACGCGTACGCATCGGTGTTGCTGTCTTGTCGATCGCGGCCGTGGCCGCAAGCAGCCTGATGATGAACCGATTCCTGACCGCGGGCGCGGCCACCGGGAAGGGCTCGGGGAACGCACTCGCGGCCGTCGCCGTGGCCGAGTACCACCTCGGCGACAAGGCTTTCACCGATAGGCCGGACTGGCCGGGCTATTCGGAGATGAAGGCCGTCGTCCACTATCCCCGCCGGCTCGCGAAGGAGAAGATTCCCCTGATCGTGCTGCTGCACGGTCAGAACAATGCCTGTTACGTCCCGGACGACGGCCCCTCGGGCTGGCCGTGCCCGAAAGGTGTGAAGCCATACCCCAGCTACCACGGCTACGACTATCTCGGCAGGGCGCTGGCGCAGGACGGGTTCGTGGTCGTCTCGCTCAGCGCGAACGGCATCAACCATTTCATGGGAGTCGCCGAGCAGCGCGCGAAGCTCATCAACCAGCACCTCGGCATGTGGCAGAAGCTGACCTCCTCCGGGTCCGGCCCGCTTGCCGGGAAGTTCACCGAAGCGGTCACCGGCAGGCAGGCCGACGTCGACTTCCGGGGCCGGGTGGACATGACCCGGGTGGGTCTGATGGGGCACTCGGTCGGCGCCCAGGCCGTCATGGTCACCGCCGGTGACGACAATCGCGGCAAGGTTCCCGCCGGTGTCCGGATCCGTGGCGTGGTGACTCTCGCCTCCGCCGGCGGCCGGAGCCCGGACGATGAGTCGATCGTCAGCAGGACCTCGTTCGCGGTCGTCTCGTCCGAATGCTGGCGGGAGGGCGATCGGGAGTTCTTCGACAATGCCCGGGGTAGGACCAAGCTGCCGGCGTTCTTCGTCCGGGTCGCCCGTGCCAACCACAACTTCTTCAACACCGCCTGGACCACGGGACCGGGTTCGGTCGACAAGGACGACACGGGTTGCCCGCAGACGCCGAACCGGCCGACCGCCGCGCAGCAGCAGAACTTCGCGGCCACCTACCTCACGGCCTACTACCGGCTGGCTCTCAAGGACGACAAGGGCGGCATGCCCGTCCTCACCGGCGCCCGCCGGATCGCCGGCGTCGACACCAAGGTCGACAAGCTGCCTTAGAGCAAGGTTCAGAAGGCGTGCTTCCGCAGGTACTGGTGGATCTGCGCGAGATTGTGCCGGCAACTGTCGTCGGCCCGCTCCTCCCAGGCGAACACGCACACGGTGGCGATCCCGTCGAAGCCGACCTCGCACAGCGTCCGGAAGAACAGGTCCCAGTCCACCTCGCCCTGTCCGATGTCGAGATGCTGGTGCACCCTGGCCGTCGATCCGGGCGGGTTCACGATGTACCGCAGGCCGGACGACCCGCGGTGGTCGAACGAGTCCGCGAGGTGCACCTGGGTCAGCAGCGGCCCGGCGTGGCGCATCACGGCCGCGAGGTCGCCGCCCTGGTGGAAGGTGTGCGGGGCGCAGTAGAGGAACGACACCAGGTCCGAGTCGATGCCGCGGACCAGGTTCACCCCGGCGACGCCGTCCTCGACGAAGTCGTCGGGGTGGGGTTCCAGGACCAGCCGGACGCCCTCGCGCTCGAAGATCGGGAGGAGCTCCTCCAGGGAGCGCCAGAACTGGGCCTCGCTCGCCTCTGCGGCCGCCGGGCGGCCGTTGAACTCGGAGTTCATCACGGTGACGCCGAGATCCACGGTGATTTCGATGGCCCGCTTCCAATAGCGCACCGCCGCCTGCCGCTCGCCCTCGTCCGGGCCCGACCATCTGTACAGCGGCAGGACCGACGCGATCTCCACGTCGGCCGCGGCGAGTTCCCGCTTGAACGCCGTAATCGTCGCCCGGTCGGCGCGGGGGTGGAGGAAGAACGGCAGGAAGTCGTCCCGGGGGGACAGTTCGATGTGCCGGTAGCCGAGCTCCGCGACGCGGCGCGGCAGGTCGAGCAGGGGCACCGTACGCAGCATGTACGGGTCGAGTGCGATCTTCACGGAGCCACCTCGTACAGGGCCGGGCGCGGCATCAGCGTCACGCCGACCCGGTCCCCGCCGCGCAGGGCCGCGACGCCCGCGTCCGAGACCACCGCCGCGGCGTAGCCGTCCCAGGCGCTCGGGCCCACCGGTGGCCCGCCCGCGGCGATCGAGTCGATCCATTCCTGCAGTTCCACGTCGTAGGCGCGGATGAACCGTTCCCGCCAGTCCGCCGGCACCGGCATGGCGAGCCGGCCGCCGCCGCGCACCATGACCGGGCTCGGTTCGCCGAGCGCCGCGGTGCCGTCCTCGCCGACGACCTCCCCGCGGATGTCGTAGCCGTAGCGGATGTTGACGGAGATCTCGACGTCGACGATCGCCCCGCCGGCCAGCTCGAGCAGGAAGAGCAGCGGGTCCTGCAGGTCGCCGCCGTTGCGGCTCTTGCGGGGTACGAGCACGCGCACCGCCACGATCTCCTCGCCGAACATCCAGCGCACCATGTCGATCTCGTGCACCGCCGTGTCCGTGATAGCGCTCTCCTTCTCGTAGTACGAGGGCACGCCCGGGTTGCGGTGGGCGCAGTGCATCATCAACGGCGCACCGATCCGGCCGCTGTCGACGACCGCCTTCAGCGCGCGGTACGCGGCGTCGTACCGTCGCATGTATCCGACCTGGACCAACCGGCGGCCGTGACCGACCTCGGCCTCGACGATGCGCCGGCAGGCCTCCTCGGTGGTGGCGAGCGGCTTTTCGCAGAACACCTGTTTGCCTGCCGCGATACAGGCGAGCACGTACTGCTCGTGGGTCGGTCCCCACGAGCAGACGACTACCGCGTCGACGCCGGGGTCGGCGATCAGGTCCTCGCCGCTACCGTGCACGACCGCGCCCGGCAGGGCGTCGGCGACCCTCTTGGCGGTCTCCACGTCCACGTCCGTGACGGCGGTGACCTCGACGCCCGCCAGGACGCTGGTCATGCGCCGGATGTGGTCCTGGCCGATCATGCCGGTGCCGATGACTCCGATTCTGAGCATGCGCACGGGTCCTTTCAACGGCCGAGTTCGTGGGAGAGCTCGGCCAGTTCGTCGCCGCCCGCCATCTGGGCGGTCAGCTCGTCGAGGCCGACCTCCTTGCGGGTCTTGTCGAGGACGGTGGCGCCGAGCTTGAGGATGACGAAGTGGTCCCCGACCAGGTACGCGTGGTGCGGGTTGTGGGTGATGAACACGACCCCCAGCCCGGCGTCGCGGGCGGCGGCGACGTACTTGAGCACGATCCCGGACTGCTTGACGCCCAGCGCGGCCGTCGGCTCGTCGAGGATCAGGACGCGGGCGCCGAAGTAGACCGCGCGGGCGATGGCGACGCACTGCCGCTGGCCGCCGGAGAGAGTGCCGATCGGTTGGTCGATGTCCTTGACGACGATGCCCATCTTGCGCAGTTCCTCGTCGGCGATCCGCCTCATGTCGCGGATCTTGAGCCCGGCCAGGGGGAACCGGCCTGAGCTGATCTCGGAGCCGAGGAAGAAGTTGCGCCAGACCTCCATGAGCGGGACCACGGCGAGGTCCTGGTAGACGGTCGCGATGCCGTGGTCGAGGGCCTCCCGCGGGGACGAGAAGGTCAGCTCTCGGCCGTCGACCCGCAGCGTGCCCTCGTTGTGCGGGTGCAGGCCCGACATGATCTTGATCAGGGTGGACTTGCCCGCACCGTTGTCGCCCAGCACGCAGGTGACCTCGCCGGCGTTGACCCGCAGGCCGATGCCGCGGAGCGCGCGGATCGCACCGTACGACTTGCCGACGCCGTCCATCTCGATGAGCGGCTCGCCCTTCTGCAGTCCGCTGTCGGCGTGGTGCGCGAGGGTGTCGGTCATGACTCAGCCCACCTTCCGGAGGTCGACATGCGCTTGATGTAGAGGTTGACGAGGACGGCGAGCAGGAGCATGACGCCGAGGAAGGCCCGGAACCAGTTGGGGTCCCACCCGGCGTAGACGATGCCGAGGCTGGTCATGCCGAAGATGAAGGCGCCGACGGCGACGCCGATCGCGTTGCCGAAGCCGCCGGTGAGCAGCGTGCCGCCGACGACCGCGGCGATGATGTAGAGGAACTCGTTGCCGACGCCGTTGCCGGCCTGCAGGGTGTTGAACCGGTAGAGCGTGTGCATGCCGACGAACCAGCCGAGGAACGACACCGTCATGAACAGGCCGATCTTCGTCTTCACCACCGGCACGCCGACCGCGCGGGCGCTGTCCGGGGCGCCGCCGACGGCGAAGAACCAGTTGCCGATGCGGGTCCGCTGCAGGATCCAGGCGGCGAGCGCGACGAAGAGGGCCCACCAGATCACGGTGATCCAGACGGTGACCGGGCCGATCTTGAAGCTGGACGCGAAGATCTTGTTCAGCGACCCGAAACCGTCGATCTGGCTGATGTCGGGGCTCGAGACCGATCCGGTGACGAGCTTGGTGAGGCCGAGATTGGCGCCCTGCAGCACGAAGAAGGTGCCCAGCGTGATGAGGAAGCTCGGAATGCCGGTCTTCATCACCAGGTAGCCGTTGAGGAAGCCGACGAGCAGGCAGAAGGACAGCGAGAGCAGCGCGCCGACCCACAGATTGACCCCGAAGTACCAGCAGAACATGGAGTTGACCAGGCCCGCGGTGGTGGTGATGACGCCCGCGGAGAGGTCGAACTCGCCGCCGATCATGAGCATGCCGACGCCGACGGCGACGATGCCGATCGTCGAGGACTGGTAGAGCACGGTGAAGAAGGACTCGGCGGACCGGAAGGCCGGCGCCATGGCGAGGAAGAAGATGAAGATGAGTACGGCGGCGACCAGGGCGCCCACCTCGGGACGGCCGAGCAGCCGCTGGGAGAGGCTCCGGGTTATTCGAGACGGCACCGAGACGGGTGGTGGCGCCGTCTGCACGCTGTGGCTCATGGAGGGGACTCCGTTCGATTTCTCCGCGGAGGCCGCCGCGGCGACCCCCGCGGAGGAGGGTCAGCGCGTGTTGTTCTTCGTGAAGGGCAGGATGGTGGCGATGTTGTCCTTGTCGACGAAGGACGGGCCGGTGAGCACGGGCTTACCGCCGCCGATGTCGTTGCCGTTCTTCAGATAGAGATACAGCGAGGTCACGGCCATGTAGCCCTGGACATAGGGCTGCTGGTCGATGGAGAACTCGATCTTGCCATCCTGGATGCTCTGAGCGATCTCGGCGTTGAGGTCGAAGGTGACGAGTTTGGCGGCGCTGCCGGAGGCGTCCTTCGCCTTGAGGGTGTCCTGCGCGATCTGCGCGCCCAGGGTCACGATGGAGTCGATCGACTTGTCCTGCGACAGCTTCGCCTGCAGGGTGGACACGACGGAGGAGTCGTCGGCGCCGTTGACCTGAATGTTCTCCGTGCCCGGCACGGCGCTCTTGACGCCGGCGCAGCGGGCCTCGAGGGCCACCGAGCCGGCCTGGTGGATGACACAGAGCGGGTGCTTGGCGCCGGCCTCGGCGAGGCGCCGGCCCGCGCTCTGTCCGGCGATTGTCTCGTCGGATCCGAAGTACATCAGCGCGCCGAGCTGCTGGTACTGGTCGATACCGGAGTTCAGGCCGACCACCGGGATCTTCGCGTCGGTGGCCGCCTTCACGGCCCCGGCCAGGGCGTTCGGCGTCACCAGCGTGGTGGCGATCCCGTTGACCTTGGAATCGACCGCGTTCTGGATGAGCACGGCCTGCTTGTCGGCGGCCGGATCGTTGGAGTACTTCAGGGTGACGCCCTGGTCCTTGGCCGCCTGGGTGGCGCCGGCCTTGATCTTGTCCCAGAAGGTGTCGCCCGGCGTCTCGTGGGTGACGAACGCGATCGTGTAGCCGGAGCTGCCCGGTGCGTTGCCACCGCCGCCCGTCGTGTCGTCGGTCTGTTCCCGGCCGCCGCCGCTGCACGCGGTGACCCCGAGGGTCACCACTGCCACCAGCGCGACCATTCGGCGCGTTCTCATCGGTTCGCCTCTTCCTCGAAGGTGGACATGGAGTTCAGATAGGCACGGGTACGGGTGGCGATCGGCAGGGGCACGTCGAAGTCGACGGGATACATGTCCTGCTCGACGACCACGAAGAGGTCAGCGTCGAGTTCCCCGAGCGCCGTCAGCACGGACGGGACGTCGGGCGCACCGGCCGGCGGCTCGACGCTGGCGCCCTGCGCGACGGCCTGGCCGAACGGCAGGTCCTCCCGGGCCGCGCGGTCGGCGACGGCCCGGTCCATCTGTTTGATGTGGACATAGCCGATGCGGTCCGGATGCTTGCGGACGAGCGCCGGCACGTCCGCTCCCCGGTAGGCGAGGTGGCCGGTGTCAAGACACAGCGACACCCACCGCGGATCCGTGTCGGCGAGGAACCGCTCGGTCTGCTCCTGGGTCTCCACGTGGTAGTCGGCGTGCGGATGGAACCGCATCGCGAGGCCGTACTCCTCGGCGAGGATCCGGCCGAGGGTGTTGCTGTTGTCCACCAGGGCGCGCCAGCGCTCCGGGCTCAGCTCGGCGGGCTCGTGGTAGGCGCCGGTCGCGTCGTCGCGGTAGCCGGGCACGGGGACGAAGATCAGGTTCTCCGCGCCCAGGGCGCGGGTCAGCTCCGCCACCTTGCGGGTCTCGGCGACCACGTCGGCGAAGTCCTTGTGCGGGCCGCCGACGCCGGCGACCGTGCCGCCGGCACAGGACAGGTCGCGCTTGGCGAGCTCGTCGCGCAGCCGTGCCGGGTCGGTCGGCAGATATCCGTACGGGCCCAGCTCCAGCCAGCGGTAGCCGGCCCCGGACAGCTCGTCGAGGAACCGCTGCCAGGGCGTCTGCCGCGGGTCGTCGGCGAACCAGACGCCCCACGAGTCGGGGCAGCTACCGAGCCGCAGGCGGCGGATCGAGGTGGTCATGGCACCGTCCTTCAGCTCGACGTGGGGAAGTGCAGGGAGGCGCCGTGTGCGGCCTCGACGTGCGGCCACCGGGAGGTGACGACCTTGCCGCGGGTGTAGAACGAGACGCCCTCGGGGCCGTGGATGTGCTTGTCGCCGAAGAGCGAGTCCTTCCAGCCGCCGAAGGAGTAGTAGGCCATCGGCACCGGGATCGGGACGTTGATGCCGATCATGCCGACGTGCACTCCCCGCTGGAACCGGCGCGCGGCCTCACCGCTGCCGGTGAAGATGGCGGTGCCGTTGCCGTACGGGTTGGCGTTGATCAGTGCGATGGCGGCCTCGGCGCTGTCGGAACGGACCACCGAGAGCACCGGCCCGAAGATCTCCTCGGTGTAGACGTCCATCGAGGTGTCGACCTGGTCGATGACCGTCGGGCCGACGAAGAAGCCGTCCTCGAAACCGGGCACGCGATGGCCCCGGCCGTCGACGAGCACCTTGGCGCCCTGCCGCTCGCCCGCGCCGATGAGGTTCTCGATGCGGTCGCGGGCCGCGGCCGTGACGACCGGGCCCATCTCGCTCTTCGGGTCGCGGCCGGCGCCGACCACGACCTCGTGGGCCTTGCGGGTCAGGATGTCCATCAGCGGATCGCCCGCGCCGCCGACGGCGACGGCGGCGGAGATGGCCATGCAGCGCTCGCCGGCCGAGCCGAACGCGGCGGCGGTCAGGTGGTTGGCGGCGAACTCCAGGTCGGCGTCGGGCAGGATGACCGCGTGGTTCTTGGCCCCGCCGAGGGCCTGGACGCGCTTGCCGGTGGCCGAGGCCCTCTGATGGAGGTAGCGGGCGATCGGCGTCGAGCCGACGAACGACACGGCGGCGACGTCCGGGTGGTCCAGGATCGCGTCGACCGCGGCCTTGTCGCCGTGCACGACGTTGAAGACGCCGTCCGGCAGTCCCGCGCGCCGCCACAGGTCCGCCACGAAGTTCGCCGCGGACGGGTCGCGCTCGCTGGGCTTGAGCACGAAGGTGTTGCCGCAGGCGATGGCGACCGGGTACATCCACATCGGCACCATGGCCGGGAAGTTGAACGGGGTGATGCCCGCGCAGACGCCGAGCGGCTCGCGGAAGCTGAACACGTCGACGCCGGTGGAGGCCTGATCGGAGTACTCGCCCTTGAGAAGCTGCGGGATGCCGCAGGCGAACTCGACGACCTCCAGGCCGCGCTGCACCTCGCCGGCCGCGTCGCTGAGCACCTTGCCGTGCTCGTCGGAGATGATCTCGGCAAGCGGGACGATGTGCGCGTTCAGCAGCTCGCGGAAGTTGAACATGATCTTCGTACGGGCGCTCAGCGAGGCCTGGCTCCAGGAGGCGAACGCGGCCTTCGCCGCCGCCACCGCCGCGTCGACGTCGGCCGGTTCGGCCAGCACCACCTCGTGCTGACGCTGCCCGGTCGCGGGATTGAAGACCGCGCCGCGGCGGGTCGCGGCGCCGGCGGTGAGGCGTCCGCCGATCCAGTGCTCGATGGTTGACAACTCGCAGGTCCCTTCTAGAGGTACGGGCGCTGGCCGCGCTTGGCGGTCTCGTAGGCGGCCCGTGCGGTGCGCGTGCTGTCCAAGGTGGAGACCTCGGCGACGGGGACGTCCCACCACGACTCCGAGGACGGCACCGGCGACAGCGGATCGGTCTCGATGTGCACGACGGTGAGCCGGTCGGCCTCGCGGGCCCGCTTGAGCCCCTCGGTGAGGTCGGCGATCGTGCGGCAGCGGATCACCGCGGCGCCCAGGCTCTCGGCGTTGGCCGCGAGGTCGACGGGCAGCAGGCCGCCGTCGTAGTCGTCGTCGGCGCCGCGGTAGCGGTAGCTGGTGCCGAAGCGCTGCGAACCGAGCGACTCCGACAACGCGCCGATCGACGCGAAGCCGTGGTTCTGCACCAGCACCACGACGAGCTTGACGCCCTCGGCCACCGCGGTGACGATCTCCTGCGCCATCATCAGGTACGAGCCGTCGCCGACCAGCGCATACACCTCGCGGCTCGGATCGGCCATCTTGATCCCGAGGGCGCCGGCGATCTCGAAGCCCATGCAGGAGTAGCCGTACTCGACGTGGTACTGCTTCGGGTCCCGGGCACGCCACAGCAGTTGCAGGTCCCCGGGCATGCTGCCGGCCGCCTGGACCACGACGTCGCGCTCGCCGCAGGCCTCGTTGACCGCGCCGATCACCTCGCTCTGCGCCGGCCGCGGCCCATGCCCGAGGTGGTACGCCCGCTCGACGCGGGCCTGCCACGCGGCCACGTCCGCGGCGAAGTCCCGATCGAACCGAGTGCCGCCGAGCGCCTCGGTCAGGGCGGCGAGCCCCTCGCGGGCGTCGGCCACGAGCGCGGTGGCCGACTCCTTGTGGGCGTCGAAGGCGGCGACGTTGAGGTTCACGAACCGCACGTCCGGATGCGCGAACGCGGTCCGCGACGCCGTCGTAAAGTCGCTGTAGCGGGTGCCGACGCCGATGACCACGTCGGCCTCGCGGGCCAGCGTGTTGGCGACCGGGGTGCCGGTCGAGCCGACGCCGCCGACGGAGTTCGGATGGTCCCAGCTCAGCGCCCCCTTGCCGGCGTGGGTGTCGGCGACCGGGATGCCGGTGGCCCGGGCGAAGGCGTCGAGCTCGGCCGACGCCTCGGCGTAGACCACTCCCCCGCCGGCGACGATCAGCGGGCGCTCGGCGGCCCGGATCACCTCGGCCGCGCGCGCCAGCGCGGCCGGCTCCGGCACCGGGCGGGCCACGTGCCAGACGCGCCGGGCGAACAGGGCGTCCGGGAAGTCGTACGCCTCGGCCTGCACGTCCTGCGGCAGGCACAGGGTGACCGCGCCGGTCTCGGCCGGGTCGCACAGCACCCGCATCGCGGCGAGCAGCGCCGACGGGAGCTGCTCCGGGCGCCAGATCCGGTCGAAGAAGCGCGACAGCGGGCGGAACGCGTCGTTGACCGACACGTCGTACGAGCGCGGATCCTCCAGCTCCTGCAACACCGGTGCGGCGGCCCGGGTGGCGAAGACGTCGCTGGGCAACAGCAGGACCGGGATGCGGTTGACGGTGGCCAGCGCGGCGCCGGTCAGCATGTTGGTCGAGCCGGGCCCGATCGACGCGGTGCAGGCCATCGCGGACAGGCGGTTGCGCATCCGGGCGTAACCGACCGCGGCGTGCACCATGGCCTGCTCGTTACGGGCGAGGTGGTACGGCAGGTCCGCGTCGCCGGTGCGCTGCGCCTGCAGCAGGGCCTGCCCGATGCCGGCGACGTTGCCGTGCCCGAAGATGCCGAACATGCCCGCGACCGCGCGCTGCTCGACGCCGTCGCGCTCGGTCCACTGGCTGGCCAGGAACCGCACGACGGCCTGGGCGACGGTGAGCCTCACGGTCGTCTCCTCTCCGTGGTGGAGGTCAGCGGGAGCCGGGGGTCCGTCTGCTGGTGGCCCCACGCGCCCCGGACCCAGGCGTGCGCCGGATCGTCGGAGAAGAGCCACCGGCGCTCCCCCGGCCCGGCCATGACGTTGAGGTAGTAGAGGTCGTAGCCGGGCGCGGCCATCGAGGGGCCGTGCCAGCCGTACGGGATCAGCACCGCGTCGCCGCTGCGCACCTCGGCGCAGACGTCGATGTCGCGGCCCGGGTTGCCGTACACGCGCTGGTAGGCCGACCCGGGCGCGCCCGAGGGCGAACCGGCGACCTCGAAGTAGTAGATCTCCTCGAGGGCGGTTTCACCCACGCCTGGATCGTCGTGCTTGTGGGGCGGGTACGACGACCAGTTGCCGCCCGGCGTCAGCACCTCGACGGCGATGAGCCGGTCCGCCTCGAACGACTCGGGCGTGCAGAAGTTGTTGACCTGCCGGCTGGACTGCCCGGCGCCGCGCAGCTCGACGGGCACGTCCTCGGCGGCGCCGTAGCGGAACGGCAGCCGCCGGGTGGTCCGCGCCGAGGGCAGCGCGAACCGGCCGCCGTTGCCCGCCCGGATGGTGAGCGTGGAGCCCGCCGGGACGTACGCGAAGTCGGTGACGCGGGAGAAGACCGACCGCCGTCCGGTCAGCGTGATCCGCTCGTCGTCGCAGGTGACGTCGCAGCCGCCGGCGAGCGGCAGCACCAGGGTCTCGTGGTCGCCGGTGGTGAAGCTGACCCGCTGCCCGATCGTCAGGTCGAGTACCCGCAGGCCGCTGAACCCCCAGCCCGCGCTCTCCGGCGTGATGATCAGATCGAACGGCTTGCTTCCGGCCTCGCCGCGGCGCAGCAGGTGGCTCATAGCAGGCTCACCGCCCGGTCCACCGCGCCGGCCACGTCGCCGCCGGGTGGATAGAGCAGGCTGCGCCCGATCACCAGTCCCTGCACGGTGGGTAGGGCCAGGGCCTTGCCCCACCGGGAGTACGCGGCACCGACGTCGGCCGTCACCTCGCCGCCGAGGATCAGCGCGGGCAGGGTGGTCGCCGCCATCACCCGCTCCATGTCGTCGACGACCGGCACCTTCAGCCAGGTGTACGCCGAGGTCGTGCCGAGCCCGGCGGCCACGGTCATGGCCCGGATCATCGCGTCCGGGGTGAGGTCGTTGCGGACCCGCCCGTCGTAGCGGTGCGAGATGAACGGCTCGACCATCGCCATGAGCTTGCGTCCTGCGAGATCGCCCACCGCCCGCGCGCAGCCCTCCAGCGTGGTCGCCGTCCCGGCGTCGGAGGGGTCGATGCGCAGCAGCATCTTGCCGCCCTCGAACCCGCAGGCGGCGATGCTCTCCGCGTCGTACGCGGTGAACCGGTCGTCGATCTCGAAGCTGGTCCCGGCCAGCCCGCCGCGGTTCATCGACCCGATGACCACCTTGTGGTCGAGGGCGCCCAGCAGCAGCAGGTCCTCGAGGATGTCCGGGGTGCCGAGCACACCGTTGACGCCGGGGCGCTCCAGTGCGGTGCACAGCCGCCGGAGCAGGTCACCCCGGTTGCCCATGGCGAGCGCGTCGGCGCCGGCGCGCAGCGCGCCCCGGGCGGGATGGTCCGCGGCGATGACCATCAGGCGGCCGTGCTCACCGCGCCAGGACGGGGGCCGGCGGCGCCGTTTCGCGGCCGAGGCGATCGCGTACGGGCGGTCGACGCGGGCGGCGACGATCTCGTGGAGGTCAGTCACGGCCGGCTCCGGTGCTCAGCAGCTCGCCGACCTCGGCCTCGGTGGGCATGGCGTCGGCACAGGCCAGCCGCGAGGCGACGAGGGCGCCCGCGGCGTTGCAGAAGCGCAGGATGCGCGGCAGGTCCCAGCCGGACAGCAGCCCGTGGCACAGCGCGCCGCCGAAGGCGTCCCCGGCGCCCAGCCCGTTGACCACCTCGACGGGAATCGGCGCCGCGTGGACCTCCTCGCCGTTGCGGGACGCGACCACGCCGTCCGGGCCCCGCTTCACGACGGCGAGCTCGACGCCGAGGTCATGCAGGGCGTCGGCGGCCTTACGCGGCTCGCGGACCCCCACCGCCGTGGCGCTCTCGTCGAGGTTGCCGACGGCGACGCTGACGTACGGAAGGGCCTCCTGCAGCCAGCGTCGCGCCTGCTCACGCGACTCCCAGAACATCGGCCGGTAGTCCAGGTCGAGCACGGTGATGCCGGCGCGGTCGCGGGCGTGCAGCGCGGTGAGCGTCGCCGTCCGCGACGGCTCCTGGCACAGGCCGGTGCCGGTCACCCAGAAGATCTCAGCGGCGCGGATCGCCGCAAGGTCCAGCGAGGACTCGTCGATCTCCAGGTCGGGCGCCTTGGGATAGCGGTAGAAGTACAGCGGGAAGTCGTCGGGCGGGAAGATCTCGCAGAAGGTGACCGGCGTGGGCAGCCCCGGCACCGCGCTCACGTAGCGGTCGTCGACCCCGAAGGACCGCAGGGCCTCGTGGATGTACGCGCCGAACGGATCGTCCCCGGTGCGGGTGATGACCGCGCTGCGACGACCGTAGCGGGCCGCGGCGACCGCGACGTTGGTCGGGCTGCCACCGAGGAACTTCTCGAACGTACGGACGTCACGCAGCGAGACACCGACCTGTTGTGGATACAGGTCGACGCCGATACGTCCCATCGTCAGTACCTCGTCTGCGGGCATGCGTCCCCCTTGGGAAAGCGGTCGGAACGTGTGGCCGGCGATAGCGGGGTCTCCGGGCACGATGCGGCGCCCGGGATGCCGTGCGGATTACGGCGCGAGGAGAAGGTGTGTGGCCGGGCTCTTCACGTGCGGGAGGGGGTGCCACGGCCGGATTCGATGTAATAACGTGAGGGCTTCCACGTCAATACTTTGTCCTGACAAACTCACATGGTGAGGAGGGTCCGTGCCACGTGACCGCTCCGCGTCGCGCGGTCCGGTACGCCCGGTCGAGCTGGACCGGAGCAGCCCGGTGCCCCTGTACTTCCAGGTCGCCAGCCGGCTGCAGGAGCTCATCGAGGCCGGCGAGATCGGCGTCGGCGCCCGCATCGAGAACGAGGTCGACCTGGCCGAGCGCCTCGGCGTCTCCCGCCCCACGACCCGCCGCGCGATCCAGTACCTCGTGGAGCGCGGCATGCTCGTGCGCAAGCGCGGCGTGGGCACCCAGGTGGTGCACCCGAAGGTCCGGCGGCCGGTCGAGCTCTCCAGCCTCTACGACGACCTGGTCAGCGCCGACCGCAAGCCGCACACCGAGGTGCTGCGGCTCGAGGTGATCCCGGCCCCGGCGGAGGTGGCCGCCGCCCTCGAGCTGCCCGCCGGCACCGAGGTCACCTGGATCGAGCGGCTGCGCTACGCCGGCGGCGAACCGCTCGCCCTGATGCACAACGCCATCCCGCTCGACCTCATCCGCCTGGAGGCGGACGACCTCGCCGCGCACGGCCTCTACGAACTGCTGCGCCGGGCCGGCTATCAGCCCCGCGTCGCTACCCAGGTGATCGGCGCCCGCACCGCCGGCGCCGCCGAGGCCCGCATCCTCGCCGAGAAGCGCGGCGCGTCCCTGCTGACCATGACCCGTACGGCCTGGGACGCGGGCGGCCGGGCGCTGGAGTACGGCTCCCACGTCTACCGCGCGAGCCGCTACAGCTTCGAGCTCAACCTTTCCGCGGGCTGAGCGGGGGAGGGCGTTCCCACGCCCTCTCCGAGACCTTTCAGGGTCGCCACATGCGGAAGAAGGGCGTGCCGTCGGGCAGGTGGATGTCGAACGGGGACATGTCGGCGTAGCCGTGGCGGCGGTAGAGGCGGACGTTGTCGTCGTTGGTCGCCTCCAGGTACGCCGGCGCCTCCAGGCGGTCGTGGGTGTGCTGCATCAGCGCGCTGCCCAGCCCGGCCCCCTGATGGGTCCGGTCGACCGCGAGGAAGGCGAGGTGCCAGTGCGGTTCCTGCGGATGGTGCTTCTCGAACAGCTCGTCGAGCGCCGCGAAGTGGGGCAGCCAGCGGCCCGCGACCGCGCGAAGCCGCTGTTCGTAGTCGGGAATCTCGGGCAGGTCACGGGTGCGGTCGAACCACACCGCCGTCGCGACCAGGCTGCCCGACGCGTCCTCGATCACATCGACCGCGCCGGCCTCGCGAGCCGATCCGGACAGCAGCGTGAAGAAGGCCGCCATGACCGCGAGGCGCACGCCGTCGTCCGGGACCAGCGAGCGATTCTGCGGGAGGTGGTCGAAGGCGCGCGCGATGAGGCGGCCGACGGCCGGGATCTCCGCGGCGGTGGCGGGGCGGATCGGCGCCGTCATCGGGTGGCCTCCGTGAACGAGAAGGTGGAGGCGCTGCGCGCGCCGAGGCCGATGCCGGCGTAGACGCGCGCCCGGGTGCGGCGCAGGATCAGGGCCCAGAGCACGCCCGCGAGCATCAGGATCCCGTACGCGAGCGGCACCACCCAGGTCGGCGTCGAGCCGGGCGCGACGCCGAAGAGCACCTCGATGTTCGTCACGGCCAGGTACGACATCACCAGCAGCAGCACCGCGCCGATCGCCGGGGCGCCGAGGCGGTGCCAGCCGTCCTCGCCGCAGGGATGGCGGGCGAAGTAGCCGATCACCGCGACCGAGGTGATGGTGATGAGCAGCAGCACGCCGATGCCGCCCGTGGTGCCGCCCCAGAAGAAGAGCTGGACCAGCGGGTCCCAGCCCATGATCGCGTACCCGAGGATCGCGACCAGGCCGAGCGCCGACTGGGCCAGCGACCCGTTCTTGGGCGCGCCCGTGCCGGGCACCGTGCGCCCGAACGCCCGCGGCAGCACCCCCTCGCGCCCGAGCGAGAAGGTGTACCGGGCGATGATGTTGTGGAAAGAGATCATCG
Organism: Couchioplanes caeruleus; assembly: GCF_003751945.1. Taxonomy (NCBI): domain Bacteria; kingdom Bacillati; phylum Actinomycetota; class Actinomycetes; order Micromonosporales; family Micromonosporaceae; genus Couchioplanes; species Couchioplanes caeruleus. The sequence continues at coordinate 8,235,525 of NZ_RJKL01000001.1, read as the reverse complement.
CCGCGATCAGCGACGTCAGGAACAGCGCGTGACCCAGATGCAGGGCGGAGTCGCCGAGCCGGGCGGAGGCGAGGTTGAAGAACAGTTCCGGGCCCTCGGCGCCGGCGCGCTCGACGGCCTGCCCACCGGCGGCGGAGATCATCGCCCAGGCGGAGAAGGCGTAGAGGACCGCGATCATCGCGACGGCGATGTAGGTGGCCCGGGGCACGGTCCGGCGCGGGTCGCGCGACTCCTCGCTGAAGACCACGGACTGTTCGAATCCGACGAAGCCCGTGACGGCCATGACCAGCAGCGCGCCGGCGCCCGCACCGGCCAGGCTGCCCGCGTCCAGCGGGGCCGCCGACGCCTCGAAGGTGGGCGCGAGCAGGTCGGCGAAGCTGAAGACGACCACGAGCACGATCTCGGCGACGAGCAGGGTGGCCAGGACCCTGCCGTTGACCGCGACGTCGCGCACGCCCAGGACCGCGACCAGCGCCCAGGCGGCCAGCGCGATCACCCACCACTGGATCTCGACGCCGAACCAGTCGGCGAACAGCGGGGCGGCGATCGCACCGAAGCCGCCGTACGAGGCGAGCTGGAAGCTGTTGTAGGCCACCAGCGCGACCCACGCGGCGCCGACGCCCAGCGGGCGGCCGAGCCCCTGCGCGATGTACGCGTAGAACGCCCCCGCGTTCGCGATGTGCCGGGCCATGGCGACGTAGCCGACGGCGAAGACGGCCAGCACCACGGCGACCGCCAGGAACGCGATGGAGATCGCGGTGAGCCCGGTGACCGCGAGCCCGGTCGGTACGACCCCGGCGACCACGGTGAGCGGCGCGGCGGCCGACATGACGAAGAAGACGACAGCGGCGACGCCCAGGCGGTCGCGGGCGAGAGCGGTCGACAACTGACTGGTTCCGGCCGGGGTGGTGGTTGCGGACACGGGGACTCCAAGGGGGTGGAGGGGAGGGGGTGTTCAGGCCCGGCGGGCCATCACGGCGTCGCCCACGGCGGCCTCTGCGTGGCCGACGATGTGCTGCAACATCGCCGGCAGGCGCCGGCGGAGCTGGTCGAACAGGTGGTCGCGCTCGCCGGGTTCGAGCGTGACCAGCACGTGCTGGTCGAGGCCGGTGGCCAGCACCAGCCCGGTGAGCACGAGGTCCGAGGTGTCCAGGAGCTCGCCGCGGGTCGCGGCGATGCGGATCCGGGTGCCGGGCCAGCCGGCGGTCGAGGAGTCGGACGGGACGAAGCGGACCTTGGTGCCGAGCAGCCCGCGCTTCTCCTTGCGGTGCACCAGCCCGGCCCGGGCGAGGCGGCGCTCGACCAGGTCGGTGGCGACCCCGGTGGCGAGGAACGAGATCCAGTCGCGAATCCGGCGGTGGCCGGGTTCGCGCAGGAGCTGGCCGAGGACCGCGGCGGTGGCCGGGTCCGGGGTGGGTTCGTCGTCGATCACGATGATGTGGTTGTCGCGCAGGTCGAGGCGCCGCCACAGGACGAGCTCGGCAAGCAGGGCGGCGGCGAGGCCGAGGCCGAGGGTGGCCTCGGTGAGCAGGGAGCGGCCGCGCGCCGAGTCATGGGCGGCGAGGTACAGGTCATCGGCGAGCGGAAGCTGCGATGACGGCACGGGATTCCCCTAGCGCATGACGGAATGACCGCCGGTCGCGGTGACCGCCGGTCACGGGAGTACGGGTACTGGCCGTGCGCATCGACCGCAGACCGTCACGGTGAGCGGCGAATGCACGACTCCGCGTAGCTTGCCAGCGCCCGGCCTCCGGGCGCAATGTCCTCAGTGGGCAAACCTGGAATGCATCGACGGGCATGGACCTGACCTGCGGTGGCGCTCGGACCCACAGTGGACGCCTGCGGCAGGGTCGCAGCGCCGGGGTCCCGCACCCGCACCGAACATCGCCCTTACCCGCTTCTGACATGCCACGCCTAGCGTCGAGGCATGACGGACCGCAGCACGGTTTCCCACCTGCTCCGCCGGTTGACGTTCGGGCCCACCGCCGCCGAGGTCGAGGCGGCACTGCGGGCCGGCGTGCCGGCGACGCTCGACAAGGTTCTGGCCCCCGTCGGCCACCCGGCGTCCCTTCCCGAGGTGGGCGCCTTCCGGCCCGGCAGGGAAGGCCGCGCCGACGCCCGGCGGGACGCCACCGAGGCCACCGGATGGTGGATCACCCGGATGGTCACCGAGCCCGGCGCCGCGGAGAAGCTCACCTTCTTCTGGCACGGGCACTGGGCGACCTCGGTCCGCAAGGTGCGCTCGGCCGAGCTGATGCTGGGCCAGCAGGCGACGCTGCGGCGCTACGGCGCGGGCGGCACCGGAGCGCTGGTCCGGGCGATGCTGCGCGACCCCGCCCTGATCATCTGGCTCGACGCCCAGCGCAACACCCGCAAGGCGCCCAACGAGAACCTCGCGCGCGAGCTGATGGAGCTGTTCACGCTCGGCGTCGGCGCCGGCTACACCGAGGCCGACGTGAAGGCGGGCGCCCGGGTGCTCACCGGCTGGCGGGCGGACCGGACGGGCGGGACTGCGACCTTCTCCGCACGGCGTCACGACCCCGCGCCCGTCACCCTGCTCGGCCGCACCGGCACGTTCGACGCCGACGCGTACGCCGACCTGCTCGTGTCCCACCCCGCCCACCGGCCGTTCCTCGCCGGCCGCCTCTGGGCGCGGTACGGCGCCGACACCCCACCGGACGCGGCCACGACCGCCCGGCTGGTGGCGCAGGGCGGCTCCACGGTCGCCATGCTGCGCGCCCTGGTGGGCGACCCCGCGTTCGCGGGCTGCCGCGGCCGGCTGGTGAAGCAACCGGTGGAGTGGATGGTCGGGGCCGCCCGCCAGCTCGGCATCGATCCGGAGCGCGGCCGGTCCCGGATCCTCGCGGGGCTGCGCGCCCTGGGCCAGGTCCCGTTCCGTCCGCCCAGCGTCGGCGGCTGGCCGGCCGGCACGGCCTGGCTGACCACCTCGTCGGCCCAGGCCCGGCTCGCGTCCGGGCGGGCGCTGGCCGCGCTCGCGCCCGAGGCCGTCGGCACGCTCGGCGACACGGCCCGCGCGGACCGCCCCGACGCGCTGGCCCGGATCCTCGTCGTCGACGAGTGGACGGCGCGGACCCGCGCCGTGCTCGCCGGGGCGGCCGGCGATCCCCGCCTGCTGCTGACCCTGGGCCTGGCCAGCCCCGAGTACGCCGTCCACTGAGGAGGAAACGACATGGACACCATCACCCGGCGCCGGCTCCTGACCGCGGGCGGCGTGGTCGCGGCCGGCGCCCTGGCCGCCGGAGCCACGGCGTACGCCCTGCCGGACATCCTCGGCTTCCGCAGCGAGGAGCCGAACGGCCGCATCCTGGTGCTGGTCACGCTCTACGGCGGCAACGACGGCCTGAACACCGTGATCCCGTACGCGGACCCCGCCTACGCCGCCAACCGGCCGTCGATGGCCTACCCGGCGGACCAGGTCCTGCCCCTGGACGACGGCCTGGCCCTGAACCCGGCGCTGAAGGGCCTGCACCGCCTCTACGGCGACGGGCGCCTCGCGATCGTGCAGGGCGTGGGCTACCCGAAGCCCGACCGTAGCCACTTCCGGTCCATGGACATCTGGCAGACCGCGAGCCCGGAGCGTCCCGGCACGACCGGCTGGCTCGGCCGCTGGCTGGACACCGCCGGCAGGGACCCTCGGCTGGCGGTGTCCTTCGAGCCGGTGCTGCCTCCGCTGCTGGCGGGAGCGCGCAGCGCGGGGGCCACCGTGCCCGGCGGGACCCTCGACCTGCCCGCCGGCGTGACGAGCGACATCCTCACCGGCCTGGGCACCCCGTCGGCCGGCGAGTCGCCGGAGCGGGCCCGCGCCGCCGCGTGCTTCGCCGACCTGGTCCGCGTGCGCGACCTCGTCGCCGGGACCGCGCCGGAGGAGGACGAGGAGCCGGACGAGGAGCCGGCCACCGCCACCGGCGGCCAGGCCCCCGCGCTGGACCGGCAGCTCGCCCTGGTGACCCGGTGCATCGAGGCCGGAGCGGCCACCCGGGTCTACTCCGTCTCGCTCGGCGGCTTCGACGTGCACGCCGACGAGAAGGGCGCCCAGGAGGCGATTCTCGCGAGCCTGGACGGGCCGCTCGCCGCCTTCGTGGAGCGGATGGCGGGTCGCGAGGTGGTGGTGGCCGTCTACTCGGAGTTCGGCCGGCGGGTGCGGGCCAACGCGTCGGACGGCACCGACCACGGCACGGCCTCCCCGGTCCTGCTGCTGGGAGCCGGCATCCCGGGAGGCCTGCACGGCGACCCGCCGAGCCTCACGGACCTCGACGACGGGGACCTGCGCCACACCACCGACTTCCGCGACGTGTACGCCATGCTGCTCGCCGACGTGCTGGGCGCGGATCCCGAACCGATCCTGGGCGGCTGGACGGGGCGCCTCACGTTTAGTTGACAGCTCAAGTAAATGGCCGTACCGTGGTGATATCAGTTGAAGCTTCAACGGAGGTCGCCATGAGCACCATGCCCGCGCTCTTCCTCAGCCACGGCGCCCCGCCCCTGGTCGACGACCCGGTCTGGGTTTCGCAGTTGCGCGAGCTCGCCGCCGGCCTGCCCCGCCCCACGGCGATCCTCATGGCCTCGGCGCACTGGGAATCCGCTCCCCTCATGCTCGGCGCCACCGGGCCCGCGCCGCTGGTGTACGACTTCGGCGGCTTCGCGCCGCGCTACTACGAGGCGCGGTATCCGGCGCCGGGCGCGCCCGAGCTGGCCGCGCGCGTCGAGAAGCTCATGCCCGACAACGAGCACGTGGCCCGCACCTCCCGCGGCCTCGACCACGGCGCGTATGTGCCGCTGAGCGTCATGTACCCGGACGCCGACATCCCGGTGCTGCAGATGTCGCTGCCGACCCTGGAACCCGAGCGCCTGCTGGAGCTGGGCGGCCGGCTCGCCCCGCTGCGCGATGAGGGCGTGCTGATCGTGGGCTCCGGCTTCACCACGCACGGCCTGCCGTTCCTGCGCGACTTCCGCACGGACGCGCCCGCGCCCGGCTGGTCGCGCGAGTTCGACGCCTGGGCCGGGGAGACCCTGGCCCGTGGCGCGGTCGACGAGCTGGCCGACTTCCGCTCCCGGGCGCCGGGCATGCCGTACGCGCACCCGACGATCGAGCACTTCGCCCCGATGTTCCTGACGCTGGGCGCCTCCGGCGACCCCGGGCAGACCCCCGCCCAACCCATCGACGGATTCTGGATGGGGCTGGCCAAGCGCTCCTTCCAGACGGCCTGACGGCGCCGCTGTTTTCAGGATTTTCCCAGCGTAGGCAGGGATTCTGGGTGAATCCCCATGACACCTGGAGGTTGCTCGCCGATGCTGGAGGTCACCGCGCTCGGCTGGACGCTGACCATTGCGCTCATCGTCGCCCTGCTCGCCCTCGACCTGACCCTCGGCGTGCTGCGCCCGCACGCCGTGGGGTTCCGTGAGGCAGGCGTCTGGTCGATCTTCTACATTGCCGTCGCGCTCCTCTTCGGCGTCGTCTTCGCCCAGGTCGCGGGATGGAGCTACGGCACCGAGTACTTCGCCGGCTACATCGTCGAGAAGAGCCTGTCGGTCGACAACCTCTTCGTCTTCGTGATCATCATGAGCACCTTCGCGGTACCGGAGAAGTACCAGCAGGAGGTGCTCACCTTCGGCATCATCATCGCGCTGGCGCTGCGGGTCGTCTTCATCGCCCTCGGCGCGACGCTGCTGTCGCTCTTCAGCTTCATGTTCCTGATCTTCGGCCTGCTGCTGATCTACACCGCGGTCCAGCTCTTCCGCCACCGCGACGAGGATCCCAGCGTCGAGGACAACGCCCTGGTGAAGGCGAGCAGGCGGCTGTTCCCGGTCACCGACGAGTACGCCGGGGGCAAGCTGTTCACCCGGATCGACGGGCGCCGGATGGCGACGCCGCTGTTCATCACGCTCATCGCCATCGGCAGCACGGACCTGCTCTTCGCACTGGACTCGATTCCCGCCGTCTTCGGGGTGACCGAGGAGGCATACATCGTCTTCGTCGCCAACGCGTTCGCGCTGCTCGGCCTGAGGGCATTGTTCTTCCTGGTCAAGGGCCTGCTGGACCGGCTCGTCTACCTGTCGACGGGCCTGTCGCTGATCCTCGCCTTCATCGGCGCCAAGCTGGTGCTGCACTGGCTGCACGAGGACGTGTGGAAGGACGCGCCGCAGATCAGCACCCCGGTCTCGCTCGTCGTCATCCTGGTGGTCCTGGTGATCACGACGGTAGCCAGCCTGGCGAAGACCCGCCGGGACCCGGACGCGCGGGCCCACGCCGGCAGCCTGCGGGCCCGCGCGCCACGGGAGGACCGCGCGGAGCACTGATCCCCTCGGACACGACAGAGGCCCCGGCAACGTCGCCGGGGCCTCTGTCGTGTCCAGGATGGAGTCGTCAGCCGCGGTACCCGCCCACGGCCATCCGCGCGCGCTGACGTTCGTAGTCCTGCCGGTTGAGGATCGCGCGGATCTCCGCGGTCTCCGTCTCATCGTGCCGGCCGAGGATGAGGTCGAGCTCGGCGCGCTCGGCGGGCGTCCGGAAGGCCGCAAGCTCGGCGCTCAACTGCCGGTAGGCCCGCCGCTGGGTGCGCCGGTGCGACAGGGCGACGCGGGCGTCGCGGATCGTGTTCGTGAAAGGCATCGTCCGTCTCCTTACGGAAAGTGATGGCGAAAGCCTCATCGCTTCCGCTCACCAGCTTCCGGATCGCTGCCTACCTCGGCAAATTACGCAGGTATCCCAGGTCACTCTCCGTCGCCTTGTTGCTGGTCAACGCCCTCGGTGTTTTGCACCACAGCAGAGCAAAATCTCACGGCACGTTGAGCCAGCGGTCCGCGAGCTGCCGGCGGCGGCACGCCACCAGGTGGCTCGCCAGGATCGCCGGCTGCCCGCCGCGGACGCAGGCGTCCGCTCCGGCCGTCAGCACGGCGGTCACCAGATCCGCCCCGGCGTCCTCGTCGACCAGGGCGACGATCCGGGTACGCCCGGACAGCACCGCCCTCGCGTCGCGCACGACGTCCTCCCGGGCACCGCTGATCAGGACGATCTCGCCGGGCCGCACGGCGCAAGCGGAGGCGGCGAACCGCACCGACCAGCCCGCGGGCAACTGCGCGGCAAGCGCGGCGACGCGCCCCGAGTGGCCCAGCACGACCACGACGGCGTCGCTCCGCTGCCGGTCGAGGCCGGGGACGGGCACGGTCGTCGAGTTCGGCATGAAGGCCTCGTTCCGGTCGCTGCGGTTCAGTTGCACACGCATGACGGACAGCCTTCACCCCGCGCCTGAACTGTTCTTGTGCCGCACCTGTGCGTCCGATGACAATTCTCCGTACCCGGCACCCGCAGGAGGGAATATCCACCGCCGGGCGGGGCACACAGCGGGCCATGATCACGACGACTGCCGGAGCCGCCCTCCGCGAGCTGGGCACCGCCCTCAAAGACCTCGGGTACTCCTTCACCACCGTCACCCCCGCGACACACGCCCGGGTCAACAGCCGCCCCGAGAACGCGCTGGCCCGCGACCTGCGCGACATCTTCGGCTGGAGCCGCCCGGCCCCACCCGAGGTGCTGCCCGCCGGGATCGCCGCCCTGATGGACGCCGCCGGAGTGTGGGCACGCGATGGCGACCTGGTACGCAGCCGCGTGCGATTCTCCACGTACGACGGTGAGCTGTACGTGCACTCGGCCTTCCCGACCACCGCCGCGGACTCGGTCTTCTTCGGCCCGGACACCTACCGGATGGCGGACGCCGCCGCCGCGCACCTCGCCGGCCGCGACCGGCCCGTACGCCGGGCGGTGGACATCGGGTGCGGCACCGGCGCGGGCGCGATCACGGTGGCCAAGCGTGCCTGCGACGCCGAGGTCCTCGCCGTCGACATCAACCCCGACGCGCTGAGCTTCACCGAGGTCAACGTGGCGCTCGCCGGCACGCCCGGAGTACGCCCGTGCCACAGCGACCTGCTCTCCGGCGTCGACGGCGACTTCGACCTGATCGTCTCCAATCCCCCGTTCATGATCGATCCGGCCGGTCGCGCCTACCGCGACGGCGGCGGCCCGGAGGGTCACGAGCTGTCGCTCGCGATCCTCGACGCGGCCGCCGACCGGCTGGCCCCGGGCGGCTCCCTCGTGCTGTTCAGCGGCACGGGCATCGTCGCCGGCCAGGACCCGCTGCGGGAAGCGGCCGCGGCGCGCCTCAAGGAGACCGGGCTGAGCTGGACCTACCGCGAGGCGGATCCGGACGTCTACGGCGAAGAGCTCGACGGCGAGGCGTACGCGCACGCCGAGCGCATCGCCGTCGTGGTCCTCACCGCCACCCGCCCGTGACCGGCGGGCCCACCCTCGGCGTCGAGGAGGAGTTCCTGCTCCTCGACCCGGACACCGGCGAGAACGCGCCCGTGGTGGAGAAGGTCCTCGCCGCGCTGCCCGACGCCGTGCGCGCGCAGAGCCGGCTGGAGTTCCGGCACAGCATGATCGAGATGGTCACCCCAGTCTGCACGGAACTGCCGGAGCTGGCCGGTCGGCTCACCGATCTGCGCCGGGCCGCGGCCACGGCGGCCACGGCGGCGGGCGCCCACCTCGTGGCGATCGGCGCCATTCCGGTCGCCGAGCCGGTGCGCGAGCCGACCGACGACCGCCGGTTCCACGCGATCGCCCGGCACTACGGCCCGATCGCGTACGACGCGGCCGTGTGCGGCTGCCACGTCCATGTCGGCGTGCCGGACCGGGAGACGGCCGTGCGCGTCTGCACTCGGCTGCGGCCCTGGCTGCCGGTGCTGCAGGCGCTGACCGTCAATTCCCCGCTCTACGCGGGCGCCGACACCGGCCACGCTAGCTGGCGCTCGCTGCAGCTCGCCCGCTGGCCGGCGCTCGGACCCGTCCCGGCCTTCGCCTCGGCCGCGGACTACGACCGCACCGTGGCCCTGCTGGTCTCGTCCGGCGCGATGCTCGACGACAGCATGGTGCTCTGGTACGCCCGCCCGTCGGTGGCCTACCCCACGGTGGAGATCCGGGTGGCCGACGTGTGCCCGGCACCCGCCGACACCGTGCTGCTGGCGGCGCTGGTCCGCTCGCTGGTGGCGACCTGCCTGGTGGACGGCGGCGGACTTCCGGTCCCGGACCATCTCGTGACGGCCGCGCACTGGAACGCGGCCCACTCGGGAATGGACGGCACGCTGCTCGACCTGCACGCCGGCACGGCCCGCCCGGCCTGGGACGTGGTCGCGGACCTGGTGACGGCGGTGCAGCCGGCGCTGCGCCGCCTCGGCGACGCGAGGCTCGTCGCGGCCGAACTGGACCGCGTGCGCGACGAGGGCACCGGCGCGACACGCCAACGCCGCGCCCTGGCGAGAGGCGGCATCCCCGCGGCCCTGGCCGAGGTGACCGTCATGCCGTAGACGCTCGCACATGCCCATGAGCCTTCCAGCTATGGTTCGTCTTCGATCGTCCGGCTTGACTGGGGTCATGACCGATACTTCTCCCACCGCCTCCGGCCGGCTCGAGCCCATCCTCGTCATCGGCGGCACCGGCAAGACCGGCAGCCGCGTGGTGCGGCGCCTCGTGGACGCGGGTCGCGAGGTGCGCGTCGGGTCGCGCTCCGCGCAGCCCCCCTTCGACTGGGAGGACCGGACCACGTGGCCGGCAGCCCTCGACGGGGTCGGCGGCGTCTACATCTCCTACTACCCGGACCTCGGCTTCCCCGGCGCGGTGGACGCCGTCGCCGGTCTCAGCGAGCTCGCGGTGGCCGCGGGCGTCGAGCGCCTGGTGCTGCTCTCGGGCCGCGGCGAGGAGGCCGCCCGCGCCGCCGAGAAAGTGGTGGAGGCCGCCGGTGCCGCCTGGACGATCGTCCGGTGTAGCTGGTTCCACCAGAACTTCAGCGAGAGCTTCTTCCTCGAGCCCGTCCTGGCCGGCGAGATCGCGCTGCCGGTCGGCGACGCCGGCGAGCCGTTCGTGGACGCCGACGACATCGCCGACGTCGCGGTCGCGGCTCTCACCGAGGACGGCCACGCCGGTGAAGTCTACGAGCTGACCGGGCCCCGCCTGCTGACCTTCGCCGACGTCGCCCAGGAGCTCTCCGCGGTCACCGGCCGGGAGATCCGCTACACCCGGCTCACCCGCGAGCAGTTCGCGGACATGCTGCGCGAGTACGGTCAGCCGGCGCAGTTCGCCGAGCTGTTCGACACCATCCTCGACGGACGCAACGCCGGCCTCGCCGACGGCGTCCAGCGGGCCCTGGGCCGGCAGCCGAAGGACTTCGCCGGGTACGCCCGCGCGACCTCGGCCACCGGCGTCTGGGGCTGACGGCCTCACCCGACCTCTACACTCGCTGCCGTGGACGCCCTCGCCGGACTGCTGGATCAGCCGCGCGCCCGTGGGGCCTTCCTGCTCCGTTCGATCCTCGACCCGCCGTGGTGCCTGCGGATCGAGGACCGGGCCCCGCTCTCGCTGGTGACCATGGTCCGCGGCACGGCGTGGATCGTCCCCGACGGCGACCACCCGGTCCGGCTGCACCCGGGCGACGTGGCCATCGTCCGCGGGCCGGACCCGTACACGATCGCCGACGCTCCGGACACGCCCGTGCAGATCGTCATCCACCCGGGACAGCAGTGCACCACCGTGCGTGGCGAGGCCATGGCGGAGGACATGAGCCTCGGCGTGCGGACCTGGGGCGACAGCGCCGATGGCGCGGCCGTCATGCTGAGCGGTACGTACGAGATGCACAGCGAGGTCAGCCGGCGTCTGCTGCGCGTCCTGCCCCCGCTGCTCGTCCGCCCCGCCGGCCCGGCGGAGGCGCCGCTCGTCACCCTGCTCGGGACCGAGATCGGCAGGACCGAGCCGGGTCAGGAGGTCGTCCTCGACCGGCTGCTGGACCTGCTCCTCGTGTCCGTGCTGCGCTCGTGGCTCGCCGACGCCGCGACCGCGACGCCGGGCTGGTACCGGGCGCAGCACGACCCGGTCGTGGGCCCGGCGCTGCGCCTGATGCACGCCGACCCGGCGTACCAGTGGACCATCATGAATCTCGCCGCCAAGGTCGGCACGTCCCGGGCGGCCTTCGCCCGCCGGTTCACCTCCCTGATCGGGGAGTCGCCGATGAAGTACCTGACGGACTGGCGCATGGACCTCGCCGCGGACCTCCTGCGCGAGCCGGACACCACCGTGGCCGCCGTCGCACGGCAGGTCGGTTACGGCAGCGCCTTCGCGCTCAGTACCGCATTCAAGCGCGTCCGGGGCTTGAGCCCGCAGGAATACCGGCGAACCGACGCCGGCGCTCAGACCTGCTGAGCGACCGGCTCAGGCGGCGGCGTTCCAGAAGCCGATGACCGGGTTGCCGTGCTCGAAGGCGAGCGCCGAGAGCGTCGCCGTATCGAGACGGAGCAGGCCGCCGCCGCTGGGCGGCAGGCCGATCCACCGCGCGCCCGCCACCCGCAGGCAGTGCCCGTGCGCGATCAACGCCACGTCGCCCCGGTCGAGGTGGTCCCGCGCCCGGTCCAGCACCCGGTCGAGACGCTCGCCCACCTCGGACGGCGACTCGCCGCCGGGGCAGCCGTCGGTCCAGAGCGACCACGAGGGACGGGTCTCGCGGATGGTCGCGCTCGTGATGCCCTCGTAGTCGCCGTAGTGCCACTCGGCCAGGTCCTCGGTCGTCTCGGTGACGGCCAGCCCGGCGAGCTCGGCGGTGCGTGCCGCCCGGCGGCGCGGGCTGGAGATCACCGCCGCGAACTCGCGTCCCTTCAGCCGCTCCCCCGCGCGGCGGGCCTCCTGCTCCCCCACCGGGGTGAGGTCGAGGTCCGTGTACGAGGTGTGCCTGCGAGCCGCGCTCCACTCGGTCTGCCCGTGCCGGACGAGCACGATCTCCGCCATGGTTCCCCCTGTCGTCCCGCCCTTTCTACCCTGCGAGCAGCTCCTCGAACGAGGTGGTCAGCGCGAACGGATCCGCGGGCCGCGCCGTCTCCCGCCGGCCGATCTCGGTGGCGAGCTCGGCCGCCGCCTGGTCGGCGCGCTGGCGCAACTGGCCCTCGGCCTCGTCGCCGCCCCAGTCCTGCGGGGCCGCGAAGACCGCCGTGGGGACGGTCGCCGCCCGCAGGAACGCGAACATCGGCCGCACCGCGTGCTCGAGGGCCAGCGAATGGCGGGCCGTGCCGCCCGTCGCGGCGATCAGCACGGGCTTGCCGACCAGGACATCCTTGTCGAGCACGTCGAAGAACGACTTGAACAGGCCGCTGTACGACGCGTGGAAGACCGGCGTCACGGCGATCAGGCCGTCCGCCTCCGCCACCGCGTCCAGGACCTCGCGCAGGGCGGCCGGCGGGAAGCCGGTCAGCATGTGGTTCATGAGATCGTGGGCCAGGTCGCGCAGCTCGACGACCCGTACCCGCAGGTCCACGCCGGCGCGGGCGGCGTGGTCCACCGCCGCCGCGGACAGCCGGTCCGCGAGCAGGCGGGTGGACGACGGCTTGCTCAACCCCGCCGTGACGACGACAAGAGTCCGCGACGTCATGCGGCAGCCTCCTCGGTGGCATTGCGGCTCAGCCCAGCAATGACGGCAAGGGTGCGCGACGTCATGCCACGGCCTCCTTGCTTGCGGCCTCGGCCAGCAGAGACGCGTGGGTCGGGGCCTCGGGCACGTGCGCCGGCTTGAGCGCGGCGAACTCCTTGCGCAGCACCGGCACGACCTCCTCGCCGAGCAGATCGAGCTGCTCCAGGACGGTCTTCAGGGGCAGCCCGGCGTGGTCCATCAGGAACAACTGGCGCTGGTAGTCGCCGACGTAGTCGCGGAAGCCGAGCGTACGGTCGATGACCTGCTGGGGGCTGCCCACGGTCAGCGGCGTCTCCCGCGTGAAGTCCTCCAGCGACGGGCCGTGACCGTAGACCGGGGCGTTGTCGAAGTACGGTCGGAACTCCCGCACCGCGTCCTGGCTGTTGCGCCGCATGAACACCTGCCCGCCGAGACCGACGATGGCCTGGTCGGGATCGCCGTGGCCGTGGTGGGCGAAGCGCTCGCGGTAGAGCGCGACCATCCGCTGGGTGTGCGACGCCGGCCAGAAGATGTGGTTGGCGAAGAAGCCGTCGCCGTAGTAGGCGGCCTGCTCGGCGATCTCGGGACTGCGGATCGAGCCGTGCCAGACGAACGGCGGGATGCCGTCGAGCGGGCGCGGCGTCGAGGTGAACGACTGCAGCGGCGTGCGGAACTTGCCCTTCCAGTCGACGACGTGCTCGCGCCAGAGGCGATGGAGCAGTGCATAGTTCTCGACGGCGAGCGGGATGCCGGCCCGGATGTCCTTGCCGAACCAGGGATAGACCGGCCCGGTGTTGCCGCGGCCCATCATCAGGTCGACCCGGCCGCCGGAGAGGTGCTGCAGCATCGCATAGTCCTCGGCGATCTTGACCGGGTCGTTGGTCGTGATCAGCGTGGTGGACGTGCTGAGCAGCAGCGTGGACGTCTGCGCGGCGATGTAGCCGAGCAGGGTGGTCGGCGAGGACGGCACGAAGGGCTCGTTGTGGTGCTCGCCGGTGGCGAAGACGTCGAGGCCGACCTCCTCAGCCTTGCGGGCGATCGTGACCATCGCCTTGATCCGCTCGTGCTCGGTCGGCGTCCGCCCGTTCGTGGGGTCGGGCGTGACGTCGCCGACGGTGAAGATCCCGAACTGCATGCCCGCTCCCGGACTCTCGGTCGGGACCCTCGGCCCCGGACTGCCCCGCACAACCTCTTTGACATAGCAATTATTTCATAGTCAAAGATCTTCGCCAACGGGGTGCCGGTCACAGCAGCACGGCCGGCCCCACTCCGGGCGGAGCGGGGCGGGCCGTGCCGTGCCGTGGATCAGCGACCCTGCAGCGACTTCACGTTGTCGCCGAAGGTCCAGCCGCGGGAGCCGTCCCAGTTGGCCGACCAGGTCATCAGGCCCTTGAGGCTACCGCCGACGCCGTTCCAGGACTGCGACACCAGGGCCGGCTCCATGTAGCCGCCGCCCGCTCCCGGCTGGGCGGGCAGGCCGGGGACCTGCCTGTCGTACGGGACGCGGATCGTGGTGCCCTGGACGGTGAGGCCGCCGTCGAGGCACCGGGTCTGAGCGACGAAGCCCTGCACCGTGCCGGCCGGGTACGAGTCGCCCGAGCAGCCGTACATGCTGCCGTTGTAGTACTGCATGTTCAGCCACCAGAGGCGGCCGTTGTCCGCGTACTTCTTGATGATCGGCAGGTAGGAGCCCCAGATGGACCCGTAGGTGACGCTGCCGCCCGTCACGTACGCCGTCTCCGGGGCCATCGTGAGGCCGAAGTTCGACGGCATCCGGGCGAGCACTCCGTCGATGATCCGGATCAGGTTGGCCTGCGAGGTGGACAGGGTGGTGATACTGCCGCTGCCGGTCAGGCCGGTCTCGATGTCGATGTCGATGCCGTCGAAGTGGTATTGCTGCAGGATCGGCACGATGGTCGCCACGAACCGGTCGGCGACGGCGCCGGAGCTCAGGTCGATTCCGGCCGCCGCGCCGCCGATCGACATCAGCAGCGTCGCGCCGTTCGCCTTGGCCTGGCACATCTCCGCCGGGGTGGAGACTTTCACGCCGACGTCCATCCCGTTCTCCCACAGCACCGTGCCGTCGGAGCGGATCACCGGGAAGGCCGCGTTGATGACGTTGTAGCCGTGCTGCTTGAGCCGGCCGTCGGTGATCGGAATCCAGCCCATGCCCGGGTGCACGCCGTTGGCGGCGCCGTCCCAGTTCTCCCAGTAGCCGACGAGGACCTTGCCGGCGGGCCGCGACTTGACGGCACAGGTGCTGCCACCCGGCGGCGAGGTGGGCGGAGTCGTCGGGGGCGTGGTGGGCGGTGGCGTGGGCGGCGTGGTCGGCGGCGTCGTGCCTCCGGTGCACACGCCGAGGTCGCGCCACAGCGAGGGTGTCGAGGCCGGGTTCCAGTTGGCCCCGACGTGGGCGGTGTGGGCGACCAGGGCCGAGTACAGGCGGCTCCCGTAGGTCACCTGCGCGCCGGCCGCATAGGTGGCGCCCTCGGCCCAGGCCGGCGCGGCACACGCCACGGCGGCCGCCCGGACGGCACCGCCGGAGACGGCGGCCATGCCGTCGGGGGCCGCGAGCACGGCCGTCGTCAGGGTCATCGCGGCGCCGGCTACCAGCGCGCACACGGTACGTCGTCTTCTCATGGCGGCTCCTGACGGATCGATGACCCAGGCAGGTCCCCCACAGCTTGACGTTTATGAACTTAAATATCAAGGGTTGTTAACAGATAACCAGCGGACCCGCGGCGGCAGCCCCACGAACTGGGCATACGGCTCGAGGCAGGCCTCCGCGCGCTCGCGCGCGGCCGGCGCGAAAGATGTCAGCGGTGTGACGTCCACAGTGACCGCCTTCTTGCCGAGCGTGCGCTTCCAGGTCGCCACCACCCGGCCCCGCTCGACCAGGGTGGACTTGAAGATGCCGTTGCCGCCCGGAACGATGGCGTCCAGGTGACGCTTGTCGACCATCATCGTGCGGTCCTGGTAACCCAGCATGTACTCGTCGAAGCCGGGCAGTGCCGCCCAGTCGTCTCGGGTGGTGGTCGCGGCGTCCAGCACGGCCGGATCGGCGAACATCTCGACGCCGTCGACCGCGACCGTGCCCAGCGCCGGGCCGGCCGCCGCGATGCCCGCGCGCACGTCCGTCATGGTGAGCCCGGTCCAGCGGGCGAGGTCCGCCCTCGTGGCCGGGCCGTGGCTGCGGAAGAAGCGGGTCGCGATCAGCCCGAGGGCCTCCTCGCGGGACGGCCGGTTCGGCTTCGGCGCCCACTCGTCGAGCAGCACGAACGACTGCTCCTTGCCGATGTGCGGGGCGATGCAGGTGACGCCGCGCTGGCTCGCATACCAGAGCAGGTGGTAGCCCATCTGACCGCTGAGCTCGACTCCCCCGGCGGCGACGGCCGCCAGGCACTCGGCGCGGGTCAGCCGCTTGCCGCCGGCGAGGGCCTCGCCGAGCAGCTCGACGCCGCGGTCGGCCGCCCGCTCGGACAGGCCGATGGTGGCGCGGCGCTTCGCCGCGCCCGCCAGCGCGCGCACGCCCATCAGGTCGAGCATCCAGCGCGCGTCGGCGGGCGGGACGAGATGCACGGTGCCGCGCATCGGCCAGGTGCGGATCGCCTCGCGGCGCTCGAGGGCCGCCTCGACGTCGCCGACGCCCGCGCCGGGCAGGCGGGCGCCGAGCGACCACAGCCCGCTCGCCATGTCCTGCGCCTGCATGGCGCCGAACCACTGGACGATGCCGGCCACCGTGCCGGGGCGGACCTCGGGCGTCAGCAGCAGGCTGTGCATCCGCAGGGCCAGGGCCTGCTCGGTCGTGATGTCCACGGAATGCAGCCTAGGGCGGCCCTCCGACAGAAAAGGGCCGCCCGCGGTGACGGTGGTGGTGGTCAGCGGCCGCGCTGCGAGCGGTACCGGGCGATCAGCGTGTCGGTGGACGAGTCGTTCGAGGCCTCGGGCGCCGCATCCGCAGTCAGCAACGGGGCGAGCTGGTTGGCCATGACCTTGCCGAGCTCGACGCCCCACTGGTCGAAGGAGTTGACCTCCCAGAGGACGCCCTGGGTGAAGGTGATGTGCTCGTAGAGCGCGATGAGCTGGCCCAGCGTCGACGGGGTCAGCTTCTCGGCCAGGATGGTGGTCGTCGGGTGATTGCCCGCCATCACCTTGTGCGGCACGATCGCGGGCTCCACGCCCTCGGCCTCGATCTGCTCCGCCGTGCGCCCGAACGCCAGCGCGCCGGTCTGGGCGAAGAAGTTCGACATGAACAGGTCGTGCATCTCGCCGGTGTCGTGATTGGGCACGCTGAAGCCGATGAAGTCGGCCGGGATGAGCTTGGTGCCCTGGTGAATGAGCTGGTAGAAGGCGTGCTGGCCGTTGGTGCCGGGCTCGCCCCAGAACACCTCGCCGGTCTGGTAGCCCGCGGCGGAACCGTCGAGCCGCACCTGCTTGCCGTTGCTCTCCATGGTGAGCTGCTGCAGGTACGCCGCGAACCGGTGCAGATACTGCGAGTAGGGCAGCACCGCGTGCGACTGCGCGCCGAGGAACGTGTCGTACCAGACGTTGAGCAGGCCGAGCAGGGCCGGCACGTTGCGCTCCAGCGGCGTGGTGAGAAAGTGCTGGTCGACGGCGTGATAGCCGGCGAGCATCTCGGCGAACTGCTCCTTGCCGACGGCGATCATGACCGAGAGGCCGACCGCGGAGGGCAGCGAGTAGCGCCCGCCGACCCAGTCCCAGAAGCCGAACATGTTCTCGGTGTCGATCCCGAAGTCCGCTACCCGCTGCGCGTTGGTGCTCACCGCGACGAAGTGCTTGGCGACCGCGGCCTGGTCGCCGCCGAGCCCGGCCAGCAGCCAGTTGCGGGCCTCGGTGGCGTTGGTCAGCGTCTCCTGGGTGCCGAAGGTCTTGGAGACCACGACGAACAGGGTGCTCGCGGGATCCAGGTCGCGGGTCTTCTGGTGCAGGTCGGTGGGGTCGATGTTGGACACGAAGCGGCACTCGATGCCGGGGTCCGCATACGCCTTGAGTGCCTCGTACGCCATGACCGGGCCGAGATCCGAACCGCCGATGCCGATGTTGACGACGGTCCTGATCCGCTCGCCGGTGGCGCCCCGCCACTCGCCCGAGCGGACCTTGTCGCTGAACGCGCCCATGCGGTCGAGGACCTCGTGCACGTCGCGGACGACGTCCTGGCCGTCGACGACGAGGGTGGCGTCGCGCGGCAGCCGCAGGGCGGTGTGCAGCACCGCGCGGTCCTCGGTCACGTTGATGTGCTCGCCGGCGAACATGGCCGCGGTGCGCTCGCGCAGCCGGGCCCGCTCGGCCAGCGCGATCAGCGCGCCGATCGCCTCGTCGGTGACCAGGTTCTTGCTGTAGTCGACGTACAGATCGGCCACCTGGGCGGTGAGCCGCTCGCCGCGCCGCGGATCGCTGCCGAACAGCTCGCGCAGGTGCACGCCCGCGATCTTCTCGGCATGACCCTGCACCGCCTGCCACTCGGCGCTGTCGGAAACGTGTTCGCTCATTGCCACTCCCGCCTGAACCGAACTATCGGTGCCATGGTGGCACGGATCGCCGCCACCCGCCGTGAATCGCCGGGGCGTGGTCGGTGGGGACGCGATGAGGCCGGTCGACCGGTCCACCGTCTCGAAGTGCAGGTCGTGATGCCGACGAGCGCGAAGAGATGCCGGCCTAGCTCACCGCCTGTGCGGCGGCGCGACCGGCGGTGCGACCCGAGAACAGACAGCCACCGAGGAAGGTGCCCTCGAGCGAGTTGTAGCCGTGCATTCCGCCGCCGCCGAAGCCGGCCGCCTCGCCCGCCGCGTACACGCCGGGCAGCGGGTTGCCGTCCGCTCGCAGGACGCGGGCGTCCAGGTCGGTGTGCAGGCCGCCCAGGGTCTTGCGGGTGAGGATGTTCAGTCGGACCGCGATCAGCGGGCCCGCCGCGGGATCGAGCAGGCGGTGCGGCGTCGCCACCCGGATGAGCCGGTCGCCACGGTAGCGGCGGGCGCCGTGGATGGCGGTCACCTGGGCGTCCTTGCTGAACGGGTTCGCGATCTCACGGTCGCGGGCCTCGACGGTGCGGCGTACGGCCTCGAGGTCGAGCGCCGGGCCGCCCTCGGCCGCGGCCAGCTTGTTCATGCCCTCGACGAGATCGGGCAGGTCGCGGGCGACGACGAAGTCCTCGCCGTGCTGCTTGAACGCCTCGACCGGCGGGGTGGCGCCCGGGCGGATCCGGCCCAGCACCTGACGGATGCTGCGGCCGGTGAGGTCGGGATTCTGCTCGGAGCCGGAGAGCGCGAACTCCTTCTCGATGATCTTCTGGGTCAGGATGAACCAGCTATAGCCGTGGCCGGTCGCCATCAGATGCTTCAGCGTGCCGAGCGTGTCGAAGCCCGGGAACAGGGGCGCGGGCAGGCGCCGGCCCGTCGCGTCGAGCCACAGCGACGACGGCCCCGGCAGGATGCGGATGCCGTGCCCGGGCCAGATCGGGTCCCAGTTGCGCAGGCCCTCGGTGTAGTGCCACATCCGGTCGGGGTTGATGATCTGGGCGCCCGCCGCCTCGGTGATGGCGAGCATGCGTCCGTCCACATGCGCCGGCACGCCGGAGACCATCCGCTGCGGCGCCCTGCCGAGCCGGGCCGGCCAGGCCTTACGGACGAGATCGTGGTCGCCGCCGATGCCGCCGGAGGTGACGATCACCGCCTGGGCGGCGTACTCGAAGTCGCCGGTCTCGGTGCGGGAGCTGCTGCGCCCGCGCGCGACGTCGCTGGGCTCCAGGACGCGCCCGCGCACGCCGGTGACCGCCCCGGCCGTGGTGACCAGGGCGTCGACGCGGTGCCGGAAGGCGAAGGTGACCAGGCCGCGCGCCGCGGCGTCGCGTACCCGTCGCTCGAAGGGTTCGATCACGCCCGGACCGGTCCCCCAGGTGATGTGGAACCGCGGCACCGAGTTGCCGTGGCCGTCGGCGGCCGCACCGCCGCGTTCCGCCCAGCCCACCACCGGGAAGAGCCGGTGGCCCATCGCGCGCAGCCACGCCCGCTTCTCGCCGGCGGCGAAGTTCACGTACGCCCGCGCCCACTGCCGGGGCCAGTGGTCCTCGGGACGGTCGAAGCCGGCGCTGCCGAGCCAGTCCTGCCAGGCCAGGTCCTCGCTGTCGCGCACGCCCATCCGCCGCTGCTCGGGGGAATCGACGAGGAACAGCCCGCCGAAGGACCAGAAGGCCTGGCCGCCCAGGCTCTGCTCCGGCTCCTGGTCCAGCAGCAGCACCCGGCGGCCGGCGTCGGTCAGCTCGGCGGTGGCGACCAGCCCGGCCAGGCCCGCACCCACCACGATCACATCCGCGTTCATGCCCTCCACGCTAGAAGCGGCGGATGGCAGGATGATGCGTCTGGAGCGCACAAAACGGGGGCGTTCTTATCACCGAGGTGACAAATGTTCCAGGACCTGCCCGACGGCGTCGCCGCGCGGCTGCGAGCGCTCAAGCCGCTGCTGCACGAACGCGTGCTGGACACGATACGAACGGTGATGAGCGCCCAGGGCCGGTCGCTGACCGGCGGGCAGGGCCGGGGCCTGGTCCTCGGGGTCGAGACCGCGGTGGACGCCTTCGTGGAGGCCGCGGCGTCGCCGTCGGCCGACCTGACGCCGAGCCGGGCGGTGTTCACCCGGCTGGGCCGCACGGAGTTCCGCGAGGGCCACCGGGTCGACGCGCTGCGCACGATCCTCACCGCCGGCGGCCGGGACCTCTGGGCCTTCCTCGTCACGCAGGACCTGCCGCCCGCCGCGCTGTACGCCCTGGCCTCGGCGCTGTTCGGCTACGTCGACGAGCTCGCGGGCGCGGCCGTCGAGGGCTACCTCGACGAGCAGGAGAAGAACGCCCGCGACTGGGACACCGTGCGGCGCCGGCTGATCACCCTGCTGGTGCAGCCCGACCCGCCGGGCGGCGCGGCTCTGCAGGCGGCCGCGGACGCCGCGCGGTGGCCGCTGCCGGGAACCGTCGCGGTCGTGAGCGTCGACGGTACGGATGCCGAGCACCTCGCCCGCACGGCGGGCAACGGCGTGATCGCCACCGTCATCGACGACGCCACCCGCATGGTCGTGCCTTCTCCCGGGACCGCCGGACGGCTGGCGCACCTGGCGGCGGTGCTCGCGGGGCGGCGGGCGGCGCTCGGGCCCGCGGTGGCGCTCGCCTCGGCGCGGCTGTCGTACCGGATCTCGCGCCGCGCCCTGCGGATCCTGCCCGGCGACGGGCTCATCCGCTGCGACGACCGGCTGCTGGAGCTCGTCACCGGCTGGGAGCCCGGCCTCATGGACCGGCTCGCCGCCCGGGAACTGGCCGCCGCCGGGGAGCTGCGGGAGCCGGAGCTGGAGACGCTGCACGCCTGGCTGCGCGAGCAGGGCCAGGTCGTGGCGGCGGCCGCGGCGTTGCACGCCCACCCGCAGACGGTCCGGTACCGGATGCGGAAGATCCGCCAGGCGTTCGGCGCCACCCTGGACGACCCGGACGCCCGGTTACGGCTCCAGCTCGCGCTGCGGCACCGGCTCGCCGGTGGTCACCGCGGCGACGCCACCGGCTCGCCGAGCGCCGTGGCGAGGCCCTCCTCCAGCACCCGGCCGGCCTCCGCCGCGGGCAGCGGACGCGACAGGTAGTAGCCCTGCGCGTAGTCGCACCGCAGCTCCTTGAGGACGGCCAGTTGCACGGAGTCCTCGATACCCTCGGCCACGGTGGTCATGCCGAGGCTACGACCCAGCCGCACGATCGTGCTGACCAGTGCCTCGTCCTCGTGCTCGCCGCCGAGCCGGTCGACGAACGAGCGGTCGATCTTGAGAGTGTCCATCGGGAACCGGCGCAGGTACGCCAGCGAGGAGTAGCCCGTACCGAAGTCGTCCATGGCCAGGGTGACGCCGAGATCCTTGAGCCGGTGCAGTTGGGCGAGGTTCTCGTCGGTGTCGGTGAGCAGCACGCTCTCGGTCATCTCCAGGCAGAGCTGGTCGACCGGCATGCCGGTCTCGGCCAGCACCTCCGCCACCATCGCGGCGAGGTCGCCGTGCTCGAACTGGCGCACCGAGACGTTGACGGCCATCTTGAGCCGGCGGGTGGTGCCCGCGCCCCAGGCGACCGCCTGCCGGCAGGCCTCCGTGAGCACCCACCGGCCGAGGGGAACGATCAGGCCGGTCGCCTCCGCCGTACCGATGAAGTCCAGCGGGGAGACCATGCCACGGGTGGGGTGGTACCAGCGGACCAGCGCCTCGAAGCCGGTGATCTCGCCGGTGCGCAGGTCGACGGTCGGCTGGTAGTGCAGCGCCAGCTCGTCGCGGGTGAGCGCGACGCGCAGGTCCGCCTCCAGCTCCAGGCGCTCGACCAGGCCGGCGAGCATCGCGGGGTCGTAGGCGGCCAGCCGGTCGCCACCGCCGGACTTCGCGCGGTACATGGCCAGGTCGGCGTTGCGCTGCAACTGCTCGACGTCGTCGGCGTCCGCGGCGCAGGCCAGCCCGATGCTGACCGCGACGTGCAGCTCGCGCTCGCCGACCTCGAACGGCTCCTCCAGGGCCGCGGCGATACGCCCGGCGACCGCCTCCGCGTCGGCCCGGGCGGCGAGCGACTCGACGATCACGCCGAACTCGTCGCCGCCGAAGCGGGCCACCGTGTCCTCCTCGCGGACGGCGGCGCGCAGCCGCGCGGCCACCTGCACGAGCAGGGCGTCGCCCGCGGCGTGCCCGAGGCTGTCGTTGACCTCCTTGAAGCCGTCCAGGTCGAGGAAGAGGATCGCGACCTCGTCCCGGCCGTCGCACCGGGCGATCGCCTCGACCAGCCGCTCGCGGAACAGGGCCCGGCTGGGCATCCCGGTCAGCGTGTCGTGGTACGCCTCGTACATGAGCCGGTCCTGCAGCTCCTTGGCGTCGTGCACGTCGCGGGTGTTGAGCACGAGGCCGTTCACCGCGGGATCGTCGAGCAGGTTGGTGATGGTCATCTCGGCGAGCCGGACCCGGCCGTCCTGGTGACGCATCGGCACCTCGATGACCGTGAACAGCTCCGGGCCGGCGATGACCGACTCGATGGCGGCGCCGATGCGCGGCCCCGACTTGCGCCCGGCGATCTCGACCAGCCGGTGGCCGAGCAGCATCTGCGCCGGCCAGCCGAAGATGCGCTCCACGGATTCGCTCTGGTAGCGGATGGTCGAGTCGGCGTCGACGACCGCGACCGACTCGGAGCTGCGCTGCACCATCGCGCGGAACCGCTGCTCGCTCGCCTGCAGCTCGGCGGTGCGCTCGAGGACGCGCGCCTCCAGGTGGCGGGTGAGGTGCCGGTTCTCCAGGAGGGTGAGCACCTGACGGCAGACGATCAGCAGGATCAGCACCGAGCGGCCCCACGCGACGAAGGCATCGACGTCACCGGTCATCGCGTACGAGAGCGCGCAGCAGATCAGGGCGGCGAGCACCGCCACGTACGGGACCAGCATGGCGAACGCCCGCGGCTCCGCCTGGCCGGGTGCGACGTCCGGCGTGGCCGCGGTCACGGTCTTGCCGGGGTACCGGGCGGCGAGGAACACCACCGCGAAGCCGAGGAACCAGCCCGCGTCCATCAGGCCGCCGGACGTGTACTCGCTGGACAACGAGGCGTACGCGTAGGCGCTGTCGCAGCCACCGACGATCAGCATGGCCACGCCGACCAGGGTCAGCGGGCCGGAGTCCGGGCTGTCGCGGTGCAGCACGGCGAACATGTGCAGCACCACGGTGATCAGCACCACGCCGCTGAGCGGGTAGCCGAGCGAGACGCCGAGGCTCAGCGCGGTGGCGTCGCTCGCGCCGATCAACGGGTCGAGGACGAGGATCCAGCACACCAGCAGCAGCGAGCAGGCCATCATCGCGACGTCCACGAGGCCGCGGATCCGGTTGGCCGCCGACTTGCGGGGAGTCGGGACGAGGAACAGCGCCGCCGCGAGGACGGGCGTCGAGCCGAGGTAGCCGATGTCGGGCAGGCCGGGGAAGGGAACCGCCTCGCCGCGTACCGTCTCGATCCAGGTCCAGGTGGTCTCGCCGAAGGCGTACGTCACCGAACCCAGGCCGATGCCGGCCCAGGCCGCCCGGAGGCGGCCGCGACGGGCCCGGGCACGGACGAGGCAGGCGCTGCTGGCGAAGACCAGAATGATCACCGTGCCGACGTCCGAGACGAAGGCGCCCGTGGGGCCGCCGACGATCATGAACCCGACGAAGACCGCGGTGAGGAGCGCGACGAGTGCGGTGAGCACTCCCGGGCGGCGGCTGCCGACCATCGCTCATCCTCCCCATCTGTCGTCGGTGGCTTGACGAAGTCTTGAGATCGGGCGTACGGCGGCGCACTTGAGGGAATCGGAGCTCAGGCCGGGCGGACGGGACCATTTCCGCGGGCGGCGCTGCCGGCGAAACGCCGCGACGGGCCGCCCGGCAGTCTGCCGGGCGGCCCGTGGTGCGGTGCCTGTTCAGCCGATCTTGACGTTGAAGATCGGGTTGGCGGCCAGCTTGCGGAACGCGGCGAGGTTGGCCTTGGTGCTGTCGATGCTGATGTCGCGGTCGCCCTGGTCGTCGTGCTTGGTGTCGAAGTAGACGATGGCCTTGATGTTCGGACGCTTGACCAGCTCCGGCAGCACGCTCCGGAAACCCGCGGTCTTGTCGGTGACCTTGCCGACCCGGTGGTAGACGCCCCACTCGGCGACCATCAACGGCTTGGACGGGTGCTTGCTGCTCGCCCAGTCGTAGAAGCCGAGGCCACCGCCGGTGGGCTTACGGTCGAGCAGGTCGGCGAACATGCCGTAGTGGTAGTAGCCCTTCTCCGCGCTGACGTAGGAGTCCAGACCCATCCAGTCCACGACGTCGTCACCGGGGTACAGATCGGCCCACCAGGACTGCGCCATCCACTTCTCGTTACCCATGTACGCCATCACGTTGATCGCGTTCGTCACGCCCTTGGCCCGCAGCCGCACGATGGTGTGGCGGTACATGGCGGCGAAGTCCTTGGCCTCCCAGCCCGACCCCTTACGCGCGATCACGTCGTTCTCCGGCTCGTGGTTGAGCACCAGGAAGAACTTCTCCGGGAAGGTGGCCTTGATCCGGGCGGCGAACCGGTCGATGCGGGCGTCCTGCTCACCTCGGGCGACCTTGGCCCAGGTCGACCCGTAGGCGATCTTCCAGTTCAGCAGCAGCACCCGCGGCCGGGTGGTGTCACGCGCCATGGCCATCTCGGACTTGGTCGGGAACGGCTCGTCACCCTTGTGGTAGGCGTGGAAGATACTCGCGGTGCGACCGGACAGCTTCTCCCAGTCCTTGAGCGCGGCATCGCGCGGCGCGTCGGTGAAACCACCCGCGGCGGCACCCCACAACACCCCACACGACGGCACCAGCCTGGCGTCGGTCACGCACTCACCGGTCGCGGGCGCGGGCGGCGGCATGTCCTCCTCGACCGGGGCGACCGGCGGGACGGTGGCGTCGGCGGGCGGCTCGACCGGCGGGGCGACCGGAGCGGCCGGCGCGGCGAGCGTGACGGCCAGCACCGGGCCGCCCTTGGCCTCGCTGGAACGGAAGCGGGTCACGGCGCCGGTCGACTGGATCGCGAACGTGTACGCACCGGGGCCGGAAACCGCGGCGCCGAGGTCGAAGCTCACCTCGGTGGCGTCGGCCACGGGCTTCGCCTTAGCGGCGACGGCGCCGAGCGCGGGCGCGGTACGGGCGGTCAGCTT
This sequence comes from Couchioplanes caeruleus, assembly GCF_003751945.1. Classification (NCBI taxonomy): domain Bacteria; kingdom Bacillati; phylum Actinomycetota; class Actinomycetes; order Micromonosporales; family Micromonosporaceae; genus Couchioplanes; species Couchioplanes caeruleus. The sequence goes on along the minus strand of NZ_RJKL01000001.1, from coordinate 8,210,330 downwards.
CGCCTCGGACCACGTCGTGTCGGCGACCCGGTTGACGGTCAGCCGGCCGCCGACGCCCCCGACCGTGGTCAGCTTCAGCTTGGCGCCGGTGACCTGCGCCCCGGCCGGGACCAGGAACTTCAGGAACGCGATCTTGGAGTCGCGCTCGAGGCGACCGACGGAGAGCTTGCCCTCGGCGCCGAAGCCGGCGTTCTGCCGTCCGCTCGACACGTAGGTGTCGTCGGTGGCGGTCAGCTCCAGGTCAGCAACGGCCGGGGCGGCGGTGGCCGGGGCGGCGGCCAGGACGCTGCCGGCGCCCGCGAACAGGGCGGCCAGGGCGGTCACGGACTTGAGCGACTTCGAGCGACGCAATTCTTCTCCCCCGAGTTGTCCGGCCGCGTCTCGGCCGGGCATGGGAGAGACAATCCGGGGCGGGCGGTGCACGAACCGGTCCCGGTCCGGTGCCGCCCGGTTGCGAACGAGCCGAACGGCGGCACTTGAGGATTTCCGCGGCCTTCCGCGGTCATATGCTTCGATCGCGATCATCGACCGTACGGAGGAGCGAGTGCCCGTGAGCGACGTCGGCGCCGTCCTGGCGGCCATGCCCGTGATCGACGGGCACAACGACCTGCCGTGGGCCCTGCGCGCCCGGGCAGGCTACCGGGTCGGCGGTCTCGCCGCGGACCGGCCGCAGTTCCACACGGACATCGCCCGGCTGCGCGCCGGCGGGGTCGGCGGGCAGTTCTGGTCCGTGTACGTACCGTCGAACCTGCCCGAGCCGGAGGCGGTGGTGGCGACGATGGAGCAGGTCGACGCGGTGTACCGGCTCGTCGCGGCGTACCCGCAGGATCTGGCGATCGCATACACCTCGGTGGACGTGGTGTCGGCCGTCGGAGCGGGCAGGATCGCCTCGCTCCTCGGCATCGAGGGCGGGCACAGCCTGGCATCGTCGCTGGGAGTGCTGCGCACCTTCGCCCGCCTCGGAGTGCGGTACGTGACCCTGACCCACAACCACCACACCGGCTGGGCCGACTCCGCCGCCGAGGCGGTGCGCCACGGCGGGCTGACCGGCGAGGGCCGCGCGATCGTCGCCGAGATGCAGCGCATCGGCGTCCTCGTGGACCTGTCGCACGTGGCGGTGCCGACGATGCACGCGGCCCTGGACGTCGCGACAGCACCGGTGATCTTCAGCCACTCGTCGGCCCGGGCTGTCACCGACCATCGCCGCAACGTCCCCGACGAGGTGCTGCGCCGGCTCCGCGCCAACGGCGGCGTGTGCATGGCGACGTTCGTGCCGCCGTTCGTCTCCGCAGAGGTCGGCGCGTGGAGCGCGGCGGCGGAGGAGGAATGCCGGCGGCTGGGCTTGCCACCGGATCCGGAACCGTGGCCCCGGGCGCCCCGGCCCGGCGAGGAGATCCCGGACACGGCCGTACCGGAAGCACCGGCGGCGCTGCGGCCGTGGCTGGCCGACCATCCCCGGCCCTCGGCCACCGTCGGCCAGGTGGCCGATCATGTCGAGCATCTGCGGGAGGCGGCCGGGGTCGACCATGTCGGGCTCGGCGGCGACTACGACGGATGCGATCGGCTGCCGGAGGGGTTGGAGGACGTGTCGGGCTATCCGCGGTTGCTCGGCGAGCTTGCTTCGCGGGGGTGGGAGGCGAGGGAGTTGGAGAAGCTGACCGGCCGCAATGTGCTGCGGGTGCTACGGGCGGCCGAGGAGCACGCCACCGAGCCGATGTGGCCGGGCGCCGTGACCGCCTGATCTTCCCGGTGCCCTCAGCGCACATCGCCGGAGCCTGCTGCTGGTCGCGGCGGGCGTTCTGACGCTCTCATCCGGGTGCGCCCACATCGTCCCGCCGCCCCGGTCACAGCGCCCTCATTGCATGACGCGCGCCCCTCTGGCCGCGCCGCCTCATCCCGCAACCCGGCACAGCGCCCTCACCCATGACGCCGGCCCTCCTGGCACCCTCACCTCGTGAAAAGGATCGCTGCCAGGAGCAGCACCGGCACCGAGGCGAGCGTGGAGAGGAAGATGGCGTCGCGGGCCAAGACCAGCCCGGTCTGGAAGCGCTGCGCGTACAGAAAGATGTTCTGAGCCGTGGGCAGGGCCGCCAGCACGACCACGGCGTAGGTCGCGTCGTCCGGCAGGCCCAGGGCGATGGCCAGGACGAAGGCGAAGGCCGGCATCACCACCGTCTTGAGGACGACGGCCACGATGGTGGCGACGCGGTCGGTGCCGGGCTCGAGGACCCGCCGGCCCGACAGGGACATCCCGAACGCGATCAGCACGACGGGAACCGCCGCCGAGCCGATCGTGGCGACCGGCGCGGCGAGCAACGCCGGCATCCGCAGGCCGGTCACGCCGACGAGCAGGCCCAGAACGACGGCGACGATCAGCGGATTGCGCAGCGGCGCCGTGACGGTGGCACGCACCGACGTCCGCCCCGTAGCGGCGATCTCGAGCAGGGCGAGCGCGACCGGCGTGACGACGAGAAGCTGCCACATCACGATCGGCACGACCAGCGCGGCATCGTCCAGCACATACGTGGCGACCGGAATGCCGATGTAATTCGCGTTCGTGTAACCGGCGGCCAACGCACCCACGACCTTGGCGCCCCGGTCAAGACGGCGAGCGGTCGCCGCGAACGCCGCGAAACACAGGAGCGCCGCGGCGGCCGAGACGAGTAGGGGTTCACTGAGCAGGACGCGGAGGTCGGCGGCCGCCACCACGGTGAAGAGAAGGCACGGCGTCAAGACGGAATAGACCAGTCGGCCGAGCACCGTCTCTGCGTTCTCCGGCAGAGCACCCCACCGGCCGACACCCCAACCGGTCAGCACGATGGCCCCGATGAGCGCGAAACCGGAAAGAGCAGAGATCACGCGACGACACGCTAGCCGAGCGCCCCCTGCGCCCGCGGTCAGCGCGACACTCACCACGCCTGCCTACCGGGGCGAGCCCGCCCGTGCCGGCTGCGGCCGGAAGCGCCTACACCAGGCCGGCGTCGTGGACGAGCAGGGCTATCTGGACGCGGTTGTCGAGGTCGAGCTTGGTCAGCAGGCGGGACACGTGGGCCTTCACCGTCGCTACGCTCATGAACAGCTCGGCCGAGATCTCCGCGTTGGTCCGGCCCTGGCCGACGGCCAGCGCCACGTCGCGTTCGCGCTCGCTCAACGTCTCCAGCAGCCGCCGCGCACGATGACGGCCGGCATTGCCGTCCGGGGCAGCCACGTGGGCGATCAGCCGCCGGGTAACCGTCGGCGAGAGCGTGGCCTCACCACAGGCCACCCGCCGAACCGCCTGCAGAATGTCGATCGGCGGGGTGTCCTTGAGCAGAAAGCCACTGGCCCCAGCCCGCAATGCCCGAAGCACGTCCTCATCGGCATCGAAGGTGGTCAGCACGATCACCTCGGGAGCACCGGCCCGCGAACGCAACGCCTCAGTCGCCGCCAGCCCGTCGACCCGCGCCATCCGAATGTCCATGAGCACCACATCCGGCCGGTGCTCCGCCACGGCCTGCGGCACCTGCGAGCCATCCGCCGCCTCACCCACGACCCGCACGTCACCGGCCCCGGACAAGATCATCGTGAGCCCGGCACGAACTAAAGCGTCGTCGTCGACGATCAGAACCCGGATCGGCGCGGACTCGGGGAGGCTGTCAGCGCCGGGCACTGCTCCGTCCGACGTCTGCATCGCGGCAACACTCCCACGGGCAAGCTCCAATCCGCCACCAGGGCGGAAAACGTCATTCCCGAGCACCGCATCTCCCATCCCTGGCACCACACCTTCTCTCCCGCCCACCGCGCCACCACTCGGCGTCACGCCACCGCTCCTAACACCCGCCACCCACATCCGGGCGCCACGCCACCGCTCCTAACACCCGCCACCCACATCCGGGCGCCACGCCACCGCTCCCGACACGACGCCACCCACGCCCGGCGTCGGACCAACCACATCCGGCGCCACCGCATCCGCCCCGGCGTCGTATGACCTGGTTCGGGCATCGCAGCACGGCACGCCCGGCACGGCGCCGCGCGTTCTCGGCGCGGTGGTGCTCAGTCCGGCCACGGTAGCCATGCCGCCAGTACGAAGTCGCCCTGGGAATCGTGGCCGTGGGTCAGAGTGCCGCCTGCCAGGGTGGCTCGCTCCGTGAGACCGATCAGTCCGGTGCCCGTGCCCGGGATGACCGAAGGCGGGCGGCCCACCGGCGCCGGGTTGCGGATGTCGACGGTGAGTCCCTCGCCTGCCGCGCCGCTGACGGACACGCGGACCACCGTGCCCGGGGCGTGCTTGCGGGCGTTCGTCAATCCCTCTTGCACGATCCGGTATGCCGTGCGTCCTATGCCGGATGGCGTGTCCTCGGGCCGGTCGACGCCCAGCAGCAGGCACACCTTCACCCCGGCCGCGCGGGACTCGTCAGCGAGGGCGGGCAGCTCGCTCAGAGTTGGCTGGGGACGCTCCGGCAGGGCCTCCGCGGCAGGCTCACGCAGCACGCCGATGACCTCGCGCAGGTCCTGTAGGGCCTGGTGGGCGCTGGCGCGGATCACGCCGGCGGCGTTCGCGACCTCGGTGGGCGGCGCGTCGGGGCGGATCTCCAGGGCACCGGCGTGCAGGCTGAGTAGCGAGATGCGGTGGGCGAGGACGTCGTGCATCTCCCGGGCGATGCGGGTGCGCTCGAGTGCACGGGCCTGGGCGACGCGCAGTTGCTGCTCGGCCTCGGCCCGCTCGACGCGATCGCGCAGCGACACCACGAGCTCCCGTCGCGCCCGCACGATCATGCCCCAGAGCTGCACGATGCTCACGATGGCCAGGCTCCAGGCCAGCGACTCCACGATCGGGGTGCCGTGCTCGGGCCGGATCACGCAGAACGCCGCGTTCATCAGCATCGCACCCACGGTCACCACGCCGTTCACCGCAAAGCGGCGGTGCACCGCCACGGAGAACAGGCTGATCAGGGCGACGACGGTGATGGTGATCGACATGGTCCCGAAGATCAGCACGCCGATCCCGAGATGCACCGGCCATCGCCGACGCCACCACAGCGCCACGGAGAACGCGATGCCGATGGTCAGGTCCGTCGCGATCAGCCAGTCCGGGCTGGAGCTCCACTGCGGGAGCACCGTCGGGACCGGGCTGAGCAGGTCGGCCGTCGCCAGGAGCGTCCAGCCGAGACTCAGCATGAAACAGAGGATGTCGATGAGCCAGTCGCGTGTCGAGCGCGGGCCGGGCGGCGCGTCTGCCTCGTCGCGCAGCACGGCCGGGAGCAGCCATCGATATTCCGGCTGCCCGTACGGGCGTACCGGCGCGAGCTCTCCCATGCCGGCCATCGTAGAGTCGCCGCCACAGGCCGCGATACCGACCAAGGTCGAAGCGCGTTGTAGACCAAGGTTCGCCGGAGCCGACCAGTGGCCGACGCGACGGGCCGGCCGGACACGGCACGCTGAGTCACATGATCACGGTCGAGAACCTGAGCAAACGGTACGGGCCCCACCCGGCCGTCGATGACGTGTCGTTCACCTGCACGCCCGGCACGGTGACCGGCTTCCTCGGACCCAACGGTGCCGGCAAGAGCACCACGATGCGGATGATCTGCGGGCTCACACCACCGACGTCCGGCTCGGCAACCGTGGATGGAGTCCCCTACCGGCGGCTGGGCAATCCCGGTCGGCGCGTCGGCGTGCTGCTCGACGCCTCGGCGCAGCATGCGGGACGCACCGGCCGCGAGGTGCTGACGCTGGCCGCGCTGACCATGGGCGTCGACACGCGGAGGGTCGACGAGAGCCTGGAACGCGTCGGCCTCAACCGCGCTGCCGCCAAGCGGCGGGTCAAGGCGTACTCCCTGGGCATGCGGCAGCGGCTCGGGCTGGCATACGCGCTGCTCGGCGATCCGGGCATCCTCATCCTCGACGAGCCGGCGAACGGTCTCGACCCGGAGGGCATCTTCTGGATGCGCGGGCTACTGCGCGACTTCGCCGACCGGGGAGGCACCGTGCTTCTTTCCTCGCACCTGCTACGCGAGGTGGAGGCGGTGGCGGACCGGCTCGTCGTCATCGGCGGAGGCCGTGTCGTGGCGCAGGGCGACAAGGCGGAACTGCTCGCGTCGTCCGGCACGGTGGTGCGCGCGCTCGACGCGGGAGCGCTGGGGGTGGCGCTGCGGCGTGCCGGGCTCAGCGGAGCCGCGACGACCGACGGGGGCGTCGTGGTGCAGGCGGATGCCGAGACCGTCGGCCGTGCGGCCGCCGACGCGGGGCTGGTACTGCTGGAACTGCGTCCCGCCGGCAGCAGTGGCCTCGAGAACCTGTTCCTGACGTTGACCGCCGGTGAGTCGGCGAAGGAGGCCGCGCGATGACCGCCGTCCAGAATGCACCGACCTCGGCGCCCGGTGTTGCGCCTGGCTCGTCCGCTAGCCGTACGGGAGAAGGGGTGTCCTTGGTCCGGCTCACGCAGGTGGAGCTGCGCAAGCTGGCCGACACCCGATCGGGGTTGTGGCTGCTGATCGCGATCGGTCTGGCCGCGGCCGGCACGGCCGTGATCATGATCGCCGCGGCTCCGGACGCCGAGCAGACGTATCGGGGACTGCTCGCGTTCGGCCTGATACCGGCGAGCGTGCTGCTGCCTGTGCTCGGCATCCTGTCCATGACCAGCGAGTGGTCGCAGCGGACGGCGCTCGGCACGTTCACCCTGACCCCGGCCCGCGGACGCGTCGTTGTGGCGAAGCTTGCCGCGGCGGTGCTCATCGCGGTGGCGGCGACGGCCGCGGCGGCCGTCCTGACCGTGGCGGCGAACCTCGTCGCCATCGGTACGGGTGGTGACGGCAGTTGGGAGATCACCGCCGAGCAGATCGGCCGGCTGCTGCTCAACCAGGTCATCTTCGTGCTGATGGGTTCGGCGTTCGGGGCGCTGCTGATGAACTCCCCGGTGGCCATCGTGCTGTACTTCGCCATACCGACGGCGTGGACGGTGCTCGGCGCGATGGTCAAGTGGCTGGCGCGGGCAGCCGAATGGCTCGACGTCAACGTCACGTCGTTGCCGCTGAGCGAAGCGACGATGAGCGGCGGCCAGTGGGGCCGGCTGGGCGTGGCCTGCGCGTTCTGGGTGGGCTTGCCGCTGGTGCTCGGCACTGTGCGGATGCTGCGACGCGAGGTGTCCTGACCGCGGGCGCGGCGCCTCGCGTCGGTGCCGCGGCCCTGGTGGCTGCGGCACCTCACCCGGCGCCCCGACCGCCGCACCACCCGGGACCCCGACCGCCGCACCACCCGGCACCCGACTTATCCGACATCCCGACTGTCGAGGGAGAAGGTGTTGTTGACCGTCCGCCGATGAGATGACCTTGCGACGGAGGGCCGCGGATCTCGGGACTGCTTCTCCACGATGATTGCCGTATGGAAGATCAGCAGCCCTTCGCCGCGGGGCGGGAGGCCGACGTCTACGCCCTGGACGCCCACCGGGTGCTGCGGGTGCCGGACCAGCAGATCTGGACCTGGCGATGACCGCCCTTCTGATCGCTCAGGTCGCCGCCGACCCGGCGCATCCGGCGGCGGCGTCCGCCGACCTGCTGCTCGCCGCGTTCCTCGACCAGGCCGGCGGAGACGCACCGGCACGGCTGACCGACGCCGTGTCCCGGCGTCGCGCCGACCCGAATGTCACCACCGACGAGGTGCGCCGCCTTGATGCGGCGGCCGAGAGGGGTCGTGGCTTGGTACGCAGGCCCGGTGCATCCCGATCGAACCCACACCGGCAGCCCGCCGGCCCACGCCCGGCGGACGCAGGCATGAGCCCGGGCACCAGGGCGACTCGGCCTCACGGACACCGAGACCCCCGACTCGACCGCCCTGGATTCTGCGAGCCGGGCGAACCCGGCGTTCAGCAAGGGGGCGTGGTCGCCACTTCCTCGAAGGCGTCGGCGTCACTGGCCAAGCCGACATCGATGACGACGGGGCCGGGGTCGTTTGCCGGGTCAGCTCGGTCTGGCCCGGGCGGGGGCGGCGGACTTAGGCTGAGGGCATGCCGATCGGTGCGCAACCTCCTGGCCGTCGGGGAACCGTGGACAAGCCGTACAGCGCGCTCAATTTGCGGCTTGTCCTGGCCTTGTTCGGCGTTGTCGTCTGCACGGGGCTGGCCGTCCTGCTGTTCCGGCGAGGGTGGACGGTGCCCGGGTGGTTGCTGGTCGCGTGGGCGGTGGTCGCCGCCGGTGATGCCGTGGTGGTGCAGTTGCGGCGGCGGGCTCGGTCACGGGCGGAGGGCGGACGACACCACTCACTCTTTGAGTAGTCGCGTCTTGCCGCTTTTGTCCGCTATATGGCGGTAGCGTCCTATGCTGTGCGCGCCTCACTTCGTCTTTCCGCCGCTACCCTCCTGACCGCCCCCCTGCTTCTCACGCCCGCGTCCCCGTCCCACGCGGGAAGAGCCGTCGACGCCGGCCTGACGAGCAGCGCGGGCACGACAGCCAACGCAGACGCGAGAGAAGCCGGCACAGCCAACGCAGACGCGAGAGAAGCCGGCACCACAGCCAACGCAGGCATGAGAGAAGCCGGCTCGGCACACACCCCGGTCACGTCCGTGATGGATGACGTCCGCGAACCCTCCCGCAGGACCTACTCCACCACCGGGCTCGGCACTCGCCCACCAGGCTTCGCGCGGCGTGCCGCCCCCACCCCGCCCACCGGCACCGTGCGGGAGTGGCTCGCTCTCGACGATGTCGAAGGGAGGTTCTACCGCAAGGACTACACCCTGCGCGGCATCGGCGAGCACATCGAGGTCTGGGTGGCGAACCACCTCGCCTTTCCGGCCGGTGACTGCCGGCCGGCCGTCTCGACCGAGGTGACCGACGCCCGGATCGCCGACCTGGTCCGCGAGTTCGACACGACGATCTACCCACGAGAGACCGCGGCCTTCAGCACCCCGCCGGACCGCGACGGCACCGATGCGCTGGTCTCCGGCGACTACACCGGGGCCGGCGGGCGGACGGTGACGCTCATCGACAACATCCGCGACGACAACTACTACGACTTTCCCGAGGCGGCCACGTACATCGCGGGCTTCTTCTCGTCGCAGTTCAATGAGCTCGTCGATCGCAATGTCATGACGATCGACGCGTACGACTGGAAGCACCGCACCGGGGCCGCCCCTCCGAACGAGCCGACCGACGATCTCTGCACCAGCCGCCCGGCCCGTCCGCGGATGTACGAGGGGACGTTCGCGCACGAGTGGCAGCACCTCCTGCAGTACTACACCGACCCGGGCGAGGATCTCTGGGTGAACGAGGGCCTGTCCGACTACGCGCAGAGCCTGGTGGGCTACGCCGACGGCACCGCCACCGTGCACCATCCCGGCGCGGACGCCCATCTGGTGTGCTTCCAGGGCTTCGCCGTGGTGCGGACCGCCTTCAACGCCAATCCGCGCGACTGCGGCGGGGCGCAGAATTCGCTGAACTTGTGGAATGAGGGCAAGCCCGAGGAGGTGCTCGCCGACTACGGGCACGCGTACCAGTTCATGCTCTATCTGCGCGATCGATTCGGCCCCGCGGTGCTGTCCCGGCTGCACCGCGACCGCGAACGCCAGGGGTTGGCCGCGGTGCAGGAGGCGCTCGGGTCGGGCGAACCTTTGTACGGCGTGCTGCACGACTTCCAGACGATGACGCTGGTCGACAAGGTCGTGGGCGACGGGACCATGACCGGCGTGCCCCGGGAGCGGGTCAGCGTGCCCGGCCTGCGTTCCACGATCAACCTGGCCAACCCCGCCTCCTACGACCGGCCGGGTGCCGCCCCCAACGGCGCCGACTACGTGCGGCTGCGCGACGCCGCCGGGCGGTCGCTGACCGGAAACGCCCTGCGGTCCGTGCGGTTCCGCGGCGCCCGCACCCTGCCTCCGCTTCCGCTGACGTGGCGGGTTCGTGACGGCGCCCTGTTCTCCGGTGACGCCAGCGACACCGATGCGACCGCGGTGGTGTCCGTGCGGGTGCCCAAGGGAAAGCCCACCCTGAACCTGCGCGCGAAGTACGGCGCCGAGGAGCGCTACGACTACGGGTACGTGACGGTGTCGACCGACGGCGGTCGCACGTACCAGGCGATCCCCGGCGACCGGACCGTCCCCGGCCCGCTCGGCCCCGGCGTGACCGGGCGCACCGACGGCTTCGTGCCGCATCGCTACGACCTTTCCGCGTACGCCGGCACGACCATCCTTCTCGGTTTCCGCTACGTCAGCGACGGCGCGGTGAACGAGGGCGGCTGGTACGTCGACGACGTAGCGGTGGAGACGCGGCAGGTCAGTGACGGTTCGAGCCTGCGCGGTTTCCGGTCGCCGTCGCAGATCCGGCCGGTGGCGGTGCACGCCTGGCATGTCCGGCTGATCGGACTCGACGACGCCGGGCGGCGGGCGCGGCAGGTGCCGGCCGATCAGTTCGCGGCGCTGCGGTCGTATCCGAAGGTGGTCGCGGTGGTGGCGTACGACGAGCCCAGCGGGGAGCTCACGCAGTACGCCCCCTACACGCTGGTGGTGAACGGGGTGACTCAGCCGGGCGGTAGGACGCCGTAGATCAGTGCGGGCGAGCCCGCGCCGCCCCGGACGATCTGGCCGCCACAGAGCAGGGACGCTCCGGTCGCGGGCAGGGCGGCCAGGTTGGCCAGGACCTCGACGCTGAGGCGGTGCTCTCGGTGGACCAGCCGGGAGACCGCGTACGTCGGATCGGCGCCGGGGTCGGGCCCGAAGGTGTCGGTGCCGGTGCCGCCGCGCCGGCCGAGGCGCCCGGTGCCGATCAGCCACCGCACCGCGTCCACGCCGAAGCCGGGCTGGTGCATGACGCCGTCGCGGTCGTAGCCGTAGTAGGCGTCCGTTCCCCATTTCGCGTCCCAGCCGGTCCAGAGCACGACGATCGACTCGGGCGGGATCGGGCCGTGGGCACGTTCCCAGGCGAGCAGGTCGGCCTGCGACAGCGCGTAGTCCGGGTCGGCGGCGCACCGCTCGCGGACGTCGATCTTGACCGCGGGCCGGCAGAGGTCCTGCACGTCGAGGTCGTCGGCGAGCGCGGCGCCGTCGGTGAAGTGCCCGGGCGCGCTCCAGTGGGTGCCGGTGTGCTCGCCCTGCCGCAGGCGGTGCAGGCGGAAGCCGTCCTCGGCGATGGTCGCGACGATCTCCAGCTCGAAGGCGGGATCGCCGGGATAGAGGCAGGTCGTCGCGGGATCGGCGACGTGCGACAGGTTGACCAGATCGAGCCGCATCCCGCCAGTCTGCCGGTCGTCGGCCCGGGTCGCACATTGACACTGTCACGATGACAGTGTCAGGATGGTCGGCGTGTGGACGATGGACGAGCTCGTCGAACAGGTACGCCGGGCACTCGCGGCGGAGTATCCCGGCGCCCCCAACGGCCGGGTCCGCGACGTGCCCGACCGGCGCGCCATCCGGTGGTACACGACGACGGGACTGGTCGACCGCCCGTCCGGCATGCGGGGCCGCACCGCCCTCTACGGGCCACGACACCTGCTGCAACTGGTCGCGGTCAAGCGCCGCCAGGCTCAGGGTCACTCGCTGGCAGCCATCCAGGCGGAGCTCGCCGGCGCGACCGACGCCGAGCTCGCCACCCTGGCGCGGCTGCCGGTCGTCCCCTCGGCCCCGCTCCCGCCACCCGAGCCGGCCCGCCCCCGCTTCTGGGCGGCACCGCCGGCTCCCGCGGCTCCCCCCACCGCCCCCGCCTTCCCGGCCTCTGCGGCTCCCCCAGCCCCTGCGGCTCCCCCAGCTTTCGCGACTCCTCCGATTCCCGCGGCTCCCCCAGCTTTCGCGGCTCCGCCGGCTCCGCCGGCTCCGCCGTTCCCGGCCCCCGTTCCGGTCCGCGAGGTCGGCGGCGTCGCGCTGGGCGGCGGCGCCATCCTGATTCTTCCGGCACGCCCCCACAGCGCCGATCACGCCGCGATCGCCGCAGCCGCCGCGCCCCTGCTGGACCTGCTCGCCACCCGCGGCCTGCTCGACGCCGGCCCGCACACCTCCGCCGGACTACACAAGGCAACCTGCCCGCGCACCCCCGATGAGCAGCACACCGATGATGGGAGCCCGTCATGACCCTGTCCGTCACGCCGATGGAGCCGGCGGAGCTCGGCCGCATCCGCGTCCTGCCCGGCGCGGGCCTCGGCACCCTGCGCACCGACCGGGGCAACCTCCCGTTGGACCGGCTCGACGTCCAGACCCGGATCAGCGGGCTCGTCGCCCGGACGACCGTCACCACCGAGTTCGTCAACGCCTACGACACCGCGCTGGAGGCCACGTACGTCTTCCCGCTGCCCGACCGCGCCGCCGTCACGGGCATGACGATGACGGCCGACGGGCGGACCGTCGAGGCCGAGCTGCAGGAGCGCGGCGCGGCGCGGGAGGCGTACGACCGGGCCGTCGAGGCCGGTCAGCGGGCTTCCATCGCCGAGGAGGAACGTCCCGACGTCTTCACCATGCGGGTCGGCAACATCGTGCCCGGCGAACGCGTCGCCGTCGAACTCACGCTGGTCGGCCCGCTGCCGTGGGAGGACGGCGCGGCGACGTTCCGGTTCCCGCTCGTGGTCGCACCCCGGTACGTGCCCGGCGTCCCCCTGCCCGGCACGCCGGTCGGCGACGGCCAGGCACGCGACACCGACGCCGTGCCGGACGCCTCCCGGATCACTCCCCCGGTGCTGCTGCCCGGCTTCCCCAACCCGCTACGGCTGTCGATCGGCGTCGACATCGACACCGCCGGGTTGCCCCTGAGCGAGGTGCGGTCCAGCCTGCACACGGTCACCACGGCCGGCACCCGGATCGAGATCGCCCCCGGCGAGCGGGCGGACCGCGACTTCGTCCTGCGGCTGCCGTACGCGGGGGACGGCTCCGGGGCGGTGTGCGTGCCGGACCCGGAGGCGGACGAGCCTGGCGGCACGTACCAGCTCGTGGTCCTGCCCCCGGCCGACGCGGACGCCCCCGCCCGGCCCAAGGACGTCGTCCTGCTGCTCGACCGCTCGGGCAGCATGCGCGGCTGGAAGATGGTCGCCGCCCGCCGCGCCGCCGCCCGGGTGGTGGATACGCTCACCGCCGCCGACCGGTTCGCGGTCCTGACCTTCGACCACCAGATCGACCACCCGCAGGACCTCGGCGACGGCCTGGCGGAGGCGACCGACCGGCACCGCTTCCGCGCGGTCGAGCACCTCGCCCGCGCCGACGCCCGCGGCGGCACGGAACTCCTCGCGCCGCTGCGCGAAGGCCTGACTCTGCTCTCCGCCCCGGCGGGAAGCGACCTGCCCCCGACCCCGACGGCCGGACACGACCAGTCCGCAACCGGCGGGCGCGACCGGGTGCTGGTGCTGGTCACCGACGGCCAGGTGGGCAACGAGGACCAGATCCTCGCCGAGGTCGGCGCGCTCGTCGGCAGGATCCGGATCCACACCGTCGGCATCGACCGGGCGGTGAACGCGGGCTTCCTCGGCCGCCTCGCCACCCTCGGGGCCGGGCGCTGCGAACTGGTGGAGAGCGAGGACCGGCTGGACGAGGCGATGGAGCGGATCCACCGCCGGATCGGCGCGCCGCTGGTCACCGACGTCACCGTGACCGGCGTCGACCCGGTCCGCCCTCAGTCGATCTTCCCGGGGGTGCCGCTGGTCCTCTTCGGCCGGTACACGGGAACCGCTCCGGCGTCGGTGACGGTGCACGGCCGCACCCGCGACGACAAGGGCTTCGCCGTCCAGGTGCCGGCCGAGCTCCGCGAGGAGCCGGCGGTCACCGCGCAGTGGGCGCGCGCCCGGCTTCGGGAGCTGGAGGACCGCTACGCCGCCGGTGAGAACGGCCTGGAGAAGGAGATCGTCGCGACGTCGCTGCGGTACGGCGTGCTGTGCCGGTTCACGGCGTTCGTCGCGGTGGACAGCCGGGTGGTGCACGAGGGCGGCGAGCGGCGACGGGTCACCCAGCCGGTGGAGACGCCGTCCGGTTGGGAGATGGCCGACCAGACGGTCTCGCAGCCGTTCCTGATCGCCGGGGCTGCGGCACCGATGCCGTTCGCGGCGGCCGCTCCCAGCGGACCTCCGCCCGGCGGTTTTCCCCCCGTCCCGCCCGCACCGCCCGCCTACCCCGTGCCGCAAGCGCCCGGCACCCCCGCGCCCCCTCTGCCGCCGCCCCCGCCCGCACCCGGAGTCCCCGCGCCGACCGCGGCGCCCGGCGCTCCGCGGTTCGCGCCGGCCCGGGGATCGGTGCGCGGACCGCAGCCGTTCGCGGCCATGCCGTCGGCGGTCATGGCGCGCGGCGGCGCAAGGACGGCGGGCGCCTCGGGAGTGACGCTCGAGAGCCTGGCCTCGATCGTCGCGGTCGAGGCGGCACGGTTGCGCGAGGCGGACGACCGGCCCGCGGCGCAGCGGCGTGACCTGCTCGCCGACCTGGGCAGCCGGCTCGCCGCCGTGCTCGAGGGCGTGACCGGGCCCGAGGTCGCCGCACTGCGCGAGCTGGTCGAACGGCTCCGTGCGCCCGGCGACCTGACCGCGGACTGGGCCTATGCCCGGCAGGTCCTGGACGGCTTCGCCCCGGCCCGCCCGGGGCGCAAGGCCTTCTGGAAACGGTAGGCCGAGGCGGGGGAGCGACCGGCGGCGACCGTGGCGCCGACGCTCACCACGCCACGGTGCCGTCGGTGGCGGGTTGCAGGGTGCCGAGCTGCAGCGTACGCATGGTGATGTGGTGACCCTGCGGTGAGGAGAAGCCCTCCAGGACGGCCACCACGCCCGGGGACGACGTGCCGAGGCTGCCGCGCAGCGTGTTGCCGGCGGGGCAGTCCGCGGCGGCGAGGTCGCACGCCTGCCACTTGATGCCCTGGAAGGCGGCGTTGCCCGGCCGCAGGACGATCTCGGCGGCCGGGCCCGGCTGGTCGACGCCTTGGGTCGGCACCGGCACCGCCTCGTCGGCGGCGTCGTAGAGCTGGATGGTGACCCGGCCGTCGACCCGGCAGGCGGTGGCCGACTCGTTGACCACCGAGACGATCGCTTTCCGCGTACTCGTCTCGGCCGCATTGTCGTTCTGCGCCGCGACCGACACGCGGACGTCGGAGTTGCGGCACGGCCGGACCGCCGGCGACGCGGAAGGGACGGATGGCTCGGTCCGGGTGACGGCCGGTGCGCCGGCCGGTGCCTCCCGGTCCGGCTCCGCACGTCCGTTGGCCGGGCGGTCGGCGGGCGAGGCGCTACCGGTCGGCGGGAGCGCGGTCGCCGGCGTCGATGCGGCCGTCGCCGGTGCGCCCGGCGATCCGGCGTCGGCGTCCCGGCCCAGCACCAGCTCCCGGCTGGGCCCGAACGTCAGCAAGCCGGCGAGCGCGATGCCGCCGATCGCCGCGGCGGCCAGGGCGGGCGCCAACCGCCGCCAGCGCCGCGGGGTCACCCCGGTGCCGCGGCCGTCCGTGACCTGCTCACGGCTCGGGCCGGAGCGCTGTACAACCTGCGCCACGCGTCGCAGCTCCGGCAGGCCCGACAGACCGGCGGCGCCCGCGGCGGCCTGTCCACCCCCGGCGCCCGCCGCGGCCTGTCCACCCCCGGCGCCCGCGGCGGCCTGTCCACCGGCGGCGAGCAGCCGGTCGAGAAGGTCGGCCGCCGACGGCCGGCGGCCGGGGTCCTTCTCCAGGGTCATCGCGACGAGGTCGCGCAACGACGCAGGAAGGCCGCTCAGGTCCGGCGCCGTGGATCGCGGCCAGCACGGTGGCCACGCCGACCGCGACGCTGTAGAGGTTGCCGCTGCTCAACGGCCCCTGCTGCGCGACGATCTCGGCCAGGCTCGGGCCGTCGACGTACTCGACGACCAGGTACGGCGTCTCGTGGTCGGCGTCGGCGTCGAGCACCTCGGCGGTGCAGAACGGAGGCACCTGCCGGGCCCGGGTGACCTCGCTGCGGAAGCGGGCGCGGAACTGCTCCTCGTAGGCATACTCGGGCTTGATGACCTTGATCGCCACCGGGCGGCCGTCGGGGCCGTAGCCGAGGTAGACGGTGCCCATGCCGCCCTGGCCGAGGCGGCCTTCCAGGCGGTATCCGCCGAGCCGCCGCGGGTCACCCGGCAGGAGCGGGCCCCTCACCTGGTCATCCCCTCGCGGACCGGACAACTGAACACCGCAGCGACGATACCCCGCCGGCCTCAGAGGCCCGGATCACGGCGGCTCCTCCGGAGGGAGCGCGAGGTAGGCCGGCCGCAGCAGCTCCGCGAGGGGCAGCCCGCCGTAGTGCAACCCCGGCGGATCGAGCTGGTCGAGCAGCAGGTCGGGGCGCGTCGCCGGCGGGGACGGTGCGGGTGCGCTCGGCGTACCCGTGCCCCAGAAGTCCGCCAGGTCACCGAGACCCGCGGTCCCGTCCCCGGGGGGCACGACGGCAGCGTCCGCCTCGTGCACCGACGTGCCGCGCAACTGGCTGAGCCGGACCAGCAGCTCGTCGCGGCCCCGGCCGCGCCAGGCGAAGACCCCGAAGGGGTCGGTCTCGAACGACGCGGCGAGGGCGTAACAGGTCGCGGCGAGATGGGCGCACGGCATCGGCCACCGCTCGCAGGTGCAGTCCATCGCGACCTCGTCGAGCGACAGCGGCAGCAGCGTCAGGCCGGCGCCGGAGAAGACGTCGTCGATGTCGTCCGGCATGCGGCCCGCGAGCAGGTCGGCGACGTAGCGGGCCTGCGCGGCCAGGTCGTCCTCGACGCGCGCCCATTGCGCCGCGCCGAAGGCCCGGACCGCGATGCGCGCGCGGAAGGGATGGGTGTCGTCGGGGCCGCGGACCTGGGCGACGACCAGGCTGCTGGAGATCGTGAGGCTCCGGACGTGCCCGGCGCGGGCGTCGCGGCGGCCGCGGGCGAAGGTCGGCGCCATCCGCAGCGCCTCGAACATCGCCACGAACGGCGCGGAATACCGGTCAGTCACCGACGGCCTCCGGGTCCAGCCGGGCCAGGTCGCGCAGCTCGTCGGTGGAGAGCGTGGTGAGCCAGCCCTCGCCGTTGCCGACCACCCGCTCGGCGAGCACGCCCTTGCCGGCGATGAGCCGGTCGATGCGTTCCTCCAGGGTGCCGAGGCAGACGAGGGTGTGCACCCGCACGTCGCGGTGCTGGCCGATGCGGAAGGCGCGGTCGGTGGCCTGCGCCTCCGTCGCCGGGTTCCACCACCGGTCCACGTGCACCACGTGGTTGGCGGCGGTGAGGTTGAGGCCGGTGCCACCCGCCTTCAGCGACAGGACGAAGATCCCGGGCCGGTCGTCGGCCTGGAACGCCGCCACCATCTCGTCGCGGGCGCCGCGCGGCGTGCCGCCGTGCAGATAGCGCACCGGTACGCCGAAGCGGGCGGCGAGATGCGGCGTCAGCATCGCACCGAAGCGGGCGAACTGGGTGAAGCACAGCACGCTCTCCCGCTCGCCGAGCGCGGCGTCGAGGATCTCCTCCAGGCGTTCCAGCTTGCCCGAGCGGCGCGGCAGCGGGGAGCCGTCGCCGAGCAGATGGGCGGGATGGTTGCAGACCTGCTTGAGCTTGGTCATCGCGGCCAGGACGAGGCCCTTGCGGCGGGTCTCGGCGGTCTCCTTGAGCCGCAGCAGCATGTCGTCGAGCACGGCGCGGTAGAGGGTGGCCTGCTCGGCGGTCAGGCCGCACAGGTGGCGGGTGTGGCGCTTGTCGGGCAGGTCGCCGACGACCGCGGGATCGGACTTCACGCGGCGCAACAGGAACGGCCGGGTGGCGTGGCGCAGCCGGGCGGCGGCGTCCTCGTCGGCGTACCGTTCGATCGGCACGGCGTAGCGGTTGCGGAAGGTGTGCGCGCCGCCCAGCAGGCCGGGGTTGAGGAAGTCGAGGATGGACCACAACTCCGCGAGGCGGTTCTCGACCGGGGTGCCGGTCAGGGCGACGCGGTGCCGGGCCGGGAACCGGCGCACCGCCCTCGCCGCGCCGGCCGCGCTGTTCTTGATGTGCTGCGCCTCGTCGAGCACGACCCGGTCCCATTGCACGGCGGCGAGCGCGTCGGCGTCGCGGGTCGCGGTCGCATACGTGGTCAGCACGACGTCCGCGCCGTCGGCCAGGCGCGCCGGGTCCGGCCGGTCGGCGCCGTGCAGCACCCGGACCCGCAGCGACGGCGCGAACCGGGCGGCCTCGCGCTGCCAGTTGCCGAGCACCGACAACGGGCAGATCAGCAACGCCGGGCCGTCGGCGCGGTGCAGCAACAACGCCAGCAACTGCACGGTCTTGCCCAGGCCCATGTCGTCGGCGAGGCAGGCGCCCAGGCCCAGGCCGTCGAGGAAGGCCAGCCACGAGAAACCCCGTCTCTGGTACGGCCGGAGCACGGCGTCCAGCCCCGGGGGCGGGTCCAGCAGCTCGAGCCGCTCACCGAGCCGTCCGGCCAGCAGGTCGGCGACCCACCCGCTGCCGCGCACCTCGGTGACCGGCAGCGGCACCTCCTCCGGCGGCAGCAGCCGCACCAGGCGCAGGGCATCCCCGGCGGTCATCGTGCCCCCGCCGCGCCGCAGGAACTCCAGCCCCGCGCGCAGCCGCTCGGGATCGAGGTAGACCCAGCGGCCCCGCATCCGGACCAGGGGCACCTTGACCCGGGCCAGGTCGGCGAGCTCGGTCTCGGTGAGCATCCGGCCGCCGAGCGACAGCCCCCAGTCGTACCCGACGATCGTGGCGAGATCGGCGGCCTCGTCGCGCAACACCGGCGCGGCGGCCGGCGGGCTGCGTACCTCGAGAGCCAGCCCGAGGCGCTGCGGCTCGCGCCACCAGGCGGGCAGCAACACCCCGAACCCGGCCTGCTCGAGCAGCGCGGCGTGCCCGAGGAACCGGTGGGCGGCCTCGGTGCCGAGGACCAGCTCGGCGGGGCGGGCCAGGCGCAACGCGGCGTCGAGCTCCCCGCACAGCCGCGCGGCCCGTCCGAGCCCGGCGATCAGCCGGTCCTGGGGCCGGTGCGTCCACCGCCGCAGCGGGGCGACGGCATCGCGCCACACGTCGGCGGCGGGGACGAGCAGGCTGGGCTCGTCGACCGGCTGGAGCAGGAATTCGAGCAGCCACTCGCCGGTGCTGCCGAGGGGGCCGGGCGCGGTGGTGGCGTCGGGTGCGGTGGTGGCGTCGGGCACGGTGGTGGCGTCGGGCGCGTCGGGCTCGGGCTCGTCCAGGGCGCTGAGCCGGAACACGACCCGGACGGCGGCGCCGCTGCTCGCCTCGGCATGCCATCCGTCGAGCGCGTCGGCGACGGCCTCGAGCTCCCGGGGCGGGGCCTCGACGACGGGATCGCCGTCCGCGGTGAGGGCCGCCAGCCAGGGCGCGCCGGTCAGGGCGACACGGGACTCGGCCAGCCGGGTGCGTACCAGGCCGTCGACCAGGCGTTCCAGGGCCGCGGGCAGCACGTCGGCGGCGGGCAGGCCGTCGGCGGCGCCGGGGCGGGTCCGCTCGGCGCGGCAGGCCGCGGGCATGGCCTCGACCAGCTCCGCCTGCCGTGCGGCGTCCGGCCCGGTCAGGACGGGACGCCAGAGGACCCGGGCCCGCGCGCCGGCGGGCCGCAGCGCGGGCAGCACGCGCCCGCGCGCGACCAGGTCGGCGGCGAAGCCACAGACCTCGGCGAGATAGGTCAGGGAGGGCGCGGGGCGGGCGTCCAGCTCGTCCGCCAGCTCGGCGGTCACGAACGGCACGACGACCGCGGGCACCCGCCACGGCCTCAGCCGTGGCCTCCCCCGCCGCGGCGCCGCCCCGAGCTGCGGCGACGGCAGCGGCCCGGCGGAGGTCGAGGGCAGCAGCAAGGTCGCCGCCCGCGGCTCACCGGCCGCGGGAACCGCGAAGGGATGCGCGCCCCGCTCGCGCCCCGTGGACCCGGCCTCCGGCAGACCGGCACCCTCCAGCCACACCGCCAGGGCCCCGTCGCGGGCGAGGAACCCGTGCAGCACGGTCACACCGGCGCCGATCATTCGAGCTGCCACGCGATGTCGGGCGGCCGCACCCGGGCGCACCGCGGTCCCCCGTCGGGCCCGGTCAGCCCGAGGCGCCCCACCAGCACGCCGCCGCCGTCGTGGGCGGCCCGGAGCACCGCGGTGGGCACGTCACCGAACATGAGCTTGGCCCGCCGGAACATGGCGAAGGCCGGCCCGTCGACGGCGCCCCAGCTCAGGTAGAGGAACCGGGCGCCGGGACGCCCGTGCGCCCAGGGGCCGCCCACGTCGAGCAGCCCGTCGACCTCGCGGCTGGTGACCTCCAGCTCCCACCGCACCGACACCGCGTCCGCGGGGAACCGATCGACGACGTCGGCCTTGCGCTGCACGCCCACGTGCACGTTGCCGCGCCGCAGGGCGTCGGCCTCGACCCCGCCCCGCAGCCCGGGCAGGTCGTCGCCCTCGATCCGGATGAACACGCCTGCACTCTAGGCGGCCCCACCGACATTTCCCGGCACCGGCCGCGGCTCACCGGGCGGACATGACCTTGGCCGACGTACGGACGGGGAAGCTGATCGGTCCGCGGACCGTGCTCGACACCCGCCGCCGCAGCGGACCGGCCCGGCGCAGGTCCGGCATGCGTTCGGCGAGACGTTGCAGGGCGACCGTCGCCTCCATCCGGGCGAGCGGCGCGCCCACGCAGTAGTGGATGCCACTGGAGAACGCAAGGTGCTCGGCGGCCGGTTTGCGGTGGATGTCGAACCTGTCCGGATCGGGGAACGCCACAGGATCGCGGTTGGCCGCGCCGATGAGCGTGACCACGAACTGCCCCTCGCGGATGAGCCGGCCGTTCAGCTCGAGGTCCTGCTGGGCGCAGCGGGCGGTGCGCTGGACCGGCGGGTCGTAGCGCAGGGTCTCCTCGACCGCCAACGGGGCGAGGGCGGCCGGGTCGGCGCAGAGGGCCGCCCACTGGTCGGCGTTCGCGAGCAGGGCGTTGACCGCGTTGCCGATCAGGTTGACCGTGGTCTCGAAGCCTGCCACCAGCAGCAGCATGCACATCGGGACCATCTCCTCGGCCCGGATGCGGTCGCCCTCGGCCGCCACGACGGCGGTGACCACGTCGTCCGCGGGCGCGGCGCGGCGCAGGGCGAAGAGGCGCTCGAAGAGGTCGTGCAGGTCGTTCCTCGCCGCCTGGAGGCGGGCGGCGTGGGTCAGCGACCGGATGCCGTCGAGGGCGCTGCCGATCACCGCGCCGTAACGGGCGAAGCGGGCGGCGTCCGCGTCGGGGACGCCGAGCAGGTCGGTGATGACGGCGATCGGCAGCGGCGCCGCGAAGGCGGGCACCAGGTCGAATCCCCCTGCGGTGGCCGCGTCGTCGAGCAGGCGGTCGACGGTCGCCTCCACGCGGGCGCGGTAACGGGCGATGCGCTTGGGGGCGAACGCCGGCTGCGCCAGGCGGCGTAGCCGGGTGTGGTCGGGCGGGTCCCGGTCGAGGAAGGACATGTCGAAGCCGTCGGTCGGCGGGGTGGGCACGGTCAGCTCCGCGGAGCGTACGCCGAACCGCCGGTCCCGCAGCACGCTGTCGCACAGGGCGTGGCTGGTCGTCACCCAGTGGCCGAGCCGGGTGGGCCCGAGCACCGGCATGCCGCGGTAGATGGCGTACGGGTCGTCGCGTCCCGGCCGCAGGTGCAGCAGCGACATCGGGTCGCGGCGCACGTACCCGTGGTAGACGAAGCCCAGCCGGCGGCCGTGCAGGGCCGCGGCGAAGCGCAGGGTGCCGGCGAGGTCAGCCATTCTCGCGCAGCCAGGCGTCGATGAGGCCGCCGAAGTGGCCGAGGAAGCGTTCGTGCTCGTGCGGCGGGTACATGGCGCGGACCGTCTCGCCGAGCAGGGACCGGAACTCCGGGGAGCCGACCCATTCGTGCACCATCTCGTCGACGTGGGAAAGGTGCTTCTCGCAGAACTCCTCGTAGCGGGCCGTCTCGAAGTAGTCGTCGGCGAGCCGCCGGTAGCAGCCGAGCTTCTCCGCATAGGACAGATCCGGGTCGTCGGCGACGGCGAAGTAGGCCGAGGTGTCCATGTCGAGGCGGGGCCTGCGGCCGGTCACCACGCAGTAGACGGTCCAGCGCAGCAGCGCCGCCATCGCCCACGGGAAGTAGTAGTGCAGCGAGGTCACGGCCACGTCCGGGCAGGCGTTGGCGTAGTCGATCGGGTGCACGTCGTCGCCCTTGACCAGCGACTCGCAGGAGTTGAACTCCCACCGGAAGAAGGCGTTGACCAGCCGCGAGATGGTGACGACCTCCTCGCCGACCGCGGCGCCGAGGAAGTTGTGGTCGACCGCGTAGCGCTCGTGCATCGGCAGGTCGGGACGGAACTTCATCACCATCGTCTCGGGGCCGATGGTGAGCGAGCGCGCGAAGACGTCGTAGTCCTCGACGGCGGCCTGGAGATGCATGAGCCGCTCCCCCGAGGCGTCGTATGCGGCGTGCAGCTCCGCCGGATTGCGGATCTTGGACACGCCGACCCAGGCGCCGCCGTCGTACGGCTTCATGAACATCGGATAGCCGACCGCCGCGGCCAGCGCGTCCAGGTTGAACGGCTGGTTGTAGCGCGCCGAGGTGTAGGCGTACCGGGAGTTGTCGAGCGGGTTCTTGAACGGGACCAGGACCGTCTCGGGCACCTTGAGGCCGAGCCGCATCATCGCGCAGTACGCGGCATGCTTCTCCATGGACTGGAAGGTGAACGGGCTGTTGAGCAGGTACACGTCGTTCATCAGCGCGACCTTCTTGAGCCACTCGCGCGGGTGGTAGTACCAGTACGCGAGCCGGTCGATGATCAGATCGTGCCGCGGCGAGGCGCGCAGGTTGAACGGCTCGATGGTGACCCGCACACTGCGGATGCGATGGGTACGCCCGGTGCCGTCGGTGATCGCCCCGACCCTGCGCAGCAGGGCCTCGTACGCCCGTGGCCAGTCGTCCTCGGTGCCCAGCAGCAGTCCGATGGTGTGCTCGACGTCGGCCATTGGCGCCTCCTTTAGTTGAACACCTTCTGCAGCAGTGCGGTGAGGTGCGGGTCGAGCGCGTCCCGCCAAGCGGTCCAGTTGTGCGCGTCCGGCACCTGCGCGAACGTCACGGCGTACCCGTGATCGCGCAAAGCACGCGCCATGTCCCGGTTGTTGGCGAGGTTCTCCTCCACGGTGCCGCATGTGAGCGCAACCGGCACGCCGGGACCGTCGGCGGCCCGGACCACCCGGCCGGTGAAGCGCACGATCCGCAGGTAGCGGCGGAAGCCGGACTCCTGCCGGTCGTGGCGCGGCTGGAAGAAGCTGCCCGACTGCAGGAACAGGCCGCCGAACCCGGCCGGGTGCCGGCGCTGGGCGTGCAGCATGGCGAGCCCGCCGAGGCTGGCGCCGACGCCCACCACGGGCCGGGTGGTGCCCAGCTCGGCGGCGATCTTGGGCAGCACGTCGCCGGCGAGCGCGCGGGCGTACGCCGGGCTGGCCGAATACCACTCGAGCCGCTCCCCCGGCGGAAGCAGCACGAGATGGTACGGCGGCACGCGCCCGGCACCGATCATGGCGGCGCTGTAGCGGCCGAGCTCTCCGTGCCGGTGGTAGTCCGGACCGTCGTGGGCGACGACGACGCGGTCGGTGGGCAGGTCCGGCGACCAGATGCGGGCGACCATCTCGCCGTGCACGGGCGGCAGCGGCAGGTAGACGTCACGCCAGCGGCCGGCGCCGTGGGGCAGGCTCAGCCAGCCGGGTTCGCGGTAGTCCGGGCAGCACAGCACCGACGCCTCGCCCTGCCGGCGCGGGTTGTCCGGGTCGGCGACGGTCTCGACGCGGCCGTCGGGGTGGGCGAGCGTCAGCCGGTATTCGACGCGCTGCACCGCCGGCCGGGGCAGGCGCAGCTCCCAGGTACGGATCTCGTCGCGGTAGTGGAAGTCGCCGCCGGTGACGCCGGACTCCAGCCGTGCGCCGGCCAGCCGGTGTTCGTGGTCACGCAGCCGGAACCCGACCTCGGTCGCGGTGCACCATGCTCCGGCCGCTGGCTCCATGTCGGAACCTTAACCGGTATGCGGTCGATCAGGGGGTGTACGTCTGCGGGCTGGACGGGGCGGCGTCCAGCCCGAACATCTCGGCGAGGCCGGTGACGCGGAGCTGCCGGTGCACGAATTCGCTGGGATTGCGCAGCACGAACCGGGTGCCGGTCTCGCGGGCGGTGTTGTAGCCGGTGACCAGCACCCCGACGCCCAGCGAGTCCATGAAGGTCACGAAGGTGAGATCGACGATCATGACGGCGGGCCGTTCCGCGTGCAGGGCGCCGACCAGGGCGTCCCGCAAGGCGTCCACCGTGGCCGCGTCCAGCGTGCCGCGCACGTCGACCACGATGGCGCCGTCCGCCTGGCGCCGGGTGGTCATGACGGCCTCGCCCATGCATCCTGCCTCGTGAAGATCGTGCCCGTATGCCCACGGTACCCCGTGGGCCATCGCGTCCGCAGGCTGCCGCACAACTGGGTGAGCGCAGCGCACAGCCAGTCCGCCGGCACGCCGACGTCACCTACGCCGGGCGGGCGCGGATCGGCAAGCGGAGCGGGCAAGTTTGGAGGATAACGCAGATCATCTTGCGGTCCGCGCAGGTGGGCGCCACGGTGACAGCGGCGGTCGACAATGTACGGCGCCGGCGTCGGCCGCCACCCGGGGGTGCCGCCGGGTGTGGTGACACGCGGCGGACACGGCGCGGCCGCCGCCCTGCGAAGGGTGCGTCATGGCAACGACTCCGGGCCGGAAACCGGGCATCTTCGCGGTGCGCGACGTCCGCTCGCTGATCACCGAGACCGCCGAGGAGGGGCACGGCCTGAAGAAGGCCGTCGGGTCCTGGCAGCTCACCGCCATGGGCGTCGGCGCCATCATCGGCACCGGCATCTTCGTCGTCATCGGCGAGGGCGCCGGGGTGGCCGGGCCGGCGGTGATCCTGTCCTTCGTGCTGGCCGCCGTCGCCTGCGCGTTCTCGGCCCTGTCGTACGCCGAGCTGGCGTCGTCGATCCCGGTCTCCGGCAGCGCGTACACGTACACGTACGCCACGCTCGGCGAGATCGTCGCCTGGATCATCGGCTGGGACCTGATCCTCGAGTACGGCGTCAGCGTGGCCGCGATCGCGGTGGGCTGGGGCGGCAACCTCAACGCCTTCCTGGGTGCCGCGTTCGGCTGGACCCTGCCGGACGCCATCGCCAAGTCGCCCGAGGACGGCGGCGTCTTCAACCTCCCAGCGGTGATCATCGTCCTGGCGATCACACTGCTGCTGGTCCGCGGCGTCACCGAGAGCGCGCGGGTCAACCTGGTCATGGTCGTGGTGAAGCTCGCCGTGCTGTTGTTCTTCATCGCGGTGGCGATGGTCAACTTCAGCACCGGCCACTTCCAGCCGTTCGCACCGTCCGGCGTCGACGGGGTGACCGCGGCGGCCGCGATCATCTTCTTCGCGTACATCGGCTTCGACGCGGTCTCCACCGGCAGCGAGGAGGCGCGCAACCCGGCCCGGGACCTGCCGAAGGCGATCATCGGCTCGCTGGCGATCTGCACGGTGTTCTACGTGCTCACCGCGGTCGGCGCGATCGGCATCGCCAGCCCTCAGACGCTCGAGGGCAGCGACGCTCCCCTGGCCGCCGCCCTCGACCAGGGCGCCGGGCTGAGCTGGGCGGCCGCGGTCCTCGCGCTCGGCGCGGTCGTGGCGATCACCAGCGTGGTCCTGGTCATCATGTACGGCCAGACCCGCATCTTCTTCGCCATGTGCCGCGACGGCCTGCTCCCCCAGCGGCTCGCCACGGTCAACCCGCGCTACGGCACGCCGGCGAAGCTCACCGTCGTGCTGGGCGTGCTGATCGCGATCCTGGCCGCGCTGGTGCCGCTCTCCGAGATCGTCAAGTTGGTCAACATCGGCACGCTGTTCGCCTTCGTCCTGGTCAACATCGGCGTGATCATCCTGCGCCGGACCCGGCCCGACATGCCGAGGCCGTACCGGGTGCCGTGGTCGCCGGTGCTGCCCGTCCTCGGCGTCCTGTTCGCCGTCTACCTGATGAGCGACCTGCCGTGGGACACCTGGGTCCGGTTCGTCGCCTGGCTCGCGGTGGGCCTGCTCATCTACTTCCTGTACGGCTACCGCAACTCCCGGCTGCGCCACGAGGACACCGGCACCCCGGGCTGGGCCCGCGGGGAAGGAAGGAACCCGTGACCGGCCCGGTGATCGTGGGGGTGGACGGGGGTGCCACCGGCCGGGACGCCCTGGTCCTGGGCCGGTGGGCGGCGTCGGTGCTCGGCGTTCCGCTGGTGGTGGCGGTGGTACGCCCGGCGCCCGCGGCGCTGGGCTCGGGCCGGGTGGACGCCGAGTGGATCGCCGACCGCGACCGGGCCGCCGGGGCCGTGCTGGAGGACGCCCGCGCGCTGCTCGCCGGGGCGCCCGAGGACGCGCAGTTCCGGATCGTCGCCTCGAGCTCCGCGGCGCACGGCCTGCACGACCTGGCCGAGGAGCTGCGGGCGGAGCTCATCGTGGTGGGTTCCGGGCGGGCGGGTCCCCGGCACCGGCTCTTCACGGGCAGCACCGCCGACCGGCTCCTGGCCGGCAGCGTGTGCCCGGTGGCGGTGGCCCCGTCGGGCCTGGAGACGCCGCCGGGGGCGTACGGCCGCATCGGCGTCGCGTATGTGGACACTCCCGACGGCCGCGCGGCGCTGGAGGCGGCGGCGCGGCTGGCGGTGCGCACCGGCAGCCGCATCCGGCTCTCGACGGTGGTGGCCGGGGCCGACGCGGCGCTGCCGTTCCTCGTCGGTCAGGACGCCGAGCGCGCCTTCCTCGACACCGCCCGCGAGACCTACGAGCAGTCGCTGGCCCGGGCCGCGGAGTCGGTGCCCGACGCACGCGTGGACTGGGAGATCCGCGTCGGCGACGTGGTCGACCAGCTCGCCGAGCTGGACGACGTGGACGTGCTGTTCTGCGGTTCGCGCGGCTACGGCCCGGCACGGCGGGTGCTGCTCGGCGGCGTGTCGGCGCGGCTGCTGCGCCGGGCCCGCCGTCCGGTCGTCGTCGTTCCCCGCAGCGGCTGAGCCGCCGCGGTGGAGCCCCGGAACGCCGATCAGGCGCGGTGACGGCCGGGGCGTTCCTGCACGATCGTCTCCTGGTCCACCGGCAGCGCCATGTCCGTCGACGCCTGCGCCGCCCGCTCGTCCCACGGCGACAGCGTCGACGGGCGGGGCATCCGGGTGCCCAGGTCGGCCAGCGGGACGTAGACGCGGGCGTCCACCGCCTCGGCCAGCAGCAGGGCCGCGACCAGCGCGGTCGGTCGCTCCGCCGGGTCCTTGTGCAGGCACCGCGAGCACAGGTCGACCACCTCGGTCGCGAGGCCGTCGACGGGCGGCAGCGGGTCCGGGTCGCGGTAGCGCTGGGCGTACACGAGCGCGGTGCCGGACTCGGCGTTCCAGGGCAGCCGGCCGGAAAGGCAGTGATAGAGCAGCACGCCGAGCGAGTACATGTCGGAGGCCGGGGTGGCGGGCAGGCCCTCGAAGCGTTCCGGTGCGACATAGGCCGGCGTACCCATGACCGGGCCGTCCGGATCGGGGTCGGGGGTGCCGGTGGAGGCCGCGATCCCGAAGTCGAGGACCTTCGCCCCGGACGGGGTGAGCATGATGTTGGCGGGCTTGACGTCGCGGTGCACGACCTGCTCGGCGTGCGCGGCGGCCAGCGCCGCCGCGACCTCGGCGCAGATCCGCACGGCGATGCGCCAGTCGAGCCGGCCACCGGCGAGGTGCTCCATGAGGGTCTGCCCCTCGACCAGCTCCATGACGATGTACGGGACCTCCCGGCCCGGCGCCGGCGACGTGCCGAAGTCGTGCACGCCGGCGACGTTGGGATGTGCCAGCCGGGCCGCGGAGCGTGCCTCGGTGCGGACGAGCTCGACGCCGTTCACGTCGCCGAGCGTGCCCTCCACGGCCGGCGCCATGATCTTCACGGCTACCGGCCGGTCCAGCACCCGGTCGTGGCCGCGCCACACCTCGGACATCCCGCCGATGCCGATGCGCTGTACGAGCTGGTACCGCCCGCCCAGCGTGCGCATCGGCCACCTCCTGAGGCTGTTGCACGGCGCCCCGCCCGCGCCGTGATCTCCGTCGGGTACCCCGGCATCGGTGAGCACAAACGCCTCACCCACCGATCGAGGAAGCGGGGGTCACAGGTGTATCGCGCCGTCCGGGACGACGATGAGGCGGTCGAGGTCCTGGCCGGTGCCGACGCGCCGCGAGACCGTCGCGGCGACGCGGCGGGTCAGCATCCGGCGCAGGCCACCCGGGCGCAGCGTGGCCAGGCCGGGCCGGGCCGCGCGGCGGTGCACGGCGGCCTGCGCGGCGACGGCCGGGGCGATCGCCGGGAAGTCCATGTACACCGCGCGGTTCTCGGGCGAACCGAGGTAGGCGAACGGCCCCGATCCGGCGAGCGGGCGCAACGGCGTGCCGAGCATCCCGATGTTGCGGTACGCGCCGCGGTCGAGCATGGCGACCGCGTGCCGGACCCCGCGCCGCCCGCCGATGACCAGGAAGGTGCGGTAGAGCAGGGAGCTGACGATCAGCGACGAGCGGCTGCCGCGGTACTCCGGCAGCACGGCCAGGGTCGCGCAGTCCCAGACGCGTCCGCCGTCCATGCCGTGCGCGGCCAGGATGTCGGCGGTGCCGACGCCGATGTGCCGCGGCGCGTCGTCGATCGTCTTGACGCCCCGGCCGGTGCTCTCGATCATGCGGGCCACCCCGGCCGGGACGCGGCGGCGGCGGTCGAGCACGACGAAGAAGATGCTGTTCGCCTCGTACGGGCCGTACTCGCCCGCCATGACCGCGGCGTCGTTGCCGAAGGTCCGCTCGAAGACCTGCCGTTCCAGCGCCCGTCCGACGTCGGCGAGCTGGGTGCCGGGGCCGACGACCGCGCTGACGAAGCGCCCGCGTGGCGTCGGGTGCGCGTCGAGGAAGTCGGCGACGATCCAGCGTGCCGTGGTGGGGCTGATCTCATAGCGGGTGCCGGTCACGGCGGTCACGGCTCAGAACTCCTTCGCGACGATCTCGGTGGTGCGGAAGTACTCCCGGGTGAAGTCGACGACCGCCCGCGGGTCGAACGCCTTGCAGGTGTAGATGTCGACGCTGAAGAAGGAGATCGGCCGTTCCCAGGAGTAGAAGTGGGCGCCGGAGGTCTCCCAGTGGATCCAGCCGGCCCAGCCGTACAGCTCGCTGACGTGCGTCACCGGGTCGATGATCGTGATCATGTCGGTCACGTCCGAGAGCTGGCGCAGGTAGTCCTTGATGTGCGCGTCCGTGATAACGAACGTCGGGTATCCCTCGACGACCAGGCGCTGACGGGTGATGGCCGGGGCGAGGTCCTTGAAGTCCAGCATCCGCTTCCTTGTCGGGGGAATCAGGGGTCCGATTTGCGTGAGACAGGCGGTACGCCCGCCTCGTACCAAATGTAGCTAGTTACTACGGAGCGTCAACCGGCGTCGGCGCCGCGGCGAGGGCTCAGCGCCTCGCCGAAACGGCCAGGATCGCACCCCTGCGCTCTCAGAAATCCCGGCAGTCCCGGCAGATCAGGACTTCTCACGCTTCGGCGGCATAACAGCGCAGCCGGCAACGGCATGCCCCGACGTCGATGGAGTGGCACAACTCACGTCACCAGGCGTCACAGTGCGTAGCTGATCTTTGACGAAGCGCGATATCGCCCCGGAGGGTCCGGGAACAGGCATGGCGGAGGCCGTCCTTGTGGGACGGCTCCGCCATGGGAGGTCACTCAGGTCGCGGCCCGCCGAAGGGTAGGGGCGGTCGAAGAGAGGACCGAGCGCGATGGGAGCGACGATAGGACGAAGTGGATCAACGCCCGTCGCCGGGGGCGGGCGGGGTGACCGCGCTCTCAGCCGGCGGACTCCGTGCGCAGATCGTGCGCGCCGTCCTTACGGGGTGGCCTCGTAACAACTGCGGCGGCGACCGTCCGGGAGCGTCACCAGGCTCAGACAGCGCAGGCCGCGGGGCGCGTGGGGACTGCCCAGCGGCTCGCCGTCCGCCGCGGCCAGTGCGCCGAAGCTGCCGTCCGGCCGCCGGGCGCCCCGGGACACACCGGTGCGCTCCTCCCAGTTCTCCCCCGCCGTCGCCCGGCCGTCGTACGTGGCCTGGATGGTGTCGCGTCGCCGGCCAGGACCGTCCGGGCCGGCGCGGTAGCCAGGCCCTGCGGGGTGGCCACCCCGACCAGGTCGACGCGCCAGTGCTTGGTGCCGGGGGTGGCGGCGCCGACATAGAGCCGCCACCGACCCTCGGGCGTGCGCACCACGCCGGGCGTTCTGCACCTGCCGGCCGTTACAGGCCGAGGCCGACGTAGTGCCAGAAGTCGGCCCAGCCGGCGGCCTTGCGGCGGCCCTAGGACCGACGCCACCACGTGCGGCGGCGGAAACGCGAGCAGATTTCGGGGCCACAGAGGGCGCAGTCGGTGCCCCGACGGTGGTGCTCGTGGGCCGCCCGCTCATGGCCGCAGACACAGAGCGCTGTCGTGGTCGCCACCGGTTCACCCACCGTGCCGGTGACCTGCTGCGGCGGCGATGAGCCGGCGATTCGTCACGTGATCAGCCTAGGCATCGACGGCCGCTCCGGCCGCCGCCACGCCGATACAACCGTCCGGCAACCGTCACCCTACGCACTGTCACATTACACCGCGTGAGGTGGATCACCACTATAAGTCGGACATTACATTTTTCCGTGAGTACCTTCCCGCGACAATTGCATTCGACGCTAATGCCCATTCTTCGCCATTCTGAGTCGATCACTGCCTCAATGCCCGTTACGGAGTGTGACGGATGAGACTTGTGATCACTGCTGTTGTCCATGGGCATCATCACTGCTCATACGTATGGTGGGGGTTCACCGCACGGGCCTCGTCACCCTGGCCCTTCGGTTAGTTGACGCTACGTAGCGTGCGGCTAGATTTGTCGGCAGAAGCGAACGAGTCGGTTTCAGCCCCCGGAAACCGCACGCTTCCCCCGCATCTGCCGCGCCCGGAAGGACCGACATGCCGCACAACACGACTCCCGGCAATACACCGAGTAATGACAACTCGTCACCGACCGTGAGTGTCGTGATCCCGGCCCTGAACGAGGAGCGGAATCTTCCGCACGTCTTCGCGAAACTGCCCGCCGGCATCGACGAGGTGATCGTGGTCGACGGCGGCTCCAAGGACCGCACCGTCGAGGTCGCTCGTGAGCTGCGCCCGGACGTCGTGATCGTGCAGCAGACCCGTACGGGCAAGGGCAACGCACTGGCCTGCGGCTTCGCGGCCTGCACCGGCGACATCATCGTGATGATCGATGCCGACGGCTCCACCGACCCGGCCGAGATCCCGCTCTTCGTCGAGCAGCTCATCGGCGGCGCCGACTTCGTGAAGGGCTCGCGGTTCTCCAAGGGCGGGCACAGCCACGACATCACCAAGCTGCGCAAGCTCGGCAACGACGGCCTCAACCTCGTGGTGAACGTGCTGTTCGGCACCCGCTTCACCGACCTGTGCTACGGCTACAACGCCTTCTGGCGCCGGGTCGTGCCGGTCCTGGACCTGCCGGAGACCACGCTGCCGCGCCCGACCGACGGCTCCAAGCTGTGGGGCGACGGGTTCGAGATCGAGACGATGATCAACATCCGGGCCGCGGCCGACGGCATGAAGGTCGGCGAGGTCGGCAGCATCGAGCACGAGCGCATCCACGGCCAGAGCAACCTCAACACCTTCCGCGACGGCTTCCGGGTGCTGCGCACGATCTTCAGCGAGTACGGCCGGATGCGCCGGACCCGCCGCAGCGGCGCCCGCCGGGGCGGTGTCGTCGTGCACCAGCGCCCCTCGGCCGTGACCCCCGACGCCCCGCCCGCCCCGACCCGCAACAAGGTCGTCAACCGCGCTCCGGCCGCCGCGGTCAGCCCCGCCGCCGACCGCCAGCACGTCGCGCACCTCAACCGGGGCCTGCGCCGCGACGAGGCCGGCAGCCGCCGCGCCGACGGCGCCCTGCAGAGCCGCGCCACCCGCGAGGACTGACCGGCGCGCAGGTCGTCCCGCCTGCGACCGCCGCCATCCCCCGCTGCCCACCCCGCCCGAGGAGCACCACCCGTGGAAGCCACCCCCCGCCCCGCCGTCAGCATCGTGATCCCCACCCACACCGAGCAGCGCTGGTCGTCGCTCGTCCGCACCGTCGCCGCGGTGAAGTCCCAGCAGTACACGCCGGCCGAGATCGTCGTCGTGGTCGACCACAACCCGGCGCTGTACCGCCGGGCGCGCCGCGACCTGGGCGGGGTGACCGTCCTGGAGAACCTCTACAGCCAGGGCGTCTCCGGCAACCGCAACACCGGTGCCTTCCACACCTCGACGTCGCTGATCGCGTTCGTCGACGACGACGTGATCATGGACACCGACTGGCTGGGCAACCTGGTCGCCCCCTTCGCCGATCCCCAGGTGATCGGCGCCGGCGGCGGGATCACGCCGGCGTGGGAGGGCCCCGAGCCGCGGTGGATGCCCGAGGAGTTCCTCTGGGCGGTCGGCGGCTCGTACGCCGGGCTGCCCACCACCACCAGCCGGGTCCGCAACGTCTGGTCGGCGGGGATGGTCGTGCGCCGCGAGGCGTTCCTGGCGGTCGGCGGCTTCCGGACCGGTTTCGGCAAGCTCGGCAGCCAGAACCGCCCCGAGGACACCGAGCTGTGCCTGCGGATGAGCGGCCTGAACGGCGGCCACTGGATGTACGTGCCCGACGCGGTGATCCGCCACGAGGTGCCCGCCGAGCGGTCCACCTTCGGCTGGTTCGTGCGCCGCTGCTACGCCGAGGGCCGCGGCAAGGTCGCGATGGCCGGCCTGCTCGACGGCTCGGAGAGCCTCGGCTCGGAGCGCGACTACCTGCGCTCGCTACCGAAGGCCGTGATCCGCAACCTGCTCGCCGCCGGTCGCGGCCGGGGGTTGCACCACGCCCTGAAGGCCGGCGGGGTGCTCGCCGGCGTCGCCGCCGCCGGCTGGGGCGGCGTGGTGGAGACGGTGACCGCCCGGCGCGCGCAGAGCCGGCTCGAGACTGTGGGAGCGACCCGATGACCACCGGACTGAACGGCACCGGAGTGAACGGCACCGCGTGGCAGCCGCCGCTGCGGGCCGACGAGATGATCACCGCACCCACCTTCGAGCCCAGCGGGGCCGAGCTGCCCGCCGTGGTCCTCGACGTCGACCTCGCCGAGCCGCTGCCGACGGTCGCCGCGGTCGGGTCCGACGGGCGCCGGGTGCTGCAGGCCTGGGTGCTGGTGCGCCTGTTCACCGAGCCGCTCGGCACCGTGCTGACCGACGTACCCGCCCAGGGCCTGAGCCCGGCCGGCCTGGCCGCCGCCATCGACGGCGAGCTGCGCGCGACGCTGGCGCCGCGCCTCGCCGGCCTGGGGCTGACCGAGATCCCGGTGGACGGCGTCACCCCCGCCACCGAGCCGGCCTTCCTCGCCCGGCGCCGCGAGGTGCTCGCCGACGCCCCGCCGATCACCGTGGTGATCTGCACCCGGGAGCGGCCCGGCGCGCTGGCCCGCTGCCTCGACAGCCTGCTCACCCAGGAGTACCCGGACTTCCGCGTGCTGGTGGTGGACAACGCGCCGGTCACCGACGCCACCGCCGAGGTGGTCCGCTCGGCGGCCCGCCGCGGCCCGGTCACCTACCTGAAGGAGCCGAAGGCCGGCCTGTCGTTCGCCCGCAACGCCGCCGTCGCCGCCGCGCCGGGCGAGATCCTCGCCTGGATCGACGACGACGAGTACGCCGACCCGCACTGGCTCGCCGAGGTCGCCCGGGCGCTGGCCGACCACCCCGAGGCCGACGTGGTCTCCGGAGTGATCGTCCCGGCCGAGCTGGAGACGCAGGCGCAACTCTGGTTCGAGCAGTTCGGCGGGCACAGCAAGGGCCGCGGGTTCAAGCCGGACGTGTTCAGCCCGGCGACGGCGCACATCCAGAGCCCGCTGTACCCGCTGCCGCCGTTCGGCACCGGCGCGAACATGACCTTCCGCCCCGGCGTCATCGAGCGCATCGGCGGCTGGGACACCGCCCTGGGCGCGGGCACCCCGGCCATGGGCTCCGAGGACACCCTCGCCTTCACCCAGGTGCTGGTCGGTGGCGGCACGATCGTCTACCAGCCCACCGCGGT
Organism: Couchioplanes caeruleus; assembly: GCF_003751945.1. Classification (NCBI taxonomy): domain Bacteria; kingdom Bacillati; phylum Actinomycetota; class Actinomycetes; order Micromonosporales; family Micromonosporaceae; genus Couchioplanes; species Couchioplanes caeruleus. The sequence continues at coordinate 8,176,313 of NZ_RJKL01000001.1, read as the reverse complement.
CACCCACCACTACCACCGGCGTGACCTCGAGGGGCTGCACAAGCAGATGGTCGGGTACGGCGCCGGGCTCACCGCCGCGTACACGAGCCTGCTGATGAAGCGCCCCGGCCTGCTGTGGCCGCTGCTCAGGCTCGCCCCGGGCGCGCTGCGGGACCTGACGAGCAAGGACAGCCTGCGCGTGTCGACGCTGCGCGAGGACTTCCCGCGCGAGCTGCTGACCGCCAACCGGCGGGGCATGCTCGCCGGTCCGCGGGCGTACCTGAAGGGACGGCGGGCGGCTCGGGCCAAGGCCCGGAGCGGCCGCTGATCGTGGTGACTCCGCCGTTCCCCGGACAGTCGTCCGCCCACCGGGCATTCTCGGTACATATATGGCGAACGGCGGGTGTCCGGCACGCCGCCGGCTCGCGGGGCGGGGCGGGGGCATGCTGACCGCGCCCGACCCGAGACCGGAGGGGCCGGTGCTGCGGCCGGCCGTACCCACCACGACCCCGCACCCCGCGGCCCCGAGCGACGAGAACCGGTCGTCCGGGGCCCCCGACCACGCCCGGGAGGCCGCAACCATGGCTGACCAGCGCGCGGCCGAGCCGGCGCGAGCCACGGACGACGACCGCTCGCGACCCGCCACGCCTCGGCTCCGCCCCGGCGTGCCCGAGAAGGCGGGCCACCCGGCCGACCTCCAGACCACCTCGGGGGTGCCGAAGAGACCCATCTCCACGGTCGAGGCATCCCAGAAAAAGGACACCGAGGGACAGAAGGGCGCCGACCCTGCACCTGAGGTGAAGGTTGAGGGTGACAAGTCTCCACCTGAAGTAGAGGGTGAGAGCGACCCCGACGAGACCGTCCTGATCACGCTGCCTACGACCCCGGAGAAGACCACACCGCCTCCGTCCGGCGACGGCGACCAGGACGAGCCGGAAACCCCGGACAACGCCGACGAGGCGGACGAGGCAGACCAGCCGGAGGACGCCGACGAGGCGGACAAGCCGGAAGACGACGCCGACGACGCCGACGAGGCGGACGAGGCGGACAAGCCGGAAGACGCTTCCGTAGCCGACGCCGACGACGCCGACGAGGCGGACGAGGCGGACAAGCCGGAAGACGCTTCCGTAGCCGACGCCGACGAGGCGGACGAGGCGGACAAGCCGGAAGACGACGCCGACGACGCCGAGGCGGACGACGCCGGTGACGCGGACAAGCCGGAAGACCCGGACGAGACGATGGTGCTGAGGACGCGGCCCGGGGAGCCGGCGTCCGCCGCGAAGGACACACCGACCGCCTCCGCCGACGACACCATCGTGCTGCCTCCTTCGAAGCCCGCCGCGCCACCAGAGACGGACAAGGCGGCGGAACCGGAGAAGGCCGGCGACAAGGAAGCGCCGCGGAACACGGCCGACGACACGGTGGTCGTCCTGTCTCGGCCCGCCGACGAGACCGTCGCGATTCCCGCCGCGGTTCTCGCCCCGCCCGCCGACCCGACGGTCACCGCGATCATCCCGGTCGTGCCGGGACGCAAGGGCGGCATGCGCAGTTGGCTGCCCGGCGGGCCCAGCCCCGCCCGGGCCCCGAAGCCGGCGCGCCCCCGCCGGGAACCGCTGGACCTCGGCCACGCGCCGGCGGTACTGATGATCTCGGCGCTGGGCGTGCTCATGGTCGCCCTCGCGTACGCCGGCGGCCGGATCGGCACCGGCAACGCGCAGTTCGCGTACTGGGTGGGTCAGGTCGTGGTCTTCACCCCGGTCGTGGTCCGGCTGCTCAGCCGCCGCATGGCCGGCGTGGCCGAGTCGTTCCTGCTGGTCATGGGCCTGGCACTGCACCAGTACCTGCTGAAGTGGATGTACAGCCCGGACCAGTTCCGGTTCCCGGACGAGCTGCAGCACTGGCTCGCGACGACGATCATCGTGGAGTCCGGCGACCTGTTCCGGCCGAACCCCGCCCTGCCGCCGGCGGTGCACTTCCCCGGGCTGGCCGAGATGGGCGCCGCGGTCACCTCGATGACCGGCCTGTCGGTGACGGCGGCCGGGGTCGTCGTCGCGGGCGTCGCGCATCTGGTCTTCGTCGCCGTGCTGTTCGCCGCGGTGCTGCGGGCGAGCAACTCCCCCGCGGTCGCCGGAGTCTGCTGCGTCACGTACGCGACCGCGCTGCACTATCTCTTCTTCAACTCGATGTTCCTGTACCAGACCGCCGCGCTGCCGTTCTTCATGCTGACGATCTGGGCGATCCGGCGGTGGCGCACGGGGGGCGGCCCGGCGTTCGTGGCGCTGGCGGTGGGCTCCATCGCGCTGACCACGGTCAGCCACCACATCACCGCCTTCGCGCTGGTGCTCACGCTGCTCCTGCTCGCCGCGTCCGAGCTGATCGTGCAGCGGCCCCGGCGCTGGAGCGCGCTGATCATGCCCGCGGCGGCGGTGGTCGTGGTGGCGGCGTGGATGCTCACCGTGGCGCAGGACGTGCTCGGCTACCTCGAGGCACCGATCGAGCAGGTCGGGCAGACCATCTCCAACCTGCTCAGCGGTCGCGAGGAGGCCTCCTCCACCACGGCGGCGGTCAGCATCGGGCAACTCGTCGTGCAGGGCACCGGCCTGCTCGGGCTCTTCGTGCTCTACGTCGCCCTGGTCCGCGACATGATCCACCGGCACGACCGGGACCACTGGCGGTGGGCGGCCGTCGTCGGCGGCGCCATCTTCTTCGCCGGCAACGGGGTGCGCTTCCTCGGGCAGAACGGCCCCGAGATCGCCGGGCGGCTCTCCACCTTCACGTACGTGCCGATATCCATCCTGGCGGCGATCGCCCTGGTCCGGGGAGTGCAGCTCATCCCCGCGAAGGACGCCGAGGGGCACCGGTGGCGGGCCGCCGCGCCCGCGATCGACGTGGTCGCCCCGAGTAGCTGGAACCTCTACAGCCGGGTCGCCGCCGGCTCCGCGATGATCACCCTGCTGATGATCGGCGCCAGGGCGGGCGGCTGGCCGCCACTGCAGTCGATCCTGCCGGGGCCGTACCTGGCCGGCGGCTTCGAGCGGTCCGTCGACGCGTACGGGATGGACGCCGCCGAGTGGCAGCGTCGGGCGCTGGGCCCGGGCAACCGGGTCGGCGGCGACGTCACGTCGGTGTCGCTGGCTTCCACCTACGGCCGGCAGGATCCGGTGCGCGAGGTCGGACCGCTCTACTACGCCGACGAGTGGGGCCTGGCGCAGGAGCAGTTCGCCGACGGCCTGGGGCTGCAGTACCTGGTCGTGGACCGGCGGCTGTCGGAGCAGCTTCCGGAGGGCGAGGCCTACTTCGAGAACGACCCGAACGCGGGCTCCATCACCCGGCCGCTGACCGCCACGCAGATCTTCAAGTTCGACGCGCTGCTCGAGGTCGACCGGCTCTACGACAACGGCACCGTTCGCGTCTACCGCATGGGGGTCCAGTGAACGCGATGCTCACCCGCGTGCTCGCGGTGCTGACCGTGGCGGCCGGCGCCGCCGTGCTCGCCGGGCCGGGCCCGCTGCCCGTGGCCGGCGGGCTGCTGCTGGGCTTCGTGCTGCCCGGCATGGCGCTGACCGGGGCGCTGTTCTCCGGCCGTGCGCTCTCCTCGGTCGAGCGCACCCTGCTGGCCCCGGCGCTCAGCCTGGGCGTGCTGGTCGTCGCCGGGCTGGCGATCCATCTGACGGGCGCCGACCTGGACCGGTTGTCGTGGACGCTCGCCACGGCGGGCGTCACGCTGGCGGCCCTGCTCGTGACGGTGCTGCGGCCGGGACAGGCCGCCGTGGCGCCGCCCGCCGAGGAGGAGACCGCGCCGGCAGGCGCGACGGCGCCGAGCCTGCGGCTCTCCGCGCAGGACGCGGAGGCGGCGGCCGAGCAGCACACGATCGTCATGACCGTGGCGCCGGCCGGGACCGAGCTGGAGACGGCCGCGACGGAGAAGTCCCGGCGCCTGCGCCTGGTGCGGCAACTCCTGCCGCTTTCACTGGTGCTGGCGATCCTCGTCGGGGCGAGCTGGCTGTCCTTCGGCACGTCGCGGGAGCTGTACGACACGGCGGTGACCGCGCTGTCGGCGACGCCGTCGGGGCCGGTGGACTCACGAGGCAACCGGACCGTGGCGGTGTCGGCGACGGGGCTGCTCGCCGAGGACGCCCCGTACACGCTGACGGTGACCGGGACGCGCGGGACCGCGCCGTCGCGCCTGGTCGTCACGGTGGGCGCCGACGGCACCTGGAGCGAGAGTCTGAGCCTGCCGGGCGACCAGCGGATAACCGTGAACCTCTTCCGGGCCGGTGACACCACGGCCTACCGGACACTGCACATCAGCGCCGTCGAATAGGGTCTCACCGCCACCGCGGGGTGACTCGTTCCGAGCCGCTCGCCGGGGCACGGCATACTGGTCCGCGTCACGCGACTGGCGGCATCGAGGATGGACCACCATCGGGGAGCTCGTCGTGGGCGCCGTCCGCCTGGGTGCCCACGGTCTGGGAGACGCGCATGTCCGAAACCCCTCCGGCGCCCGCTCACGAGGCACGGTCGCTGCCCGGCAAGCCCGTCGCCGACGCCGTCCTGGCCGACGTGGCACGGCGGGTGGCGAAGCTGCGCGAGGGTGGCGTACAGCCCTCGCTGGCCACCATCCTGGTCGGCGACGACGACGCCAGCGCCGGCTACATCCGGATCAAGCAGCGCCAGGCCGCCGAGCTCGGCTTCGTCTCGCCCCACGAGCACCTTCCGGCCGGCGCCACCCAGGACGACCTGCACCGGGTGATCGACCGGCTGAACGCCGACCCGGCCGTGCACGCCCTGCTGATCCAGTACCCACCGCCGGCCCACATCGACTACGACACCGCGCTGATGACCGTGGACCCCGACAAGGACGTCGACGGCATGCACCCGCTCAACCTGGGTCGGCTGTCCGTCGGACTGCCCGGGCCGCGGCCCTGCACACCGGCCGGCATCGAGGCGCTGCTGGCCCACTACGAGATCCCGGTGGCCGGTCACGAGGTGGTCATCCTGGGCCGGGGCGCCACCATCGGCCGTCCGCTGGCCATGCTGCTGTCGCAGAAGCGCCCGACCGCCAACGCCGCCGTGACCGTGGTCCACACCGGGGTGCCGGACTGGCAGCGCTACACCCGGCGCGCCGACATCCTGGTCGCCGCCGCGGGCGTGCCCGGCATCATCCAGCCCGAGCACGTACGGCCCGGTGCGACCGTCATCGGCGCGGGGGTGCGCTACGAGGGCCGCAAGCTGCTGCCCGATGTGGCGGAGGAGGTCGCCCGGGTGGCGGGCGCGCTGACTCCGCGGGTCGGCGGCGTCGGCCCGACGACGGTGGCGATGCTGTTCCGCAACGCGGTCGAGGCGGCCGAGAAGGCCACCCGCTGAGCAACGCCGGCCCCGGTCGCCGCAAGCTCGGGCCGTCAAGGCCGTCAAGGCCGTCAAGGCCGTCAAGGCCGTCAAGGCCGTCGGGGCCGTCAAGGCCGTCGGGGCCGTCAAGGCCGTCGGGGCCGCTTGTCAGCCGCTGAAGCGGGCGCTCTTCGCCATCGCCACGTACGCGGCCAGCGACGCGGCGTCGGTGTCCACGCGCCACTTCTCCGTGTACCCGGGGTGGGTGTCGGTGTCGAACCAGGCCACGCCGCCCACCGCCGGGTGCCCCTCGACCCAGCGGGCGAACAGCGAGATCCAGTCCGCCTTGGTCCGGCCACCGCGGTCCACCGAGCCCACCTCGGTGATCAGGATGGGCTTGCGGGCCGCGTACGAGCGGTAGATCGGGCTGAACAGCGTCTCCGGCGTCTCGCGACGCAGGTTGTAGCCGGAGACGCCGACCCAGTCGACGTACTTGTCGCCGGGGTACAGCGCCGCGATCGTGTTCCAGTCGGCGATCGGCGAGGAGTTCCAGTTCGGGCTCCACACCCAGGCGACGTTCGTGGCGCCCTCCTTGGCGAAGATGTCGTGCATCCGCCGCCAGGACTGGATGTAGCCGGCCGGGTTCTTGCCGTTGCGCGCGGGTGACCAGTCGTACCAGTCGCCGTTCATCTCCCAGCCCCAGCGCAGGAGCACCGGCCGGCCCAGGCTCTTGAGCCGGCGGGCGGCCCGGGCGATCAGCTCATCGCTGGCACCGGAGGTGATGTCGCTGTATGCGGTCCCCCGCCAGGAGACCATCGGAACCGCCTGGGCGGGCAGCCCCTCGATGGAGGTGGGCAGCAGGTCGGGCCAGTCGTAGAAGACGTGCACGATCCGCTCTTCCCGGCCGGTCTGCTGCCGGCGCAGCGCCTGCGACTGGGTCGCGGTCTTGCCGGACAGGGAGAGGTACGCGCCCAGCATGGCCTTGCCCGGCACGAACGGCACCGGCCCGCCGCCCTCGGTGACAACCTTCGGCGGGGCGCTCGCCGAGGCCGGCGTTCCTGCGGTCCGCCCGGGCGAGGTGGTGGCCTCGGCCGCGGTGTCGTCCGAGCGGAACTGCTGCGCGCCGACGATCGCCGCGGGCACCGCCGCCAGGCCGACGAGGCCGAGCAGGTGCCGCCGGGTCAGCGTGCGGCCGGGGGCGCGGCGTGTGCCGCGGTGGGTGGGATTGCGGTGGACCGGGCTCATGTCAGGTTCCGTCCGGCGGCGCGGGCGATCCGGCGCACCACCCGCCATCCGGGCTGGGCGAGCTGCTTGAGCCGCGGCACCAGCGGCGAGCCGCCCCCGGCCACCAGGGCCACGAGGTCGGCGCCGGTCATGTCCGGGGTCGGCTGCAACCGGGGTACGGCGAACCGCCGCTCGCCCGGCGTGTGCAGGCGCCGGCCCACCTCGGTGGCGTTGTCGTGCCCGGCGGCCAGCACCGCGGCGCGGACCTTGGCGCCGTTGTAGCCGTGCGGGTAGGCGAAGCTGCGCACCCGCCGGCCGAGGCGCTGCTCCAGCTCGTCCTTGCTGCGCGTCGTCTCCTCGCGCAGCTCGGCGGCGCTCAGCACGTCGAGCGGGTGGTGGATCAGGCTGTGGTTGCCGATCTCGATGCCGGCCTCGGCCACCTCGGCCAGCTCGTCCCAGGTCAGCAGCTTGCCGAAGTCGGGCGACCAGCGGCCCAGCCAGTCGGCGTACGCGCCGAGGTGCCCGACCGAGGCGTAGAGCGTGGCGCCCGCGCCGACCTCGGCGAGCACGGGCACGGCCTCGGTGAGGAAGTCGCGGTAGCCGTCGTCGAAGGTCACCGCGAGAAGCTTGTCGGTGCATCCCTGTTCGAGCAGGTCGAGAGCCTCGGTGAGCCCGACGAGCCGGTAGCCGGCCGCGGTCAGCGCGGAGAGCTGCTCGGCGAGACGCTTGCGGGGCACCGCCAGGTCGCGCATCGGACCGGCGACCGCGGACACGGAGTGGTACATCAGCGCCGGCATGGTCTCCCATGCCGGCGGCACCGTGACGGTCACCGCATTTCCTCCCCCACGCGCTGCCGGACATGACCATTATCGGTCTGCTCCCCAGCAAGCTTCGTGGTTCGCCGAACTCTTCCGCGGGGGACGGCGGCGCCACGTGCGCGCCGCTGGCGCCACGTTACGGGGCAGTTTCGGCAGTGTCCAGCACGACTGCAGCGACAACGGCGGACATATCGGCGACGGTCATTCGGACGGTTCCGCCCCGGGTCGCCAGGCCCCGGTCCGCCCCGTACGCGACGACGCCCGCGTGCTCCAGCTCGTCACAGAGCACGGCGAGGCGCCGTTCGATCCGGGCGGCGAGGTGCTCGGCGAGGTCTTCCTGCCGGGCGGAGGGGATCTGCACGGTCATGGGGTCACCTTTCGCCGGTGGCGGGTTGTCGCCGCCGGATAGCGGCGTCCTGTCCCACGCTAGGCGGCTCGCGTGCGGAATGGGGCATTTCACGGTTTTCAACCCCGTGAGACGACCGTCCCTCTGCCGAAAGTCATAGGAGTTGATCCGGCTGCGGAGGGAAGCGCGCACACCGTCGGTGACGGCAGGGTGGGGACCATGACCTCAGACCGCGCGCGCCGGCTCGTCGAGTCCGCCTGCGAGGCGGGACTCGTGCTCGGCGTCACGGCGCTGCCGGCCGCCTGGCGCGCCCTCGACGGCGAACTGACGGCGGTTCTCGCCGGCGTGCTCGCCGCGCTCACCGCCGCGACCTACGCGCTACACGCAGTGACGTTCGACTGCTTCAGACTGACTGCTCAGCGCCAGAAGGGCAGCTTTTCTTATACCCAGCGTAGGGAATGAACCGCCGGACCCTCTGGCTCGTATCCCGGGATGCACCGTCCTTCAACACCCCCGGGAGTGACCAGGATGTTCCGACTCATCCAGCTCCACGCGCAGCACGGCGTCCCGCGCATCGGCGTGGATCCCGACGGCTACGGCAGCGAGCGGGCCGCCCTTGCCCGTTACCGAGAGACACCGGCGATGTTCTCCGGTGTGGGGCGCTTCGACGAGTCGGGACGGCTCGCCGAGATCATTCTGGACACCGCCTGCGGCACCCCCGCCGGATGCCCGCGACCGGCGGCCGTCGTGCATGCCGAAAGCTTCCAGCGGCTCTGCGACAACTGCGCCTTCGGACTGGCGGTGCTCACCCTGCCCGAGCTGGCGCTGCGGCTGGGCGTCGCGGTACGCCCGGCGCCGGTGCTCGCCCCCTCCGGCCGGCACGCCGCACCGGAAGAGGGCTGCCCGGCGGGGAACCGGATCGCCCGGGAGTTCGCCACCCACATCGACGACCCGGTGTGGCGCATGGAGCTCTGCGCGGAGCTGGCCCGCACGCCGAACGCGGTCAACGGACTGCTGATCGGCGTCGGCGCGCTGAGCCACCGCGAGGTGCTCGACCACTACCCGGCGCTGTGCGCGCTCGGGACGCAGCTTCCGGTCAGCATTCACGCGGATCTCGTGCGGGCCACCGCCCGGCCGCTGTCCCCGGCGGGGGTGACCGCCCTGCGGCTCGGGCTGTGACCCGCACGCGGGTCCCGTCCTACAGGCGGATCTTGACCACGGTGCCCGTGCCGGCGCAGATGCCGCAGGTCGTCACGTCGGCGTCGCGCCCGCGGATGGCGACGCCGCCGGGAGCGCACAGCCCGCTCGAGGCCACGTAGAGAGTGCCGTCCTTCGCGAAGGCCAGCCCGCGGGGGGGGTTGTTCAGCCCCTCGGCCACGACGAGCGGCGGCGGCTTCGGCTGATGGCCGGCCGTGGCGAGCGGTGCCGCGCCGCGGGGCGCGGTGGCGACGGGTGCGGACGCGGCGAGGGCCGGCACCGTGGTATCGGGTGGGACCGGCCATGGCCGGGGTCGTCAGACCTGGCCGATCAGGGCACCCACCCGGTCCGGCGCGAAGATACCGTCGGCCAGCAGCAGGGCGGGGCCCACCAGTCCGGAGCGGGTGTGCAGCATGATCATTCCCGCGCCGATGCCGGTGCCGGCCTGGAGCATGAGTAGCTGGCGCACCTCGGGGTAGACGCTGCGATGCTCGCCGAACGCCACCAACCGCTCGCCGTCGGCGTCGTCGTGGTGCTCGCCGCCCTGCTCACGAGGTTCCAGAGTCGTCGCCCTCATCACCGGCGCCAAGAGCGCCTGACCACGAAGGACACGCCATGCAGCTCCGCAATCCCCGCGGCGTGCGCGCCCTGGTCTGGGCCGACAACCCGCCCGCCTCCGCCTGTCGGTGGCCTGCTCGCGCGGGCTCGCCTTCGACGCCGACGTCTCCAGCACCGACCCGGCCGTGGTCGACCGGGGCGCCAAGCTCCAGCACGACTCGCTCGTGATCACCCACGAGCTGGGCGGCACCCATTTCACCGGCGCCCTCTCCAGCGCACGGGGCTACCTCGCGATCTGGCGCAACCTGTGGCACGACGGCGAGGACCTGGCCCGGCACGCCCGCGGCTTCATGGCCCACCACCTCACGGCCCGGCCCGCATGACCGCACACACCCTCGACGATCTGGCGCGGCGGGCCCGGGCGCTGGCCGACGGCGGGCGCCGGGCGATCCTCGGCATCGTCGGCGAACCGGGCGCCGGCAAGACCACCCTCGCCGAGGAGCTCTGCGCGGCGATCGCCGCGCAGAGCCGGCCGGGCTGGGTCGCCCACGTGCCGATGGACGGCTTCCATCTTGCCGACGTGGAGCTCGAGCGCCTCGGCAACCGCGACCGCAAGGGCGCCCCGGACACCTTCGACGCCCTCGGCTACGCGGCATTGCTGCGCCGGCTGCGCGAGGACACCGACGAGATCGTGTACGCGCCCGGCTTCGAACGCGTCATCGAGCAGCCGATCGCGGGCACGATCCCGGTGCCCCGCACGGCCCGGCTGATCGTGACGGAGGGCAACTACCTACTGGTCGAGGACGGCCGGTGGTCGCCGGTCCGGCCGTTGTGCGACGAGATCTGGTACGCCGACCTCGACCGCGCCACCCGCCTCGACCGGCTGATCGCCCGGCACATCCGCTTCGGCAAGGACGCCTCCGCGGCGACCGCCTGGGCCACCGGCACCGACGAGCGCAACGCGGTGATCATCGCGGCGACCCGGGACCGCGCCGATCTCGTCGTCCCGGCACCGCTGATCCGCGCTCTCGGCCGCCCCTCGTAGGCTGGTATCCCCGACGCGACGAGGGGCAGGAGGCCGCCGGGTGACTGACACGACGGTGACCGAGGTGATGGCCGAGCTGTCCGCGCTCGAGGACCCGAAGATCCGCGCGGTGAACGAGCGGCACGGCGACGACCACGGCGTGAACCTCGGCAAGATTCGGGAGATCGCGAAGCGGCTGAAGACGCAGCAGGACCTCGCGCGCCGGCTCTGGCAGACGGCCGACACCGCGGCGAGACTGCTGGCGCTCCTGATCTGCCGCCCGAAGGCGTTCGAGCGGGACGAGCTGGACGCCATGCTGCGCGAGGCACGCACTCCGAAGGTGCACGACTGGCTCGTGAACTACGTGGTGAAGAAGAACCCGCATGCCGAGACGCTGCGCCTGGCCTGGTTCGCCGATCCGGATCCGGTCGTTGCGAGCGCCGGCTGGGCGCTGACCACCGAGCGCGTCGCCAAGAAGCCCGAGGGCCTCGACCTCACGGGACTGCTCGACGACATCGAGACGCGGATGAAGGACGCTCCTGACCGCCTGCAGTGGGCGATGAACCACTGCCTGGCGCAGATCGGGATCGAGCACCCGGGGCACCGCGCCCGCGCCATCGCGATCGGCGAGCGCCTGGAGGTACTCAAGGACTACCCGACTCCCCCGAACTGCACGTCGCCGTTCGCACCCGTCTGGATCGCCGAGATGGTGCGGCGACGGGACGACACGTAGGACGGATACGCTTGCCTGGCCCGCGTCGCACCTGACGATCACACCGTGAGACGGAGCGTCCGTGAGCCAGCCAGCGTCGGTCGGAGAGGCCGTCGAGACCGAGCCGCGACGTCGGCGCGGCCGGGTCGTCCGCTTCGGCCTGATCGTCACCGCCGTCGTGCTGCTGCTCTTCGGCGTACCGTGGTGGACCCTGGTCTGGTCCGGCAACCGCTGGCCCGGCGCCGTCCTCGCCGCCGGCACGGCGCTCTTCGCGGTCCTGGCCGCCGCCTTCCCCGTGCTGATGTTCAGCGGCCACGGCCGCCACCACCGCGACGCCGCCGCGCGCCTCGCCGACACCCTCCTCGGCGTCGTGTGGGTGCTGTTCGTGTGGTCGCTGCTCGGCGGTGTGCTCCGCCTCGGGCTGGCCGTCGCGGGGGTCGCCGATCCGGTCCGCTCGCGGATCGTCACCGCGACGGTCGCGCTCATCGCGCTGGTCCTGCTGCTCTGGGGGTACGCCGAGGCGATGCGCGTCTCGCGGGTCCGCCGCGTCGAGGTGACGATTCCCCGCCTCGGCCCCGGGCTCGACGGCCTGCGCATCGTCCTGCTGACCGACACGCACTACGGACCCATCGACCGGGCTCGCTGGTCACGAGGCGTCGTCGACGTCGTCAACTCGCTGGAGCCGGACATCGTCGCGCACACCGGCGACATCGCCGACGGTGAGGTGGCACAGCGGCGCGAGCAGGCCGCCCCGCTCGGCGACGTCCGTGCCCGCCTGGCCCGGGTCTACGTCACCGGCAACCACGAGTACTTCAGCGGCGCCCAACGCTGGGTCGAGCACATGGCGTCACTGGGCTGGGAGGCGCTGCACAACCGGCACCTCGTCGTCTCCCGCGGCGGCAGCGACCTGATCGTCGCCGGGGTCGACGATCGCACGGCGGCGGGATCGGGCGTACCGGGGCACCACATGGACCACGAGGCCGCCCTGCGCGGCGCCGACCCGGACCTACCGGTCCTGCTCCTGGCCCACCAGCCCCAGCAGCTCGCCGGGGCGGTCGCGCACGGGGTGGACCTGCAGCTCTCCGGCCACACCCACGGCGGGCAGATCTGGCCGTTCCACTACCTCGTCCGGCTGGACCAGCCGGTCCTGCAGGGACTCAGCCGGCACGGCGAGCGCACGCAGCTCTACACGTCCCGGGGCACGGGCTTCTGGGGGCCGCCGTTCCGCATCTTCGCGCCGAGCGAGATCACCCTGCTCACCCTGCGCTCCGGCTGACCAGGCGCGCGCCGGGCCGGGTCTGCCCGGCGGCCTCCCGATCCGGGCATGGCGGCCGTCAGGCGCCGAAGCGCATGCGGAAGTCGGCCAGGGTCAGCGACACCAGGGGGCGGCGACCGGCCAGATAGGAGAGCGGGCTGCCGGGTTCGATCTGCCAGGTCATACGGGCCGGGCGCAGCGTCGCGCGGCCCTGGACCGGCGTGCGCACGAGCGCGCCGTCGCGGCCCTGCACGAGCGACAGCGGGGTGGGCCACCGGCCCGGTAGGCGGCGGCCCGGCGCGACCGTCGCGCGGGCGATCCCGGCCGCGGCCGCCGCGGGTGGCGCGATCGTCAGCTCCGCGAGGTCCTTCGGGATGGCCCAGAGAGCGCGGCCGCCCTCGCACGACTCGGGGCTGTCGACCCAGATGTTCATGATCGTGCTGCGCAGCGAGCGGTTCAGGACGGCGGCGAGCAGCTCGCGGTAGTGCAGCGTGCCGCCCGGCTCGTAGACGACCCACGCCGCGCCGACCAGGGCCCGGCCGGCGACGGTGAGCGGCCGGATGCCGGCCGGCAGCGCGGGCAGCTCCTTGCGGGGTACGGCGAAGACCGACACATGGAGTTGTCCGCGCAGATGCCACGGCGACGGTGGGTACATCAGCCGCACGCTACCCGCCGCTGATCGCGTCCGCCGCCGCCGGCATGTCGTCGCCGACGGGTTGCAGGCCGATGCCCACCGCCAGCAGTCCGGTCGACACGCGCTCGACGACGCCCCACTCCCAGATCGCCGTGACGTCGAGGCCGGTCCGGCCGGCGAGCAGGCGCGCGCGGTCCCACGGGTCGCCCGCCATCAGCTCCCGCGGGTCCTCGCGCATGAGCACGCCGAGGTCGTACTCCGCCTCGGCGAGCATGCCGTCCGGGTCCACGAGCTTCCATCCACCGCTCGCGCGCAGGGCGTTCCACTGGTGCACGTCGCCGTGGACCAGGACCGCACGACCGTCCCCGCTCAGCGCGGTGACCAGCGACGGCAGCCCGGCGAGCCAGTCATCCGCCCCCGCCGCCCGGGCCTTGGCGGCGACCACCGTCGGTATGTCCACGGCCGTGATGGTGGCACGGGCCACCGGGACGGGCCACGTAATTGCGTTGAGCCCTCCCGGCCCGCCCCGCAGGATGGGTGCACCGCTTCCCTCCTGCCTTGAGGATCTTCGATGCTCCTGCTTCGCGACTTATGGGGCGTTTCCCCCCGTCGCACCGCCTTCATCGCCGTCCTCATCGTGCTCGGGGCCGGCGGTCAGGCCGCCTCCCTGGGCCTGGCCGGCGCCGTCCTGGTGGACCGCTCGGAGCCGCTGTTCGCCGTGCTCGCGGCCGCCCTCGTGGTGTCGGTGCTCGGCGACGTCCTGGTCGGCCTGGTCGCCGCGCGGCTGACCGCCGACTGGGCCGCCGCCGCACGCCGGGGGCTGTGCCGGGTAGCCTTCGGCCAGGACGTGCCCACCCTGGAGAACACCCCGGTCGGCGAGCTGCTCGACCGCATCGACAGCGACGTCTACCAGGTCGGCGCCGAGCTGCGCGGCAGCGGCGTCCGGCTGGCCCAGTCGCTGGCCGTGGCCGCCCTGTCGATCGTCACCGCGTTCTTCGCCTGGTGGCCGGCCGCGGTCGCCATGATCCTCGTGTCGTTCCTGCTCGCGGCCGTCATGACCAAGCCGATCCAGCGCATCTCCCCCGCCCGCATCCACGAGGAGGAGGCCTGGTCCGATCTCGCCGCCGTGATGGAGGAGGCCATCCACGGCCAGGACGACGTCCGCACCAGCCTGGCCGCGCCGTACGTGCGCCGCCTCTACGCCCAGCGCGCCCGGGAGGTGCTCGAGCGCGGGCGCCGGGTGTGGCGGATGTCGGCGCGGGTCACGATGGGGGCCGGGGCGATCACCCGCACGCTCATCGCGGTCCTCGTCGTCGGCGGCGCCTGGGCGCTGGCCACCGGGCACATCGACGGCGCCCGGCTGACCGCCGTGTGGCTGCTGGCGCTGGGCTTCGGCGGCACGCTGGAGCACGTCACCCGGATGGTCCCGGAGCTGCAGAACGCGCTCGGTGCCTGGAGCCGGGTGCGGCTGCTGCGCGAGGTGCCCCAGGAGCCGGCCGGCGGCCTCCCTCCCGCCACCGGCGATCTCGTGGTCCGGGACCTGACCTTCCGGTACGGCGAGTCCGACTCCGCCCGTCCGCCCGCGCTGCGCGACATCAGCCTCGCATTCCAGCGGGGTCGCTCGTACGCGCTGATCGGGCGCACCGGATCCGGCAAGTCCACTTTGGCCAAGGTGCTGACCCGCGCCGTCGACGTCCCGCGCGGCACCGTCTTCCTCGGCGGTCACGACATCAACGACCTCGACGTCGAGGGTCTGCGCCGGTGGACGGCGATCGTTCCGCAGCGCACCGAGATCCTGGCCGGCACCCTGGCCGAGAACATCGCGCTGTTCGACGAGAAGCTGCTGCCCCAGGTGGCGGACGCCCTGGCGGAGCTCGGCCTGAGCGGGTGGGTGGACAGCCTGCCCGACGGCGTCGGCACCAAGCTCGGCGAGGGCGGCTACGTCCTGTCCGCCGGGCAGGAGCAGCTCGTCGCCTTTGCCCGCATCCTGGTCCGCGACCCGCACGTGGTGATCCTCGACGAGGCCACCGCCCGGATGGACCCGGTCACCGAGGCCTGGGTGCAGCGCGCCACCGACCGGCTGCTGAAGGACCGCATCGGCGTCATCGTGGCGCACCGGCTGTCGTCGGTCCGCCGCTGCGACGAGGTCGTGGTGCTGGCCGACGGCGAGGTGCTCGAGGCGGGTCCGCTCGCCGAGTCGCGCCGCTTCGCGGAGCTGCTGGCCACCTCCACCGTGGCGGCACCGGCCCGCAGCGGCGGCGGCGTCGTGCTCCTGGAACGCGACCCCGAGCCGGTCGGCACGGAGCTGGGCAACAACCTGCCCCTGGCCGACCCGCCGCCGCTGCCCGAGCCGCCGCCGGCCCGGACGATGCGCGAGATCTTCCGGCTGACCACCAACGACGCCCGGTACGGCCTGGGCGCCGTGGCGCTGTTCGTGGTCCTGATCCTGCTGGGCCTCGACGGCGCGATCCTGCCGCTGCTCTGGTCGCAGGTCGTCGACGGCGTCGGCGACCCGGTGTGGCCGGCGGTGGCGATCGCGGCCGCCCTGATCGTCGCCATCCCGACGCTGTACTACACCGGCGCCTGGTTCCCCGAGTGGTGGGTCCGGCAGATGCTGCGGATCAGCATGCGCCTGGTGCACGGGCAGATCGGGCCCCGCCGGATCAGCAAGCACACCCCGGCCGAGGTGGTGGCGCAGGGCGGCGACACCGAGCGCGTCGTCATGCTCGCCGACAACCTCATCGACACCGCCGTCAGCCTCGTCATGATCGTGGCGATGACGCTGGCGTCGGGGTCCTGGGTGCCCGCGCTGTTCTTCGCCGGGACGATGGTCGTCTCGGGGCTGGCGGCGACGCTGTTCGGGCCCCGGCTGGAGCGGGCGGCCCGGCGTACGGTCGCCGCCCGGGCCTCCTTCGCCACCGCCCTGGTGTCCTCGCTGTCGGCGGCGCGCACGGTGAAGCTGGCCGGTGCGACCGTGCCGGTCCTCGAGCATCTCGCCAGGCTCGACACCGCTCGCAGCGAACTGCAGCGCCGGGAGATCGCCATCCAGGTGTGGGCCCGGTCCACCCCGTCGGTGCTCAGCGGCCTGCTACCGATCGCCGCCTGGGCGATGTACCTGTCCGGCAGTCTGTCGGCGGCGGCCACGCTGATCGCGGTGGCGGTGCTCGGGGCGGCCCGCTGGTTCGCGTGGACCACGGCCTCGCTGGTGTCGCACTTCCCGTCGGCGCGGGTCTGGACCCGCCGGACGGCGGCCATGGCGGGTGAATCGGCGTACTCGTCGTCGGTGCCGGGGGTGGACATCGCCGCCGGCACGGCGGACGCTCCGCCGGTGGCGCCGCGCAACCCGCTGCGCCGGTTGGAGCTCGCCGGCTTCAGCGCGGTCCACGAGAACGGTACGGTCGGCGCCCAGGACATCGACCTGACCGTGGAACGCGGCGAGCTCGTGCTGGTCGTGGGCCCGGTGGGCTCCGGCAAGTCCTCGCTGCTGCGGGCGCTGGCCGGCATCGTGCACCACACCGGCACGCTGGCCTGGAACGGCCGGCCGGTGGACGAGCCGGAGACGTTCCTGCGCCCCAACCAGGTCGGCTACGTCGCCCAGTTGCCCCGCGTCCTGTCCGGCACGGTCGCCGACAACATCGCCCTCGGCCATCAGGTGGACGCCGCGGACGCGGTGACGACCGCCCAGCTCGAGCATGACTTGGCGGCGGCCGGCGGCGGCTTGCAACTGCTGATCGGCCACAAGGGCACCCGCCTGTCCGGCGGCCAGCTCCAGCGCCTGGCGCTGGCCCGGGCCCTGGCGCCGCGCACGGAGCTGCTGATCGCGGACGACGTGTCGTCGGCGCTGGACGTCACGACCGAGCTGGAGCTGTGGCGGGCGCTACGCGAGCACGGGATCACGGTGGTGGGCTCGACGTCGAAGCGGGCGGCGCTGTCGCGGGCGGACCGCGTGGTGGTGCTGATCGGCGGCCGCGCGGTGGCGCAGGGCACGTGGCGGGAGCTCGAGGACCGCTACGGCGACCTGGCGGGCTGAGACGACCCGGGTGTGTCCGCCGAACGTCCGGCGTTCACCCGTGCGGGTAGCGTGCCCGGCGGTCCGTCCCCCCGGCGCGCGTCGCCCGTTGAGCCTGCGGCAGCACAACAGGCGAGAACGGGGTGTACCGATGATGACGAAGTGGCTGGCCGCGACGGCGCTGCTGCTGGCGATGGGCGGATGCGGCGACGACGCCGCGGCGGAGCCGGCGACGGTGCCGGTCCCGGCGACCAGCAGCGGCGGCACGGCGTCGACCCGGACCATGGTGACCGAGAGCACGACGGCCGGAGCCCGGGCCGCCACGACCGCCGCGCCCCGCGCCCCGCAGACGCCCACGCAGGCACGGGCCGCCGCCGGCACCGGCGCCTTCGTCGAAGCCGTCCGCGACAAGCTCCCGCGGATCGCCCTCGACCACCGCGACGAGGAGATCGCCGCCATCGCCGAGCAGGCCTGCTCCTCGCTGGCCGGGGGCGACGATGCCGGCGCGATCGTCGCGGCCACCCGCGATCTGGCCGGTGCCGCGGCGACGGACCGAGCCACCGCCCGCCGGCTGGTCAAGCTGGCGATCGACACGGTCTGCCCGGACCAGGACCGCCGCGTCGACGAGTTCTAGCCCGGATCCGCCGAAAGTCATAGCGAGTGCACAGCAGGTCAGGACCACGGTCCGATGCCAGGCACAGGCAGCTCGCGGATTCTGGGAGACACCGCCGAGATCCCCAGGAGGAACGCATGTCGGCACGAGGAATGCTCAGCGTGGTCGGAACGGCCGTCGGCGGCCTGATCGGCTGGACCGGCGACCCGGCCCCCGCCGCCGACCCGGCCGCGGTCCGCGACCTGTTCGCCCAGCTCGGCCTGACGGTCGCCGCGGACGACGACGCCCTGACCACCGCCGTCCGCCGCTTCCAGGCCCGCGTAGGCCTCGACACCGACGGCGTGGCCGGCCCCCGCACGGTGCATCTGCTCGCCCGCTACGCCAAGGAAGCCCACGAACTACGCCGCTTGGAGTACGCCGCCTGACCGAGCCTTCGACCGTGCGCGAACGTCACCGGGGCCCGCTGTCCGGACCCGGGTCGTCGCGCCGGGTACGGGCCGCGCGCAGGCGCAGGAAGCCGGCGCCCGCCGCCACGCCCGTCATGACGATCAGCGCCGCGATGACGATCTGGTGGGCGGGCTTGACCTCGTCCTCGCTCTCGACAGCGGCCGGGCGCAGCCAGGATTCGCGGGCCGCCACCGGCGCCGCCGCGGACTTCTCGGTCTGGGCGTCCACCGGGGTGGCGACCGCGCCCGGCTCGGCCGAGCGAGTGACCTTCGGGGCGGGCTTCTTCGCCGCCTTCGCCGCCGGGGCCGCCTCCGTCGGCGCCGTGGCCTTCTGGATGACCAGGTCGGAGCACGAGTAGTAGGTGTCCGGCGTGCTCGAGGTTTCCCAGACCGTGTAGAGCACATGCCGGCCCGCGCGGTCCTCGGGCAGCCTCACGCTCATCCGGTATGCGCCGTCGCGCAGCGGTGGGTCAGTGATCTCCGCGAGCGGCGAACCCAGGTCGCCCCAGCCGAGCCGCTTCGCGGGGTCGTAGCCCCGGCCGGTCAGGTAGAGCCGGAAGGTGCCCCGGTGCGGGATCGTTCCGACGTACGCGACCTTCAGCGTGGCTCCCGCGGTGACCTTCGTGGCGGGCCAGTCGTCGCGGGGCAGGTCGAGGCCGCGGAAGTCGGGCAGGCCACCGCTGCAGAGGCGGCCGTCCGGGACGACCTGGCGGTCCCGGCCGCCGACACCGGGCACCCGCAGGTTGTCGAAGCGGCCGAACGGCAGGCCGTTGGCGTCGAGCGCCGCCCGGCACACCGCGGAGCCCGCCCGGTCGCCGCCGGAAGCGCAGGCGGCCGTACGGCTGACCGGCGAGGTCGGCGCGCCGTGCGCGAGGGCCGGCGCGGCCGGGAGCAGGGACGCGGCCGCAACGATCCCGCCGGCGACGGCGAGAGCCGCGGTGCGGCGGACGGAGCTCATGCGACCTCCCGGAGGTACCCGTGTGGGCGCCGGCGGCCCACGCGGAACAGTACGCAGGCCGGTCGCGGATCGTTCATCACGATGGGTGGCGCTGCGGATAAGTTCCCGCCGCTGTGGTTGCATGGCCGTGCAGGCAATTCGACACAGGAGGACACATGGAGAAGCCCGACGTCGGCCCCATCACCGGTGAGCCGCCCGCCGAGCTGGTCACGGAGGACCTCGTCGTCGGCGACGGCGACGAGGCCAAGCCCGGCCACCAGGTCAGCGTCCACTACGTGGGCGTCGCGTTCTCCTCGGGCAAGGAGTTCGACGCCTCCTACAACCGTGGTACGCCGTTCGAGTTCGGGCTCGGCGGGGGCCAGGTCATCGGCGGATGGGATCAGGGTGTGGCCGGCATGAAGGTCGGCGGCCGCCGCAAGCTGACCATTCCCCCGCATCTGGGGTACGGCGCGCGCGGCGCCGGCGGCGTGATCAAGCCGAACGAGACCCTCATCTTTGTGGTGGATCTGCTCGGCGTGCGCTGAGCCACGGACGGCAGGCCGTACGGGCCGGGACGGGTGTCGCCTGTCCCGGCCCGTTGCCGTCTTCCTCCACGGCGGGGCGGGGGGAAAGCTGCGAAGGCTCGAAGGGTTCGCCGATCGGGCTCATCGGGCCGCCTTCAGGTCGGCGCATCCGCTCTCCCCGGGCAGCAGCGGCCGGAAGGTGACGGCCCACCGGTTGCCGCCGGAGACCCACGGGGCGCCGGCCTTCGCGTTCTTCGCGGAGGCGAGGATCGCGTCGCGCTGCGCGCCGGTCGCGGTGACACAGCTGATCTTCTGCACCGTGGTGAGGGGCTCGCCGGGCAGCGCCGGGCCGGGCCACTGCATCTCCTTGGGCCGGGCGGGCAGGTCGTCGCCGGGCTCCACGTACGGCCGGACGACCGCGGCGAGGACCTCCGGCCGGTACGGCCGCGCCTCGGGGCCGGACGCGAGCTGCTCCGCCCGGTCGAGGAAGGCGCGCAGCTTCTCCCGGGCCTGTTTCTGGGCCGGGGTCAGCAAGGGGTCGTTCGCCTGCGCCTCGTGCAGCGCGTTCGCACCGACCGTACGCTCGCCGGCGTCGGTGACGACGGTGACCTCGGTGGTGCTCGCGTCGGCGACGCCGGGCTGGCCGAAGTCGGTGCCCTCGCGCACCCCGGCGGCCTCGGCCTCGCCGGTGAGCTGCTTCACCTGCTCCGGCGGGACCACCCGCTCCAGGACGTTGGGCAGTGCGGGGCCGGGGTAGTCCGCCGTCACCGGGCCGTCGAAGATCACCCTGCCGTCGGCGTACACGCTGAGGCCGGGCAGGCGTGCGGCGATCGCGTCGGGGCCGGCGAACCCGCCGGTCTGTGTGATCCGCAGGACGAGACCGCCGTCGCCGCCGGCCGGCGGCGCGGACGACGGTGAGCCGGCGCCGGGACCCGTACCGGGCTGGGCGCAGGCGCTGAGCAGGACCACCATGGCGGCGGCAGCGGCCGTGGGCAAACCGCGAAGTGTCGTCATAACCGTTCGGACGTACCCTCGCGGCGGCCGGTTCCACCAACTACCGCGGATTTGCGGAAATGCGGTGGCCGGCCCCGGGTCGCGGGGCCGGCCACCTCTCAGGGCGGGGCGGAGGCTATTTGACCGAGCCCAGGGACAGCCCCTGCACGAGCTTGTCCTGGGCGGTGAAGCCGGCGATGAGCACCGGCAGCGAGACCACGAACGCGGCCGCGCAGAGCTGGGCGAGGAAGAGACCCTGGCTGGTGACGAAGCTGGTCAGGAACACCGGGGCGGTCTCCGCGACGGTGGCGGTGAGGACCCGGGCGAAGAGCAGCTCGTTCCAGCTGAAGATGAAGCAGATCAACGCGGTCGCGGCGATGCCGGGCATGACCACGGGCGCGACGACCGAGCGCAGGGTCCTGGTCAGCCCGGCGCCGTCCATCGCGGCGGCCTCCAGCATCTCGACCGGCACCTCGGACAGGAACGAGCGCATCATCCAGACGGCGATGGGCAGGTTCATCGAGGTGTAGAAGACGATCAGCAGCCAGATGTTGTCGAGCAGGCCGGTGCTCTGCGCGAACAGGTAGAGCGGCAGCAGGCCCGCGACCACGGGGAGCATCTTGGTGGAGAGGAAGAAGAACAGGACGTCGGTCCACTTCTTCACCGGCTTGATGCTCAGGGCGTACGCCGCGGGGAACGACAGCAGCAGGACCAGGGCGGTCGACACGATGCTGGCGGTCAGCGAGTTGAGCAGCGGCGGCCACGGGCTCGCGCCGCCGGAGAAGAACTCGCGGTAGCCCTCCAGGGTCAGCGGGGCGAGCACGGACGGCGGGTTCGTGGCGGCGTCGGCCTCGCTGTGGAACGAGGTCAGCACCATCCAGACCACGGGCAGCACGAACAGGATGCCGACGGCCCAGGCGAGCAAGGTGAGCCAGACGCCCGCGCGCTCCTTGCGCTTGACGACCGGTGCGCCGCGTTCGTCGCGGGTGGCCGGGACCGGTGCGGTGTCGGTGATGCTCATCGGCCCGATTCCTCCCTGAACAGCGACGACACGGTACGCAACGCGAATGTCGCGATGAGAATCGTGCCGAGGACCACGACGACCGCCGCCGCGGAGGCCCGGCCGTAGTCGTGCGCCTGGTAGAAGATCTGGTAGATCGTGTACGGCAGGTTCGCCGTACCGAGGCCGCCGGACGTGATCGTGAAGACCGCGTCGAAGTTCTGCACGATGTAGATGGAGCCGAGCAGCGCGCCCAGCTCGAGGTACTGGCGCAGGTGCGGCAGGGTCATGCTGCGGAAGATCTGCCAGTTGCTCGCCCCGTCGATGCGGGCCGCCTCGATCACGTCGAGCGGGCGCCCCTGCAGACCGGCGAGCAGGATCAGCATCATGAACGGGGTCCACTGCCAGACCAGGGCGAAGATCACCGACCACAGCGGCCCGTTGGTGATCCAGTCGGGCTGCGGCGGGTTGTCCGAGCCGAACAGGCCCCAGATCCGGGTGAGGGCGCCGTTGAGCAGGCCGTACTCGGGGTTGTAGAGCGCGTGCTTCCACAGCAGAGCGGCGGCGACCGGCACCACCAGGAAGGGAGCGATCATCATCGTGCGCACCGCGCCGCGGCCGCGGAACCTGCGGTCCAGCAGCAGGGCGATGCCCAGGCCCAGCAGCAGGCTGATCAGCACGACACCGGCGGTGAGCAGGATGGTCGTCCAGACCGCGTCGCGCATGTTGACGTCGGTGAAGACCCGCTTGAAGTTGTCGAATCCGGCGAAGCCCACCTCGTCGGGGTAGTACGCGTTCCAGTCCATGAAGGAGATGACCAGCGTCGCGACGAACGGCAACTGGGTCACGACGATCATGAACACCAGGGCGGGCAGCAGGGGCGCCCGGCGGGCCCAGCCGGCGGCGCGGCGGGCGACGCCGGGCGGGCGCGGGGGCGTGCCGGGGCGAGCGGCGGTCTGTTCGGCGACGGACGTCATGACGACACCTCAGCCTTCCTCGCGCGACCGGTAGCGTTCGGCGACGTCCTCGGCGAGGCGCTGGCCGCGCTCCAGAGCCTCGTCGACGCTCATCCGGCCCGCGATGGCGGAGCTGACGTACTGCGAGACCTGGGTGCCGAGGTCGGTGAACTCCGGGATGTCGACGAACTGGATGCCGATCGCCGGGCGGGGCTGCACGCCGGGATTGCGCGGATCGGCGCTGGAGATGGCCTGCTCGGTCGGTGCGGCGAAGGCGGACGCCTCCTTCAGGTAGTCCGGGTTGGCATAGGTGGAGGCGCGTTTGCCGGCGGGCACCCGGGACCACCCGAGCTCGGCGCCGACGAGTTCCTCGTACTGCCGGCTGGACGCCCAGGAGATGAACTTCCAGGCGTTGTCCTTCTTCTCGCTGGCCTGCTGAATGCTCCAGGCCCAGGCGTAGAGCCAGCCGGAGCTGGCGGTCTTCAGCACGGGGGCGGCGACGTAGCCCATCTTGCCCTTGACCGGGGAGCCGGCGGCCTCGAGGGAGCCGGCGGCGCTGGTGGCGTCGTACCACATGGCGACGTTGCCCTGGATCAGGTTGTTGAGGCACTCGGTGAAGCCGGCCTGCGGTGCGCCGGTCTCGCCGTGCGCGCGGACCAGGTCCACGTAGAACTGGGTGGCCGCCCGGAACTCCGGGGCGTCGACGCGGGCGTTCCAGTCGGCGTCGAACCACGTACCCCCGAAGGTGTTGACGACCGTGGTGAGCGGGGCGAAGATCTGGCCCCAGCCGGGCTGGCCGCGCAGGCAGATCCCCGCCATGCCGGGCTGGACGCCGTCCACCCGGGCGGCGATGTCGGCGACCTGCTGCCACGTCGGCTTCGCGGGCATCGTGATGCCTTGCGCGTCCAGGACGTCCTTGCGGTACATCAGGAACGAGGACTCGCCGTAGAAGGGCTGACCGTAGAGTCTGCCGTCGTCAGCGGTCAGCGACTTCGCCATCGAGGGCAGGATGTCGGCCTGGTCGAACACGGTGTCGGCGGCCACGTACCCGTCGAGCGGCGCGATCCACTTCGACGTGGCGTAGATCGGGATCTCGAAGTTGCTCAGCGAGGCGACGTCGTACTGGCCGGCCTGGCTGGAGAACTCCTGGCTGATCTTGTCACGGACGTCGTTCTCCGGCAGCACCGTGAAGTTGACCGCGATGCCGGTCTGCCGGGTGAAGTTCTCCTCGGTCAGCCGCTGCAGATCGATCATCTGCGGGTTGTTGACCATCAGGACGTCGATGCTGTTCGCGCCCCCGGAGCCGGCGGTGGTGCCACCCCACCCCGCGCATCCCGCCAGGGCCACGGCGAGAAGGGCGGTGACGGTCCCGGACAGGGCCACGCGGACGCGTGCACGAGACATGGGGCCTCCCCGGCGAGGCGGACATCGAAACCGGCATCTGTGACGCCGGTGACACTCCGGACCCAGTAGATGCCTGAGATCGACACGATGTCAACAGCTCGTCACGCACCGCTGCATAAACGGACGTCGAAGCCTGTCCGGGTGTCCTCAGGCGACCACCCGCGCCGCCCGGTCGCCGACGGCGACGACGTCGCCGGGGTGCAACTGGCGGCCACGCCGGGTGTCCACCTCGCCGTTGACCGTCACGTCGCCCACCGCGATCAGCACCTTGGCCTCCCCACCGGTGTCGATGAGATCGGCCAGCTTGAGAAACTGTCCGAGTCTGATCATGTCGCCGCCGATCGCTACCTCACGCATGCGACCATCATGCGCCACGGCCGGAGAAGAAATTTCTCCGCGGTGTTGAACCATTCGCCTCGCTGAAACGAACTACCGGGCGTGAGTCGACTGGAGAAGCACCGCCGGGCGGGGGTCCTGGCCGCCGCCGTCGCCGCCGGCGTGCTCGGCGTCGCGGCGCCCGCGGCCGCCGGCGTGACGGTCAGCCCGCCCAGCGCACCGCAGGGCAGCGGGCAGAACGTCGCGTTCAAGGTCACGAACGCCGCGCGCAGCCCGATCACCAAGATAAAACTCGTGCTGCCGCGGGACATGCCGATCGCCGAGTTCTACGCCCTGTCGGCACCGGACTGGGCGCCGCAGTTGGAGTACCGGAAGCTGGACACGCCGCTGACCAGCATCCACGGCGGGTCGCCGGTCACCGAGGCCACCTCCGCGATCACCTGGACCGCCATGCCGGGCAAGGCCCTCGCCCCCGGAAAGTCCGCCGACCTCTCGGTCGCGATGGGCCCGCTGCCGACGACCGGCGACAAGATGAGCTTCACCCTGTCGCCCACGTACGCCGACCCGGCCAAGGGCGCCCCGATCCCGCCGGTCACGCTGGCGCTGACCCCGGCCACGGCAGGCGGTACGGCGGGCCACCCGGCGCACGGCACCACGCCCGGCGGGGGTACGAGCGCCGACGACGCGGCCATGTTCGCGGCCCTGGCCGAGGCGGCCGACGACGGCCCGGGCTTCTGGACGGTCGCGGGCTGGGTCGTCGCGGGTCTCCTCGCGGCCGCCGGCGCGGTCATGGTGCGGCGCGCGCGCCGCAGGCCCGCCCCGGACGCCGCGGACGAGGCCCCGGCCGGCGAGGCGAAGGAACTGGTTGCGACCGGGCCGCGGGTCACCGCCTGGAGCTACAAGGACGGCCCGGAGGAATAGAGGATGTCCCGCGCAGGTGGGCGCGGGCTGGTCGTGAAGACGCGCGTGGGGCGCTGACCACGACATGCGGGTGGGGTCCAGGGCAAGACCCACGACCTGCGTCCGGCGGGGTGGAGAGGTTCGGCTCTCCACCCCGCCAACATAGTCAGACCGAAACCGTACGGGGCGTCTTGAGGGCCTGGATGATCTCGTACTCGGCGCGCTCGGCGTCCTCGTGCTCGACCTGGCAGGTGCCCGCCGCGAGGTGACCGCCGCCACCCCACTGCAGCATCACCGAGCCGATGTCGACGGGCGAGGTGCGGTCGAGGATCGACTTGCCGCAGGCGAACACGGTGTTCTGCTTCTTGAAGCCCCAGATGATGTGCACGGAGACCCGTGCCTCGGGAAAGAGCGCGTACACCATGAAGCGGTTGCCCGCGAAGATGGTCTCCTCCTCCCGCAGATCCACGACGACGACGTCGCCGTCCACGCGGCTGACCCGCTTCAGTTGCTCGACGAACAACTCGGAGGAGTCGCGGTACATGTCGACCCGCTCGGCCACGTCCGGCATCTTGAGGATCTCCTCGATGCCCATCTGGATGCACGCGTCGATGAGCGTCCGCATGAGGTCGAAGTTCGCGACCCGGAACTCGCGGAAGCGGCCCAGCCCGGTGCGGCTGTCCATGATGAAGTTCAGCAGGGTCCAGCCGCTGGGATTCAGGATGTCGTCGATCGTGTAGTCGGCCGAGTCGGCCTGGTCGACGGCCCGCATGAGGTCGTCGGGGACCTCCGGGAAGCGCTCGGCGCCCCCGTAGTACTCGAAGATCACCCGGGCCGCGGACGGCGCGCTGGCGTTGATGATGTGGTTCGGCAGCTTGTCGACATTACGGAGCGTTTCCGAGTGGTGGTGGTCGAACACCAGATGAGCCTTGGGGTGGTACGGAAGATTGGTGAGAATGTCACGCTCAGTGATATCGGCCGTGCCGTCCTGGACGTCCTTGGGGTGCACGAACTTGATGTCGTCGATGTCGATGACGTTCATGAATTTGAGCAGCACGGCGCAGACCAGGCCGTCCATGTCGCTGCGGGTCACGAGCCGGTACTTCACGGGATCTCCCTCATGCGGATCGGCGGCTTAGGCCCTAGTTTGCCACTTTTGCGGGTGCCGGCCCGGGCGCATCGACGGACAGGTTTGATCCGGGGACTGGTCGCGCTGCGTAAAGTTCAGGCGGAAGCCCACGCACGCGGTCGGAGGATGACCAGACGATGGACAACGTTCCCCAGCTCGCACAGGACCGCAACGCACCGCCCGCCACACTGGTGATCTTCGGCGCGTCCGGCGATCTGACCCGCCGCAAGCTGCTGCCCGCCGTGGAGAGCCTGGCTCGGCACAACCGGCTGCCGGCGGAGTTCGCCCTCGTGGGCGTCGCCCGCACCCCGATGGAGGACCACCAGTTCGCGCAGAGCGCGCTGGGCGGCCGCAGCCTGGCGGACAAGCCGCAGCTTCAGGGCGGAATCAGGTACGTATCGGGCGGCTACGACGACGCGGAAACGTACAAGCGGCTCGCGGAGACCCTCGACGACCTCGACGCCACCCGCGGCACCGCCGGCAACCGCATCTTCTACCTCTCCACCCCCGCCGAGGCGTTCGAGCCGGTGATCAAGGGCCTGGCCGGCGCCGGGCTGAACCAGGCGGGCGACGGCAGCTTCTCCCGCCTGGTGATCGAGAAGCCGTACGGCAACAACCTGCGCACCGCCCGCGAGCTGGACGCCATCGTGCACGCCGCGTTCGACGAGCCCCAGGTCTTCCGCATCGACCACTACCTGGGCAAGGACACCGTCCAGAACGTGCTGGCGCTGCGCTTCGCCAACGCCATCTTCCAGCCCATCTGGAACCGCTCGTGGGTCGACCACGTGCAGATCACGGTCGCCGAGACGCTGGGCGTCGGCACCCGCGGCGGCTTCTACGAGCACGCCGGCGCCATGCGCGACATCGTGCAGAACCACGTGCTGCAGGTCCTCGCACTGGCGCTCATGGAGCCGCCGGCCTCGTTCAACGCCGAGGACCTGCGCAACGAGAAGGTCAAGCTGCTGCAGGCCATCCGGCTGCCGACCGACCGCGACATCGCCGAGCTGGCGGTCCGCGGCCAGTACACCCGCGGCGGCACCCGCGAGGACCTGATGGCCGGCTACCGCGACGAGGCCGGCGTCGATCCGCTGTCGCGCACCGAGACGTACGCGGCCATGCGGCTCAACGTCGACAACTGGCGGTGGGCGGGGGTGCCGTTCTACGTGCGGACCGGCAAGCGGCTGCCGGCCCGGCTCACCGAGGTGGCGCTGCAGTTCCAGCGGCCGCCGCACCTGCCGATCCCGGCCAACCAGCTCACCGACCTCGAGACCGACGCGCTGATCCTGCGGATCCAGCCCAACGAGGGCATCTCGCTGCGCTTCGGCGCCAAGGTCCCGGGCCACTCCTTCCGGGTGCGCACGGCCAGCATGGACTTCTCGTACGAGCAGACGTTCGCCGAGGAGTCCCCGGAGGCCTACGAGCGGCTCCTGCTCGACGCCCTGCTCGGCGACCCGACGCTGTTCATCCGCACCGACGAGGTCGAGCAGTGCTGGCGCATCGTCGACCCGATCATCGAGCACTGGGAGAACGACCCGTCGCCGATCCCCACCTACGAGGCGGCCTCTTGGGGCCCCACGGACGCCGACCGCCTCATCGGCCGCGGCGGCCGCAAATGGCGTAACGCCCGCTAAGCGACATCTCGCGCGGACCGGGCCCGAAGGACCTCCAGGGCCCGGTCACCGTGTGCGTTCATGTCCAGCTCGGAGTGGATGACGTCGAGCACCGTACGGTCGGTGTCGATCACGAAGGTCATGCGCTTGATGCTGAGCGGGCCCAACGGCAGCCGGCGCTTGACGCCGTAGGCGGCGGCGACCGCGCTGTCCGCGTCGGAGAGCAGCGGATAGTCGAAGTTGTGCAGGTCGGCGAACTGCTTCTGCTTGGCCACCGCGTCCCGGCTGATCCCGACACGCTGCACACCCGCCGCCGCGAACTCCGCGGCCAGATCGCGGAAGTTGCAGGCCTCGACCGTGCAGCCGCTGGTCATCGCGGCCGGGTAGAAGAACAGAACCACCGGTCCGGAGGCCAGCAACTCGCTCAGCCGCAGCGTGGTGCCATCCTGGTCGGGCAGCGCGAAGTCGGGCGCGAAGTCACCCTTGTCGATCGTCACGGCGTCAACGGTACGCGACTGAATTCGCCCATGCGGTACCGCTCGCCTAGGGTGGAGGTCACCACCGCCGTCGCCCGTCGACCCATGGCTGACCCGTGCCCGCCACCGACGAAAGTGACACCCCTATGCAGGTCTCGGTCGCGCACCACCCACCGAACACGGCCGTCCTCACCCTGCGCGGCTCGCTCGACATCGACACCGCGCCCGCCCTGAAGGCCAACCTGAGCCGCCTCGTGGAACGCCCCAGCCCTCACGTCGTCGTCGACCTGTCGGGCCTCGACTTCTGCGACTCCATGGGCGTCGGCGTGCTGGTCACGGCGCACGGCCGAGCCATGGAACGCGGCGGGTGGGTCCGGCTCGCCGCGCCCTCGGGCTTCCTGCGCCGGCTCCTCGACACCCTCGGCCTCACCGGCTACCTGTCCCTGCACACCGACGTCGAGACCGCCCTCAAGGACTGATTCTCCCCGCCGGGAGGAGCCGGAGGCAGAGACGGTGGCGGCCGTTCGCGAGACCAGCATGGGCAGGATCCGACGCTTCCCCGACCGCTGCCGTGCCCGGGCGGAGGTCCACATCCAGTACTGCCGGTGTTCCTCACCGCCACAAGGCAGGCGGCCCCAGCGTCGCCGGACCATCGACGACCGAGGCGTCGACCCATACGAGCCGTGCCCGCGTGCGGCCTGCCGCCGGGAACAGGCGAAGGAGCTTCGGCCCTCACCCGCATGCCACCACACACCGAGACGACCTCGGCGCGATCCTCGAACGCCAGACCCCACGCTGCGATCCGACCGTCCACATATTCCTTGTGTATCTGGACGATCGCGAACAGGCGAGGCGACTCGTGAACGACGAACGCTGCCAGCGCGGCCTCGAACTGATTCTCACGGTCGAACGTCGCTGCCATGTGGACGGCCCCCTGACGCCGTGTCGCTCCGGAGTTAGTCTTGGGACAATCTTTGGAGCTGCACTCCCGCCGGTCAAGGATTGTCCCAAGACAATCTGGCGAAAGGGAAAGTTGGCATGCCTATGCATTCGCGCTACCGCGACATAGCGGCCCGGATCCAGCAGCGCATCGAGGCCGGCGAGTGGAAGCCCGGTGCGCGGCTGCCCCGGCTCGACGACCTCGCCACCGAGTACGGCGCGAACCGGGACACTGTCGGTCGCGCGATCGCCCTGCTCGAGACCGAAGGGTTCGTCTGGGCTGTCCAGGGCCGGGGAATCTCCGTGCGCTACGGCACGATGCGCCCCAGGCGGCCGCGGGGCAACCTGGTCAAGCGGAACGCACAGGCGCTCGGATACTCGTTCCCGTCGGCGTCCGGCGCCGAGAAGTGGGTCCGGCACGGCGAGGCGGTCAGCGCTCCCGCTCCGTTGGACGATCCTCGCCTCGCCCGGCTGCTCGGCGTGGCTCCGGAAACCGAGGTGTTGCGCCGGGTCCGGGTCACCGGGCCCGCGTCGGAAGCCCCTTTCCAGATCGCGGTGAGCTGGATCGCGCCGCGTGTGGCCGGCGCCGTGACCGGCGTCTCCGCGGAGCCCGCAGCCGGCGACTGGCTTTACCGCATCGAGCGCGCCGGTCACTGGCCGATCTCCTGGACAGAGTTCCACCGCGCCCGGATGCCGTCCCTGGAAGAGGCGGACCTCCTGCAGATCCCGGTGAGCCTGCCGGTCCTGGAGATCGTCCGTCAAGGATTGTCCGGAACCGACGGCAAGCCCGTCGAGGTGACCGAGTACGTCATCGCCAGCGACCGGGTGGAGACCGTGCACGTCCTGCAGCGTGCAGGCGATGCCGTGGAATCGTGGCCCGAGAGGGAGGGCGATGCGTCATGATGACGGTGACCGCTGACGGGCGTACTCATGTGGGCCTTGTTCGCAAGCGGAACGAGGACGCCCACCTCGTCGGACGACACCTCCTCGCCGTAGCCGACGGGCTGGGCGGCCATGTGGCCGGCGACGTCGCGAGCAGCACGGCCATCGACGCCGTGCGGGCCTTCGATCGCCCGATCGCGCCGGCCGATCTGGCGGTCCATCTCGGACGCGCCGTGGCGGCGGCGAACGACGCCCTCTTGGAGGTGACGAGCGCTCGCCCCGAGTGCGCCGGGATGGGCACCACGCTCGTGGGACTCGCCTGGGCCGGCAACATCGCCATAGTGGTCAACATCGGCGATTCCCGCGCCTACCTTCTGCGCGGCGGTGAGCTGCGGCAGATCAGCGAGGACCATGTGTACGGCAACCTGGTGGGCGGTGCCGAGCGGGTGCCGGAACTGCCCGGGCGGCTTTCCCGGTTCCTGGATGGGCGCCGCGACGGGCGGTCCCCCGACCTGGTACCGCTCGTGGTTCTGCCCGGCGATCGGTTGCTGCTGTGTTCGGACGGGCTGAGCAATCCGGTGCCGGACGGCACGATCGCTGCGGCGCTCGGCCGGCCGGCGCGAGCGGGCGACGTGGCGGAGCGGCTTGTGGCGCTTGCGTTGGAACGGGGCGGGCCGGACAACGTCACGGTCGTGGTGGCCGACGTGGAGTGACGTGCTCGCGACGAACGTGATCGAGCCGAAGTGCGGCGGCGAGGTCTTTCGGCAGCAGGCCTTGCCGGCGACCGGGCCTCGGGCTGCGTGACAAGGCGTCCGAGGCCGGGTCGGCGGGTCAGTCGTTCATGGTCAGTCGGCGACCGGGGTGAAGGTGTCGCAGGAGGTGCCCCGCTCCGCCTTCTTCACGCTGGTGCCCTTGCAGAGGCGCACCTGCGGCTGGAAGCCGCCGAACAGCATGTTCGAGGTGGTGGTGTAGTTGGTCTTGCCCTTGCCGCAGAGCTGACCGAACGTGCGCCACTCGATGCCGTCGGCCGGGCCGTTGTAGGCGATCTGGACGACGCCGCACCGGTTGGCGGAGTTGACGGCCAGGGTGCCGCTGACGCGGATCGGCGGCACGGGCCGCTCCGGGATGCTCATCATGCGGTCGTACGTGCCGTACGCGCTGACGCTTCCGGTGGCGAGCTCGAACGTGTTGTCGGCGGCGGACGCGGGGCCGGCGAGGGCGCCGACGGCGATGCCGGCCATCGTGACGATGACGCAAGCGCGGGCGAGAGACTTCATTGTCGTTCCTTCGGGTAGCTCCGCCGATCGGGCGGAGTGTGGATGGTGCTCGGCACCGTCGGCGAACGTGCTCAGCGCAGACTCGTGGCCGGGCCGCGGGTCGACGCACCAGAAGGGACGCTCGCTGTGGGTTGTGCCCACCTGACGGTGCGTGCGAGATCCAATGTCATCGCGCCGATGCCGGTCAAGTCGGCGCAGGGACTGGGAGCAGCGTTCTCGGCACTCTCGGTAGACAATGTCCAGCTCACGGGCCGCGGACCGCCCCGAGTGGTCACTCGGAGCGTGAGATCATTCACTTTCAGTTGTCTCGCCGGGCACCCCAATGACCACAGTGGAGTAAAGTGCCGCCGCAAGGTCACCGATGAGAAGAGGTGCATCGTGCGGTACGTGGACGCTCCGTCGGTCGTCGATGCCGTCGTCGTGCCGGAGCCACCGGCTGCCGTCTGGGCGATCGTGTCCGACATCGCCCTGCCGACCCGGTTCAGCCGGGAACTGCAGAGCGTGCGGTGGCTGGACGGCGCGGAGGGGCCCACGGTCGGCGCGCGGTTCGAGGGGCACAACGAGCATGCGATGCTGGGACGCTGGCGCACGGTGTCGCAGGTGCTCGCCTGCGAGGAGCCGTCGTTGTTCTCCTGGGCGGTCCTCGACGCCGACGGCCGTTACGGCGCGCCCCAGGACGACCCGGCCCACGCCCTGGCCCGATGGTGGTTCGCGGTGCAGGAGCAGGGATCGGGCAGCCGGCTGGAGCACGGCGTACGGCTCGGCCCGTCGCGGTCGGGCCTGAGCCTGGCGATCGACCAGATGCCCGACCGGGAGGAAGAGGTCGTCGAGTTCCGGCTGTCGGAGCTCCGTGCCGCCATCGCCGCGACGCTGAAGGGCATCAAGGACTCTCTGGCGTGAGTGGGCCACCGCGAGTGCGGTGGCCCACCGGTCCTTCAGGGACGCTCGTTCAGCTGGTGACGCCGAAGACGATGCGGCCCAGCGTGTCCTCCGTGCCGATGAAGCCCTCGGCCGGGCTGAAGGCGTCGTGGCCGAAGTCGACGTCCGCGTCGTCCGCCGTGCCGCCGATGCCGTCCGGGCCGACGCCGAAGAGCACGTGGAAGTTGGCGCCGCCCGCGTCCATCAGGTTCGGGGAGGCGTCGGAATTGTCGGTGTGCCAGTTGCCGAAGAAGTGGCCCGCCTCGTGGGCGGTCACGTTGCCGATCGCCTGGCCGACGAAGGCGACCCGGTCGCTCGCGTCGGTCAGGTAGGTGTTCAGCGATGCCGGGCCGCCAGCCGGGTCGCTGAGCACGTCCTGCAGCACCAGAGCGGTCTCCTCGGTCTCGAAGTTGCCCGGGTCGATGCTCTGCGCGATGCCGATGGTGCCGATGCCGGACTCGGCGATGGTGCCGCCGATGATGACGCGGCTGACGTTCTTCTGGCCCCACGGGTCCGCGTGGTCCCGGCTGTTCAGGATCTTCAGCCTGAACCGGCTGTTGAGGCCGCTCGCGGCGAGGTCCGCCTTGAGGCTCTCGGTCGCGCTCGCGATGACGGCGTCGACGAGTGCGTTCTCCTGGGCCCGCGCGATGCCCCACTTGGCGACGAACGCCGAGAACGGGCTCAGCTCGACGTTGCCCGTGCCGCCGAAGACGCCGGTGTTGACCCGGGCGCCGTCGAAGTCGAGGAACAGCGTCTGGGTGGGCTTGTCGCCCTGCAGCGGCGGCCGGTACGCCTCCACCGTGATGTCGTAGCTGCCCTTGCCCTCGGCCACACCGAGGTAGTGCCAGCCCGCCTTGGTGGCGACGTAGTCGGTCACCGCGCGGCCGCCGCCGGGCAGCTTGCTGTCCATCGGATAGATGAACGTGACGTTCTGGCGGGAACCGTGCGCCTCGCGCGGGTCGGTGTCGTACACCGTGACGTACGCCGGCGCGCCCTTCACCGACGCGCCGAGCACGTCGCCGGGCTTGAGCTGCACGGCGAAGTAGTCGGTGTCCGCCGAGGTCGCCGAGATGGTCACCGCGTACGGCCCCTCGCTCGCCCCGCCGTCGCCGCTGGCCGGGTTGAACGGGTCGGCCGGCAGGCCGCTGTACGCCGCCACGATCACGTAGTAGGCGCCGGCGGACGGCACGCTGTACGTGAGGAAGCTGTCGAAGCCGTCCGCGTCGTCGTTCGACGCGACGATGGTGCCGTCCGGGGTGTACACGGCGACCAGCGTGTCGAGATCACCCGTGGGGGTGTCGGTGTCGACGGTGATGGTCTGCCCGGCGGTCGCCGTCAGCTTGTAGAAGTCGAAGTCGTTGGTGCCGGTGCCGGCGGAGCCGTGCGGGCCGTCGCCGATCTGGGCCTCGGTGATGACGGCCGTGGTGCCGGCACCGATGCCGGTGTCGCCCGCGAGCGGGATGGCGCCGTCGTCCTCCGGGGTGGCCGCGCGGGCGGCCGGAAGGGCCGACTGGGGGTCGAGCGAGCCGAGGATCCGGATCGCCGAGTTCTGCCGGGAGCCGGTCCCGAAGGTCTGGATGAGCTGCGCGGTCGTCGGGCTCTCGTTGGAGCCGTACGTGCCGTCGGGCTCGTCCTCGTCGACCACGACGGCCGCGGCGGCCTTCGCCTCGGCCGAGGGCGCACCCTGCGCCTTGAGCCGGGCCGCGGCCTTGGCGGACGCCTGCTTCTTCAGGTACGCCGCCCAGCCGCTGTAGTCCACCTTGGACGCGTCCGGCGGCAGGGACAGGAACGGGTTGGGCCCGGTCGGCTTGGCGCCCGGGGCGGCCTTCGGCGCCACCGGGATGCCGGCGGCCAGCGAGGCCTGATCGGCGGGGCTGAGCCCCGGTTCGGACGGTTGCGGAGCTGCTTGGACCACGCCCGGCAGGAGTGTGGCGAGCCCGAGCACGAGGGCTCCGACGGTCGCGATGCTTCGTCGCATCAGGTATCCCCCTTCAGCGCGTCCGGGCCCCAGCCTCGGACGGCATCCAGGACGCTACTGAAGGTGGCGGTCGATATCCAGGTATGTCGATGGCCCTTAATACCTGTGGCGGTGCGCGCCCGGGTCCACTACGGACGGTCAGCCGGAGACGGTTTCCAGGGCCGCGACGGCCGCGCCCCGGGCGCCCGCCATGTCGAGGTCGGGCACCAGGGCGAAGGTCGCCGCCTCCTGCTGCTCTCGGCGCAACTGGGTGTGCTCGCGCACGGTGTTGAGGAACCACTGCCGGAAGTGCGGCGCGGCTTCCACCACTCCCCCGCCGAGGAAGTACGCGGCCGGGTCGGTGAAGTTCGCCGCGATCGTGAACAGCTTGCCGATGGCCCGGGCCTGCTGCGCAAAGACGGCCAGCGCCAGCGGGTCCTCCTTCTCGCCGTACCCGCGCAGCATCTTGGCCGCGGAGCCGATCGGTTCCGCGGCGAGCGGGTGGTCAGGGAACCTGGTGAACCAGTACGGCAGCAGGTTCTTGGCGATGCCGGTGAGCGAGGCGATGCTCTCCACGTCGCCTTCGAAGCCGCAGTTGCAGACCGGCACCGGCTGGCCCTCCTCCAGCACGCCGTGCAGCGGGATCTGCACGTGGCCGAGCTCGCCGGCCATGCCGGCCGCGCCGCTGATCACCTTGCCGCCCTCCACCACGCCACCGCCGAGCCCGGTGCCGACGATCGCAGCCACCGAGGAGCGGCGTGCGGCGTCGGCGCCGAAGTGCCGGTGGTGGGCGTAGAGCGCGGCCGCGTTGGCGTCGTTGTGGTAGATCACCGGCAGGCCGATGCGCGCCTGCAGGGCGCCGCGGATGTCGAAGCCGTGCCAGGAGACCTGGGAGAAGTTCGTCGAACCCTTGGAGGAGATCACACCGTCGGCGCTGGCGGGCCCCGGGGTGTCCAGGCCGACCGCGCGCACCAGGCTCAGCGGCGTGCTGGTCATGGCGAGGATGCCGGTGAAGGCCTCCGCGAGCGCCTCGACGGCCGACTCGGGACCGTCCTGGACCCGGCTCGGGTTCTCCACGAGCCGGTCGACGAGGAACTGGCCCGTCGCGTCCAGCACCGTGGCGTTGTTGCACGTTCCACCGTTGTCGAGACCCACCACGACCCAGGAGGCCGGGGTCCGCACCGCATCGATCTGATCCACGGATCCGAGCGTACGTCCCGGAGAGCGCTCCAGCGACGGGTGCACGCGGATTGCGCGAGGTGAGCATCCGGTTGCCGCGGCGACGGCGAGCGCCGCACCCGTCGAACTGCCCGGTATGCAGACGACGCCTCAGCCGACCCGCCGTGCCGTCCTGGGCGGTGCCGCGGCCGTGGCCGTGGCCGCCGCCGGGGCCTTGGCCCTCGACGCGGCGCTGGCCGTGCCCGCCGCCGCCGCGCCGGCCGCCGCGACCGACCTCGTCTCCGCCGACCCGATCGCGCATCTGCTGCGCCGCGCGACGTTCGGACCCACCCCGGCCGCCCTGGCCGAGGCCACCCGACTGGGCGTCGCCGGCTGGCTCGACCGCCAGCTCGACCCCGCGAGGATCGCCGACGGCGAGCTGGACGCGCTGCTCACCCGCCTGCCGCTGGCCGGCGCGAGCATCGCGACCGTGCGCGCGAAGCTGCCGAAGCACTCGTACGAGGCGTTCGGCCAGCTCGGCCGCGCCGCGGTGGCCCGGGCGATCTGGAGCAACCGGCAGCTCTTCGAGACCACCGCCATGTTCTGGGCGAACCACCTGCACGTCGCCGCGCCCTCCAGCGGTGTCTGGGACAGCCGCGCCGACTACGACGCGTCGGTGATCCGCGCGTTCACCTTCGGGCGCTTCGCCGACATGCTCAAGGCGTCGGCCCGGCACCCGTCGATGCTGACGTACCTGGACAACCGCAGCTCGACCAGGAAGCAGCCGAACGAGAACTACGCCCGCGAGCTGATGGAGCTGCACACCGTCGGCATGATCTACAGCGAGGCGGACGTCAAGGCCGCGGCGCGGCTGCTCACCGGCCTGAGCATCGACGCGAACGGTGAGTACGCCTACAGCGCGGCGAAGCACGCCACCGGCGCGGTGTCGATCCTCGGCTTCCAGCACGCGAACGCCACCGCCGAGGGCGGCGAGGCGGCCGCGCTCGCCTTCCTCGACCACCTGGCCCACCACCCGGCGACCGCCGAGCGGATCGCCACCAAGCTGTGCCTGCGCTTCGTCGCCGACGAGGCCCCGGCGTCGCTGGTCACCCGGCTCGCCCGGGTCTACCTCGACCACGGTACGGCGATCGCCCCGGTGCTGAGGGCGCTGTTCACCTCCGCCGAGTTCGCCGCGTCGGTGGGCCGCAAGGTCCGCACGCCGTTCGAGGACCTCGCCGCGACGGTCCGCGCGCTGGGCCTGGGCCCGGAGACCTCGGGCGTCGCCGGACTGGACGCGCTCTACAACAGCCTCGTCAACGCCGGCAACGCCCCGTTCCGCTGGGCCCCGCCGAACGGCTTCCCGGACGTGGCTTCCGCGTGGGCGTCACCCTCGGCGTTCCTCATGCGCTGCAACAGCCACCTGAACCTCGCCGCCGGCTGGTACCCCAAGCAGCTCACCCGCCCCACGAACATGCTGAAGGCGCTGGTGCCCGTCCTGCCCCCGACGTACGGCGGCCTGGTCGACGCGCTCGCCGTGCGGCTGGTCGGCACCGAACTTCCCGCCGCCCACACCGCCGCCGTGCTCAGTGTCGCGGGCAAGGTGCCGACCAGTCCTCTGACCAGCACGGACAAGGCGGTGGCCGGAAGTCTGCCGTACCTGATCGCCCTCGTCCTCGACTCGCCGTCCTTCCAACTGAGGTGACCTTGATGACCGCGACCGCCTGCTGCGACGAGAGCAAGACCCTGACCCGCCGGGGAGTGCTGGCCCGCGGCCTCGCGGCCGGTGCCGCCGGTGCGCTGGCCGGGCTGGTGGGCGAGGGCCTGTCCACGCGCCTGGCCTTCGCCGCGGGCGCCTACACCGGCGACACCCTGGTCGTGCTCTCGCTGCGCGGCGGCTTCGACGGTCTCTCGGCGATCGCGCCGATCGGCGACGCCGACTACTACCGGGCGCGTCCCTCGATCGCCGTGCCGAAGAGCCAGGTCATCGGGGGCAACGCGATGTTCGGCCTGCACCCGGCCCTGGCCCCGCTGCTGCCCATGTGGAAGAACGGCAGCCTGGCGGCGGTGCACGCGGTCGGCCAGCCGAACCCCACCCGCTCGCACTTCGCGGCGATGGAGGAGATGGAGCGCGCCGCCGCGGGTACGTCGCTGCGCAGCGGCTGGCTGGACCGGATGCTCGGGGTGACCGGCGCGACCGGCCCGCTCGCCGGGGTGTCGCTGGGCACCGCGATGCCGGCCCGGCTCTTCGCCGGCGCGGCCACGGACGTCTCCATGGCGACCGTCGACGGCTTCACGCTGGCCGGCGAGAGCGCCACCCGCCCGATGGCGGCCGCCCTGCGCGCGATGTACGGCTCCGCGCCCGGCCCGCTCTCCGGTCCGGCCCTGGCCGCCGACGCCGCGCTGACGGCCACGGTCGCGCCGCGTGCGGCGTACACCCCGGCGAACGGGGCCGTGTACCCGAAGACGCCGCTCGGCACCGCACTGCGCGATGTCGCCCGCCTGATCAAGTCCAGGTCGGGCCTGGTCGCGGCGGCGGTCGACTCCGGCGACTGGGACATGCACGAGGGCCTCGGCACCGCGGTCAAGGGCCAGCGGATGTACGACAACCTGGCGCAGACCGCGGCGGCGCTCGCCGCGTTCGCGGCGGACCTCGGCCCGTCCGGCATGGCGCACGTGACGGTGGTGACCGTCAGCGAGTTCGGCCGCCGGGTCGCCGAAAACGCCTCCAAGGGCGTCGACCACGGCCACGGCAACGCGATGCTGCTCATGGGCGGAGGCGTGCGCGGCGGCACGGTCTACTCCGCCTGGCCGGGCCTGGCACCGGGCGCCCTGGTCGACGGAGACCTCGCGGCGACCACCGACTACCGCGCGGTGATCGGCGAGATCCTGCAGAAGCGCTGCGGCTTCGGCTCGCTGGCGGACGTCTTCCCGGGCGTGGTCCCGGCGTCGTTCGGCCTCGCTACCGCCCGGTGATCGAGCCGACCACCTTGCCGACGCCGCCCTGCACGGCCGCGCCGCCGAGGAAGGCCGCCGCGATCGCGTCCAGCTCGAAGGCGTTGCCGGCGGTAGGGTTCGCCTGGTTGAGCCGGCCCGCGAAGACGATCCCGGCCGCCGGCCGTCCACACCACCAGTTCGTTGCGCGGGAGCTCGGCGTGCAGCTCCGCGACCTGCCTGCGGAGCGCCGCGAGCGCGCTCGTGACGATCATTGCCGCACCGCCCGGCGCCGGATCGCGCGCAGCCTCCGCATCACGGTGTTGCCGCCGCGGCCGAAGTAGTCGTGCAGCCGGGTGTACTCCGCGAACAGCTCGTCGTAGACGGCGCTCGCCCGTGGGTCAGGACGCCACACCGCCTCGCTCTTGCGGCCCATCGCCGCGGCCGCCGCCCGCACGTCCGGGTACGCCCCGGCGGCGGCTGCCGCGTGGATCGCCGAGCCCAGCGCCGGACCCTGCGCCGAGCCGATCACCGACAGCGGCCGCCGGAGCACGTCCGCGTAGATCTGCATGATCAGGGCGTTCTTCGTCAGGCCGCCGGCGGCCACGAACTCGTGGACCGGCACCCCGGCGCGCTCGAAGGTCTCGACGATCGTCCTGGTGCCGAAGGCGGTGGCCTCGACGACGGCCCGGTAGACGTCCTCCGGCCGGGTCGCCAGCGTCTCGCCGAGCACCAGGCCGGACAGCTCATGGTCGACCAGCACCGACCGGTTGCCGCTGTGCCAGTCCAGCACCAGCAGGCCGTGCTCGCCGGGGCGCTGGGCCGCGGCCAGCTCGGTCAGCCGCTCGTGCGTGGACGTCGGCGGGACGTAGTGGGCGAGGATGTCGCCCGCCCCGCTCTGCCCGGCCTCGTAACCCCACAGCCCGGCCACGATGCCGCCCTCGACCACGCCGCACATGCCGGGCACCGCGACGGCCTCGTCGCCGTTCACCACGTGACAGGTCGAGGTGCCCATGATGGCCACGAGCTGCCCGGGCTCCAGCGCCCGGGCGGCGGCCGAGGTGACGTGCGCGTCCACGTTGCCCACCGCGACGGCGATGCCCTCCGGCAGCCCGGTCCATCCGGCGGCCGGGGCGCCGAGCGTGCCGGCGGCCTCGCCGAGCTGCCCGATCGGCTGGTCCAGCTTGTCGGCGACGAAGCCGGCGAAGCCCGGGTGCAGCTCGGCGAGGAACTCCGGCGACGGGTAGCGCCCGTCCTGGCGGATGCCCTTGTACCCGGCCGTGCAGGCGTTGCGGACATAGCGGCCGGTCAGCCGCCAAACGATCCAGTCGGCCGCCTCGACCCAGCGGTCCATGGCCGCGTAGACCTCGGGATCCTCCTCGAGCAGTTGCAGGCCCTTGGCGAACTCCCACTCGGAGGAGATCAGTCCGCCGTAGCGATCGAGCCACGGCTCGTCCCGCGACGCGGCGAGCCGGTTGATCCGGTCGGCCTGCGGCTGGGCGGCGTGGTGCTTCCACAGCTTCACGTACGCATGCGGCCGGTCGGCGAAGGCGGGAAGCTCGCACAGCGGCGTGCCGTCCGCGGTCGTGGGCACCATCGTGCAGGCGGTGAAGTCGGTGCCGACGCCGACGACCTCGGCCGGCTCGATGCCGGCGGCGGCCACCGCGGCGGGCACGGCATGCCGCAGCACCCCGATGTAGTCGGCGGGCACCTGCAGGGCCCAGCCGGGTCCGAGCCGGGTGCCGCCCGGCAGGGCGCTGGTGAGCACACCGTGCGGGTAGTCGTGGACGGCGGTGCCGAGCTCGGCACCGTCGGCGACCCGGACCACGACGGCCCGGCCCGAGAGGGTGCCGAAGTCGATGCCGATCACGCAGGACATGGGTACCTCCGCGGGGGTATACGGTGTCGATTCAGCGTGATCGTTAACATTTTCGATGTCAACGTGCGGAGGCAGACGAACTGTGAGCGATCACAGTGGTGGTTGCCACCCAGGGCCCGACACCTGTGCATCCGGGTCCGCCGGCAGTGCGTACGCTCGGCGGTGATGGACGCGAGCCCGGCCTTCCCGCCGCCGAACGGCCACGTCGTCTTCGACTCCGGCCAGGACGACGGCTTCACCTCCCTGCGCCGGCCCGGCCGTCCCCGCGCCGAGCGCTACGAGCTCGGCCGCTCCCTGCGCGAGCGTTCCCCCCGCTCGGACCTCGCGCACTGGACACCCCCGCCGCACCGGGCCGACCCCGTCGACCAGCTCGTCGCCGCGCACGAGGGCCGGCTCGACTGGCTGATCCCCGTGCGCGTCGCTCGGATGATGGCCTCGCCGTACGCGTTCCTGCGCGGCTCGGCGAACATCATGGCCGACGACTTCGCCGCCCTGCCGTCCACCGGCATCACGCCGGTCATCTGCGGCGACGCCCACCTGGGCAACTTCGGGTTCTACGCCTCCCCGGAACGGGCGCTGGTCTTCGACCTCAACGACTTCGACGAGGCACACCCCGGCGCGTTCGAGTGGGACCTGCGGCGGCTCGTGACCAGCGTGTGGGTCGCCGGGCGGCAGAACGGCTTCCGTGAGGGCGCCTGCGGCGAGGCCGTACGGCACTGCGTCCAGGAATACCGCGAGCAGATCGCCCACCTCGCCGCCCAGCCGCTGCTGGCCCGCTCGTTCGCCACCGTCGACGTCGACTACCTGCGCAAGGCCGCCAGCAAGGCGAGCTTCCGGGAGGAGATCGAACGGGCCGCCCGCCGGGCCCGACGGCGCACCAGCGACCGGGCGCTGCCCCGCTTCACCGAGCAGCGCGACGGCACCGTCCGGCTCATCCAGGAGCCGCCGCTGATCACGCGGCCGAGCGACGCCGACCTCGACCACCTGGCCGCGGCCCTCGACGGCTACCTGCTCACGCTGCCGCCGCACTGGGCCCGGATCCTGGCCGGCTACCGGATCGTCGACATCGCGCACAAGGTCGTCGGGGTCGGCTCGGTGGGGCTGCGGGCGTACGTGGCGCTGTGCGAGGGAAGCAGCCCCGACGACGTGGTCTTCCTGCAGCTCAAGCAGGCTCGGCGATCCGTGGTGGCGCCACACCAGCACGGGGTGCTGGCCTGGCACCGGCACCAGGGGCAGCGGGTGGTGGAATACCAGCAGGCACTGCAGACGGTCAGCGATCCGTTGCTGGGCTGGACCACCGTCGGGCAGGTGCAGTATTACGTGCGCCAGTTCCGCGACATGAAGGGCGCGGTCATCGTCGAGGACATCGACGCCTCCGCGCTGGAGGACTACGCCGGGATCTGCGGCTACCTGCTCGCCAAGAGCCACGCCCGCACCAGCGGCGCGTCGATGATCGCCGGCTACATCGGGGGCAGCGACAAGCTCGACGAGATGCTGTGCCGGTTCGCCCGGGCGTACGCGGACCAGGTGGAGAGCGACCACGCCCGGCTGGTCGACGCCGTCCGCACCGGGGCGCTGCCGGCGGAGAAGGCA
This sequence comes from Couchioplanes caeruleus, assembly GCF_003751945.1. Classification (NCBI taxonomy): domain Bacteria; kingdom Bacillati; phylum Actinomycetota; class Actinomycetes; order Micromonosporales; family Micromonosporaceae; genus Couchioplanes; species Couchioplanes caeruleus. The sequence continues at coordinate 8,134,371 of NZ_RJKL01000001.1, read as the reverse complement.
TGAGCGGGCCGGTGCACCTCGACTCTCCCGGCCTGCGGGAGTTCTGGCGGGAACGGCATCTCTGCACGCTGACCACGCTGCGCGCCGACGGCACGCCGCACGTCGTGCCCGTCGGCGCGACGCTCGACATCGAGGCCGGGCTGCTGCGGGTCACCGCGTCGCGGACCTCGGCCAAGGTGCGGCACGTCGCCGCCGGGGCACGGCGGGTGGCGGTCTGCCAGGTCGACGGCGCGCGGTGGTGCACGGTCGAGGGGCTCGCCACCGTCCGCGACGACCCGGAATCGGTGGCCGAGGCCGTCCGCCGCTACGCCGAGCGGTACCGCGCGCCCCGGCCGAACCCCGAACGGGTCGTGCTCGAGGTGACGATCACCAAGGTGCTCGGGTCGGCCCGGCTCCGCGGAGTTTGAGCACGCGGGCTCATCCACCCCCATCGCGATCGCGGCAGCATCTGGTGTCATGACATCCGCCTCGTTGTCTGCCGCCCGGCTCGCCGTGCACACTCCGCCCGGCCGCGACCGCTATGTCGACCTGCTCCGGGTCGTGTCGCTCGGCGTCGTGATCGCCGGGCACTGGCTCATGGCCGTACCCGAGCCGGGCGGCGACCGGATCACCAACGTCCTGGCGATCGTCCCCGTCCTGCAGCCGCTGACCTGGTTGTTCCAGGTCATGCCGCTGTTCTTCCTCGTCGGCGGCTTCGCCCACGCGACCGCGTGCGCATCGCTCGCTCGCCGTGGCGGCGGCTACGCGGACTTCGTCCGGTCCCGGATCGCTCGCCTGCTGCGCCCCGCGGCGGTGTTCCTGGTCGTCTGGCTGGTGGTGGCGCTGGGCGCGGCGCTGGCCGGGCACGACCACGGCATCGTGCGGGTGGCGCTGCGTACCGTGGTGCAGCCGTTGTGGTTCCTCGGCGTCTACCTCGCGCTGGTCACGCTGGCGCCGGTGATGCTGCGGCTACACCGCCGGTTCGGCGCCCGGGTCCCGGTCGCCCTCCTCGTCGCGGCCGCCGTCGTGGACACGCTGCGGTTCCACGGGTACGGCGGAGCGGCCGTCCTCAATCTGCTCTTCGTCTGGCTCGCGGTGCACCAGCTCGGCTACCTGTACGCCGACGGCACGCTGCAGCGGTGGGGCGGGCTCCTCGCCGGGGGCGGCCTGGTGGCGTTGCTGGTGCTGACCACGGCCGGGCCGTACCCGGTGTCGATGGTGGGTGTTCCGGGCCAGGCGATGTCCAACATGTCCCCGCCGACGCTGGCGCTCGCCGCGCATGCCCTGTGGCTCACCGGCCTGGCGATGCTGCTGCGCGGGCCGGCGACCCGCCTGCTCGCCCGGGCCCGGGTCTGGCACGCCGTCGTGGCGGCGAACGGACTGGCGATGACCGCGTTCCTGTGGCATCTCAGCGCGGCGTTCCTGCTGCTGGCAACATTCCGGTCCGGCGTGGGCGCCGCGGCCGGCACGACCACCTGGTGGCTGACCCGGCCGTGGTGGCTGGCCGCCGCCGCGGCCGTCACCGCCGTCCTCGTGGCGGCCTTCCGGCGCTTCGACACGGTACGGGCCGCGACGGTACGGCCGGGAGCGTCACGGGCGGCGGCCGCGGCCGGCGCGGTCCTCTGCACGGTGGGGGTGCTCGGCGTATCGGCGGTCGGGTTCGGCGGACTGCTGGAGGGACGGACGGCGGACGTGGCCGGGGTGCCGATGACCGCTCCGGCCGCGCTGGCGCTGGTGGCGCTCGGTGCCGTGCTGCTCAGGGGAATCGTCGGCGGCCGGGAGTAGCGTCGGGCACGTGAGCAGTCTGGAAGCGGATCCCGAGGTTCCCGGGCCGGCCCGGGCCTCCTCCGAGACGGAGCTCTTGGAGGGAGCGCCGGTCGCCCTGGGCGGCCCGCGGGGCATGGGCGTGGTGCGGACCCTGCCCAGCAGGCACCGGCGCATGGTCGGCGCCTGGTGCTTCCTTGATGCGTACGGGCCGCACGACCTGACCGGGTCCGCCGGGATGCGGGTGGGTCCGCACCCGCACATCGGGCTGCAGACGGTGAGCTGGCTGGTCAGCGGCGAGATCCTGCACCGCGACAGCCTCGGCCACCGGCAGGAGATCCGGCCCGGCCGGCTCAACCTCATGACGGCCGGGCGGGGCATCTCCCACTCGGAGGAGACGCCGCCGGTGCACGGTGCGGTGCTGCAGGGCGTGCAGTTGTGGGTGGCGCTGCCCGGCAGCGACCGCGACGTGGCGCCCTCCTTCGACCACCACGCCGACCTGCCGGTCCTGACCGAGGGCGGCCTGACGGCGACGGTGCTGATGGGCGATGTGGCCGGCGCGGCGTCCCCGGCCCGCTGCTACACCCCGCTGGTCGGCGCGGAGATCACCCTCGCGGCCGGCGCAACGTCACGGCTACCGCTGAGACCCGACTTCGAGTACGCGATCCTGACCCTCGACGGCGCGGTCACCGTGGCGGCCACGACGCTGACGCCGGGGCCACTGCTCTACCTGGGCTCCGGGCGGGCGGAACTGTCGCTGACGGCCGGGCCACCGGCCCGTCTCATGCTGCTGGGTGGCGAGCCGTTCGCGGAGAAGCTGGTCATGTGGTGGAACTTCGTCGGCCGCGACCACGACGACATCGTCGACGCGCGCCGCGCCTGGGAATCGGACGACGACGGGCGGTTCGGCACGGTCCACGGCTATGCCGGACCACCGATCCCGGCGCCGCCGATGCCGATCACCCGGCTGGTGCCTCGCGGCCGGGTGCGCTGACCAGCCTCTCGATCCCGGCCCCCGGCCTCCCGGGCGAGGGGCGCACCCACCGCCCCGAGCCGTGCCCCGGACGTCGGGACGCGGCCCCGGCGCTGCCACCCGCACGTCGGGCGGGCCACCCGCCACGTCCGGCAGACCACCCACCACGTCGGGCGGGGCGTTCACCAGTCGGGACCGTGACACGGTCCACTCCTGTCGATCGTGTCGGGTATCCGTCTTCGTGCCGGGTTGCTTCCGGGGCCGGCGCGTGCCAGAGAGGCTTCACGGCTCGACATCGGGCGGTTGCTGCGGCGGGCCGGCCCGGCGCCCTCCCCGCTGCCCGCGGGCGCCGCCGTGATCGGCGTGCTCCGGATGTGACCGTCGACACGGTCACTGTCGGTAGCCGTACTTATCAAAGCGGCGGAGGCATCCGCCGGCGCATGCCTTTTGGCCGACTGTACGGATCTTGAAGATTGGCTTAAATTACCGGGAGATTCGGTCAACGGATATGATCGATGCGCCGCGGGAAAGCATATGCTGCACGGCGGCAACAATTACTCTGCGTATAGCTCGACGGACCAACGGTACGACCTGGGCCGGGGAATGAACCGCTCGGCGCTCGAATGCGTACTCTCCGTCGAGGGCCCTGTCCGGCGGGCCGCGACGCCGGGTGGTCGGCGGACGTCAGGGGCGTCCGTGGGTCGAGTGACGCACCTCCGCGGACGGTAGCGCCGCGGGCAAAGCCGTGGTTAACCTTCCAACTCGACCGCGTGGAAGGTGGTAACGGGCGCGCGGGCAGCGTACGTGGCGAGGGTGGGGGGACGAATGCGGCGACCGGCCGGCTCGGCGCATCCCCGACGGCGACCCTGGGCCCGGGGTGCCCGATGAGCTACGAGGACGACGAGTACTGGGAAGCCGAGTACGACGAGGACGATCGTCCCGCGCCGAATGCGGACACCACGGTCACGGCGCGTGATCCGTACGCCGATGCGGCCGTCCTTTCGCGGTGGGGTCCGGACAATCGACGCAAGCCGGAACCGCAGCGGCCGGTGGCCCGCGCGCAATACATCGAAGACGATGATTTCGAGGCGGCGCCGCGCATTTCCCGGACACCGGAAATGGCCGCCGTTCGCCCACAGGAACCGCCCGTCGACGAGCTCGCCGAACGCAGACAGCGACGGCAGGCCGGAAACCAGCGGTCACCCGAGCGCGAGAACCGGATCAGCTCCGCCTTCGACGGCGAGCGCCCGAGCTGGCTGGACGATCCGGACTTCGAGGAGGCCGACCTCGACACGGCGCCGGTCTCCCCCGGGATGGAGGGCTGGGCGGTACGCAGCCTCGACTTCGACGAGCTCGAGTACGACGACCGCGACTTCGATGCGTCCGACTGGGAGGCCCAGCGCCGGTACGTGTCGGCGCAGCGCGCCCGCCGCATCGAGACGTCATCGTTCTGGGACGGCGACCAGGCCGACGACGAACCGGCACGCCCCCGCCGAGGCCGGCGCAAGGACCGCGAGACACCGGTCAGCGGGCGGGCGCGGGTCACCCCACCGGCCGACGAGCGGGGCCGCCCGTCGCCGGACCGGCGCTTCCCGGACGTGCAGTCCCCAGACCGGCGTTTCCAGGACCGTCCTTCCGCCGACCGTCCTTCCCCGGATCGACACTCCCCGGATCCGCGCATCTCGGACCGGCGTTTCTCGGCTGACTGGGACGAGGCCGCTTCCGGCCCGTCGCGGGGCCGCCGCGACGTCGAGGCAGACCCGGCCGCGTTCGGGCGCGACGAGCGCTGGGACGCGGGCCGGCGCGACGGGAATCGCCAGCGGGACGACTTCGGTCAGCCGCGGGACGACTTCGGTCAGCCGCAGGACGACTTCGGTCGGCCACGGGACGACCGCCGCCGGCAGGATCGCCACCGCGCCGAGGAGCCCGCGGCCTTCCGCCGTGAGGCCGACCCGGCCGCGTTCCGGCGCGACGTTCCCGGCGGAGAGTTCCGGCCCGGCGGGGCGCAGCCCGCCCCGTTCCCCCACGACGGCCGGCCCGGCGACCGCCGGCGCGACGTGGAGCAGCCGGCGGCGTTCCGGCAGGGTCCGCAGCCCCCGGTGGAGTTCCCGGACGGCGCAGGCTCGCCCGCGGCGGTGCGGAGTCCCCAGCCGAGGCCCTTCGGCCCCGGCAACGACACCGCGCCCGCGGCGGGACGCGCCAAGGTGCGCCCCGCCGGTGCGGACCCGGCAGCCTTCCGGCAGGAGCCGGCGGCCAGGTCCGATCAAGCCGCCTTCGGGCAAGAGCCGGCCGCCTTCGAGCGCGACCCGGCGGCGTTCCCGCACGACCCGGCAGCGTTCCCGCACGACCCGGCAGCGTTCCCGCACGACCCGGCAGCGTTCCCGCACGACCCGGCAGCATTCCCGCAGGAGCCGGCGGCCTTCGAGCCCGCTGCCTACCGTCCGCAGGACGATGCGGCCACCACGCCGGGCGGCGACTCCACGCCGGAGCCGGAAGGTAACGGCCCGCGCGTCATCAGCCGCGCCACTCCCCCGGCCGCGCCGAGAATCCTCAGCAAGGCGACCCCTCCGCCGGCTCCCCGGGTCATCAAGAAGGCCGACCCTCCGGTGCAACCACGCGTGGTCGCGGCGCCGCCGCAGACGGCACCGCCCCGGGTGGTCACGCCCGCGCCGCCGACGCTCCCCACGACGCCGGCCGCGCAGCACCCGGACGGCGTTCGCCCGACGGGTACGCCGGCGGGCCGGCGTCCCACCCCGGACGGGCGTCCGGCTGCGTTCGATCAGGACGCCGCGCCGCAGCGGCCGTCCCGGGTCGGCTATGTCACCTCGGAGGGGCCGATCATCCCGGCGGCTCCGAACCACGGCGCCCGCCGTGCCGGGCAGGGGACGGCCGCCGTCCCGCCGGTCGTGCCCGGCCACGCCGTGCAGCCCCCACCGGAGGTGCAGGGTCCCGTCAGCCCGGCGGCCTACCTGCCCGGGCCGCAGCGCGCGGACGTGCCGGTCAGTCCGGCGGCCTACGCGCCCCGCCAGGACGGACCGGTCAGCCCCGCCGCGTTCCAGGCACGCCCGGACGCCCCGGTCAGTCCCGCCGCCCACCGGCGGAGCGAACCGGTCAGCCCCGCCGCCCACCGGCAGAGCGAACCGATCAGCCCCGCCGCCCACCGGCAGCACCCGGACGCCCCGGTCAGCGCACCGGGCACCGCGCCCGGCCAGCAGGGACCGGAGTGGGCGCCGCCGGTGCCGGCTGCACCGCAGAGTCCGGCGTCGGAGTCGGCTGCGGCGCAGGCTTTCCCGACCGGGGCACCGCTTCCGCTCCCGGCGGGTCAACCGGCCGCGCAATCCGTGACGACGCACGGCGCGCCGCCGGCGCAGCCATTCGCACCGCCGTCGGCGCAGCCGGCCCCGCCATCCGCGCAGCCGCCCGCGCCAGCCGTGCAGCCCTCCGGACCGCCCGAGCAGGCGTTCGCGACACCGCCCGGCCAGCCGTCCGCGCCACCTGGGCAGGCGTCCGCAACCTCCAGGCAGGCGTCCGCACCCTCCAGGCAGGCGTCCGCTCCGCCTGCGCAGCGGTCCGCGCCCCCGTCGGTGCCGCCGGTTGCGCCGCCGCCGATGCGCCGGCCTGCGGTTGCCGCGCCGCCGCCGCAGAACCGGGGGGATCGGCCCTCGTTCGAGACGCCGCAGGGGCCCGCGATGCTCGCTCCCGGGGCCGAGCGGTCTGCCGCGCCGGCCGAGGGCGCGCGCTTCGCGTCGCAGCCGGCTCCGGTCTCGGACGACGACATGGCCACGGCGGAGCGACCGATCGTGAGCGGGCCGCGTACCGCGATGATTCTCGGTACCGGTGTGCCCACCCCGGTGCCTCCCTCGCAGCGTCCGCCGTCCCGGATCGCCCCGGTCAGCGCCGTGCCCGGGCACGAGCGGCCCACCAGCGGCGGACCCGGGCACGAGCACCCCACCAGCGGCGGACCCGGCCACGAGCGCCCCACCAGCGGCGCGCCCGGAGACGAGCGGCCCACCAGCGAGCTGCCGAGCATTACGGCCCGCTCGGCAGGCCCGGCCCGCGTTCCGGCGCCGCGCCACCCGCAGGCCCCCACACCCGACCAGCACGCCGAAGCCGCTCGAATGGCGGAGGAAGCACGCCAGGCCGAACAGGCACGCCAGGAAGAAGCAGCACGCCAAGCCGAACAGGCACGCCAGGAAGAACAGGCACGCCAGGAAGAAGCAGCACGCCAAGCCGAACAGGCACGCCAGGCCGAGGAGGCCCGGAAGGCGGAGGCTGCCCGCCAGGTGGAGGCCACACGCGCGCTGCAGAAGGACGTGCCCGCACAGCCGATCTCCGTCGTTCCTCCCGCGGCCCGGCCCGGCCCGAACCCGGCCGCGAACGCCGAGCCCATCGGGCGGTTGCTCACCTCCGGTCCGGACGGCCCGCGCAAGTACGCCGATGCCGACCTCGGTCCCACCTGGTTCAGCCCGAAGGTCGCCCCCAAGGCCGAGCCGGAAGCCGCGCCGACGGACGACCCGAAGGCGCCCGCGGCCTCGGACGCCGGTCAGGCACCGACGCCCGCGACGCAGGATGTGCCGGAAGACCCGGCCGGCCAGGAAACGCCGGACCGGAACGGCATCTCGATTGACCTCGACCTCGCCGACCTGATGAGCGGCAAAGTCCTGGCCGCAGGCGCCCGGGACGAGACGGACGACAGTCCGCAGCACACCGCCGAGACTGCGAAGACCGCCGCCGCGACGGGCCCGTCGAGCGACGAGAAGCCCGACGAAGCCGACCAGCGCGCGGCGGCCCAGCGCCAGCCGGTAGAGCAGCGCCAGCCGGTAGAGCAGCGCCAGCCGGAGGAGCAGGACGACAAGCGCAGGCCCGTACGCCCGGAGGATCTGGCCGCGATTCGGTGGCGGCTCGACGGTGGCACCCTCAAGGAGGTCGTCGACGATCGCGACGCGTTGCGCGCGCTCGGGGAGCGGCTGGACGGTCCGCTCGCCGAGGAGGACGACAACGTCGCGAAGGCCGGGTTGCTCAGTGTGCGGGCCGAGGTGTACCGGCTGCTGGACGAGCTCGGGCTCGCCGCCGCGGCCAGCCGGCTCGCGCTGGCGCATGCCGAGTCCGCCGGGGATGTGCAGGCGATCGTGATCGCTCAGGCCGAGCTGGCCCATGTGCTGCGGCTGCGGGGTGACTACCAGGAGGCGGACCGGCTGTTCGAGCGGGCCGCCAGCTCCGACGCGCCCGAGGTGGTGCGCAGCGTCGTGCACGAGAACGCCGGGCGCAGCGCCTTCGACCAGGGGCGGTACATGGAGGCGCTCGATCATTTCGCCCGGGCGGTGCGGCTGGGTGCGCCCGACGACGAGGAGTTGGCGCAGCGGATCGATGTCGCGCTGGAGGCCGTCTACATCCACGTGCTGCGGGACGGGTGGGGACCCTATCCGCGGCTACGCCGCGAGATTCTGGGGTTGGTCAAGTCCGCGGCTGCGCCAGCAGAGTGAGATCGGGTACGCGGTCCACGTTCCGCCGTCGGGGCGCCACCGAGATCCGGCCTCGCCCGGACGCCTTGGCGTTCGCCTACTCCGTGCGCAGGGCCACGACCGGGTCGAGCCGCCCGGCTCGCTGCGCGGGCACGACGCCGAACACGATGCCGACGATGGCGGAGACGCCGAACGCCAGCGTGAGCGACCACCAGGTGATCGCGGCGGGCACCGGGGAGAGCCGGTCGACGAGCAGGGCCGCGGTGATCCCGAGCGCCATGCCGAGAATTCCGCCGAGCGTGGTGAGCAGGACCGCTTCCAGCAGGAACTGCAGGCCGATGTCGCGCGGCCGGGCGCCGACCGCCTTGCGCAGGCCGATCTCGCGGGTCCGCTCGCGCACCGAGACCAGCATGATGTTGGAGACGCCGACGCCGCCGACGAGCAGGCTGATGCCGGCGATGGCGGCCAGGACGCCGGTGAGCACGCCGAGGATGTCGCCGAGCACGCCCAGGATCTGTTCCTGGGTGACCGCGCTGAAGTCGGTGCCGGGATGGCGTTCGCCCAGCGTGGCGACGATGGCGGCGCCGAGCGCATCGATGCGTTCACGGTCCGGGGCGCGGACGGCCAGCCCGTCGATGCGGTCGGTGCCGAGCAGTCGCTGCGCCGCGGTGACCGGGACGTGCACCTCGTTGTCGCGGTCCACGCCGAGGCTCTGCCCGAGCGGCTCGAAGGTGCCGACGACCCGGAACCGGACGCCGCCGACGGTGATCTGCCGCCCGACCGGGTCGCGGTCGCCGAACAGCTCGGTGGCGACCCGCGCGCCGAGCACGGCGACGCGACGGGCGGTGTTGACGTCGGAACGGGTCAGGTAGGTGCCGCGGTCCAGCCGGCGGACGAACACGCCCGGAGTCGTCTCGAGGACGCCCTGCATGCTGGAGAAGATCGTGCGGCCGCCCGCCCGTACGGTCTCTCCGGAGGCCACGGTGACCGCCACCCGGGACCGGTCGCCGACGATCCGGCCGACGGCGTCGGCGTCGTCGAGCGACATCGTGGAGACCGAGGGGGCGGCGCCGGCCTCCAGCCGGCCGGGCACGACGATGAGCAGGTTCGAGCCGAGGCCCTCCACCTGCCGCTCGATCTGCTGCTTGGTCCCGGTGCCGATCGCGACGAGGGCGACGACGGCGGCGACGCCGATGACGATGCCGAGCATGGTGAGCACGCTGCGCAGCCGGTTGGCGCGCAGCGCGTCGAGGGCGACCCGCCAGGCCTCGGCGAGCCTCATGCGGCGGGCTCGTCCACGACGACGCCGTCGCGCATGACGATCCGGCGGTGGGCACGGGCGGCGACCTCGCGGTCGTGGGTGACCAGGACGACCGCGACGCCGTCGGCGTTCAGCGACTCCAGCAGCGCGAGCACCGACGCCCCGGTGGCGGAGTCGAGGTTGCCGGTGGGCTCGTCGGCCAGCAGCACCGAGGGTCCGGTCACCAGCGCCCGGGCGATCGCCACGCGCTGCTGCTCGCCGCCGGACATCTGGTTCGGCCGGTGGTCGACCCGGTGCGCCAGGCCGACGCGCTCGAGCATCTCGGCGGCGCGGGCCCGGCGTTCCCGGCGGCCCACGCCGCGGTAGACCAGGGGCAGCGCGACGTTGTCCCGGGCGGTCGTGCGCGGGAGCAGGTGGAACGACTGGAACACGAAGCCGATGACCTCGTTGCGCAGCCGGGCCATCTCGGGCGCCGACAGCGTGGCGACGTCCCGGCCGCCGATGACCAGGCTGCCCGCGGTGGGCCGGTCCAGGCCGCCGAGCAGATGCATGAGCGTCGACTTGCCCGAGCCGGAGGCACCGACGATCGCCAGGTAGTCGCCGTCGTCCACGGTCAGGGAGACACCTCTCAGGGCCGGCACGGAGACGCCGTCCAGCTCGTACGTGCGGGTCACGCCGGTCGCGACGACGGCCGGCGGGCTCACGGCAGGTCCTGCCCCGGGCTGACCTGGTCGGCGCCGGCGACGACGATCCGCTCGCCGGCGCCGAGGCCGGAGACCACCTGCACGAGGTCCTCGCCCTGAACGCCGAGGGTGACCGGCACCCGCTCGGCCTTGCCGCCGCGCACGGCCCACACCCCGTCACGGCCGTCGCGCGACACCACGGCGCCCGCGGGTACGGTGACGGCGTCGGTGGCCTGGCGCACGCGGAGCCGGACGATGGCGCTCATGCCGGGCCGCGGCACCGGGGCGGCGGTGCCGTCGGCGTAGGTGCCGCGGCCCAGCGTCAGCCGTACCCGGTAGGAGACGCCGCCGCGCGCCGAGGTGCTGGGCAGCAGGTCAACGGCGCGGACCCTGGCCTCGTACGTGGCGCCGGTGGCCGCGTCGAGCTCGACCGTGCCGGACCCTCCGGCCTTGACCAGCAGCACGTCGGTCTCGTCGACCTCGGCGGCGACGCCGAGGCCGGCGGTGTCGACGACGGTGAGGATCGGGGTGCCCACGCCGACGGCCGCCCCCTGCGGCACGGCCACGTCCACGCCGGGCGGCGGTGCCGCGGCGGGGGTTCCCACGGCGGCCGGGTCGGCGCTGGAGAGCAGGTCGGTCAGCGAGGGCGCGGCCGCGGAGGCGGTGCCGCCGAGCTGCACCACGCCGGAGACGGGCGCGCGCAGGGTCAGCGCGTCGACCGCCGCCTCGGCCAGCTCGTACGCCTGCCGTGCCTGCACCCGCTGGGCCGCGGTGAGGGCGTCGACGGCGGCGGCCACGCTCGCGACTCCGCTCTCCAACGACCGCACGGCGGCGCCGGCCGCCGCGGAGACGGCCGCGTACTGTTCCTCGGCCGCGGTGACCTGGGCCAGCAGGGCCTTGCGCAGCGTCGCGTCGGTGACCTCCGCGGCGGCCTTGCGGGCGGCGGCGAAGGCTCTGCCCGCGTTCGCGTCGGTGCGCCTGCGGACCGCGGCGAAGGCTGCCGCGCCGCCACCGGGGGAGACGCCGCCGCGGGAGACGGCGTCCAGGGCCTCGGTCGCGTCGTCGAGGCGCTTCTCGGCGGCGGGCGAGTCGACGACCGCGACGACCTGGCCCTTGCGGACCCGGTCACCGGCGTCCACCCGCAGCTCCTCGAGGGTGCCGTCGGCCGGTGAGGTGACGGTGCCGGCCGCCCGTACGGTCACACTGCCTGCGGCCTCGACGATCTCGTCGACGGTGCCGCGTCCGGCCGTGCCGACGGTGACGCCGGAGGGCTCGTCGCCGCAGGAGGCGGCGGTCAGCGGCGGCAGCAGCAGGCAGGCGAGCAGCAGGACGGTGGCGCGACGGGGGGATCGGGACACGCACGCCACTCTATGCCGCGGCGCGGCCACGACCAGGGCCGCACGGCACGGCCGGCGCCCGCCACGATCGATACGACTGACCGATATCGGACGGGACCGTGGATACCGGGCTGGTGTCGACTATCGGCACGGCGGCTGGCGGGAGGGCGACAGCGCCTCCCACCACGACGTGTCACCGTGGGATGTGGTCCTGCCGAACGGGCCCGCGCCGATGACAATCGGCCGTCGTCGTGAACCGCGCGCCCCTCCGCGTCCGTATCCCCAGCACGGTGCCCCACTGCGTACGCGAAGGAACGTGACATGACGCTCCACGGACTTCCCACTACCGCGATGATGCGCGCCGACGAACTGACCGTCGTGCACCACGACGACACGGTGAGCACGTTCACCGACGTCACCTACACGCTGAGCCGCGACGGCCTGCGGGTGCTGACCGCGAACGGGGATGAGAAGGCGCTGCCGAGCTTCGACATCCTGACCACGCACGCCCGTTTCGCCCATCCGCCGCTGGCGGCCTGAGCCGGAGCCCATCCACCGCCGGCGGCCTGAGCCGGAGCCCATCCACCGCCGGCGGCCTGAGCGGTCCGCTACTGGGGCGTGGCGAAGTTCTGCACCCAGTACGGCGTACGGTCCGCGGAGAAGGCGAGCCCCAGTCCGACCTCGCGCAGGCGGCAGTCCAGGATGTTCTCGCGGTGTTCGGGGCTGTGCATCCAGCCGTCCACGACCTCGAAGACGCTGTCCTGACCGCGGGCGATGTTCTCGCCGTAGCGCGACCACTCGTAGCCCGCGTCGCGCACCCGCTCGCCGGCCCGCTCGCCGTTCGGTGCCTCGTGGGCGAAGTAGCCGCGCCGCGCCATGTCGCTCGCGTGCCGGTTGGCGGCCACGATCAGGCGCCGGTCGACGCCGACGCCGTCGCAGCCGGCCCGCCGCCGGTGCTCGTTGACGAGCCGGAGCGCCTGCTGCTGGTAGTCGGCGCCCGGGTCCGCGGAGAGTGCCTGGCTCGACGTGACGTCGCGGTGCGCGGACGCATGCGTCCGCTGCGGCTTGGTGTCGCGGTCCGCTCCCCCGGCCGCGGCCGGTGCCGCGCCGTCCCCGGGCCGTGCCGGTACTGCGCCGGAATTCCCGGGCCGTGGCGGCGCCGGGTCGTCGGTGGGCACCCCGGGAGCATCGGATACGCCGGAAGTCGCCGCAGGGGACTCGGCCGGAGCATCGGGTACGCCGGGAGCGGCCGGCACGGAAGCGGCGGGCGCCGCGGCGCCGGAGGGCGCGGCCACGTCGGAGGGCACAGCCACGTCGGAGGGCACAGCCACGTCGGAGGGCACAGCCACGTCGGAGGGCAGGCCGGCGTCGGCGGGCAGTTGCGGAATGGCCGGCACGTCGGGGAAGACGGCCGACGGCAGCGCCGGTGTGTCCGACGTGGTCTCCGCGCCCGCGGTGGTCGCCACCATGACCCCACCCACCAGAACCGCCGACACCGCGACGGCCACCACGACAGCAGGCTTGCGCACTGGTGTCCCCTTTTCCGTACTCGTGGCGTCGCGCCCCGTGCACACGCCCTCGAGGGGGACCAACGCGGCGGCGAGCGGCCCGGTGACTCGCGACCAGGCCCGCAACCCGCTTGCCGATCGCCCGTAAGAGCCGCCCTGAGCTGGGGTTTCGACCGTCCACAAGGGGAAGCCGGCAGCGCACAGTCGCACGGACAAATGCGACACTTCATCCCTTCGGGGTAATCCGGCCGGGCGTACTTGCCGGCCGCGCAGCCGGTCCCCCGCGCCCAGGGACATGGCTACCGTTTCGCGGTGCGCAACCGCTACCTGGATCTCCTCCGGGCCGCCGCCATCGCCCGTGTCGTCCTGTACCACCTGTTCGGCTGGCCCTGGTTGTCGATCCTGCTGCCCGCCATGGGCATCATGTTCGCCCTGGCCGGATCGCTGACCGCCGCCTCGCTGGACCGGCGTGCGGCGGGCCGGGTCGTCGCCTCGCGCATGCGCCGGCTCCTGCCGCCGCTGTGGCTGCTGGGCCTGATCGCCGTGCCGGCGATGATCTATGCGGGCTGGGCCGATCAGGAGGGCGGGGTCCGCCCGTGGAGCTGGAAGCTGGTCCTGTGGATCCTGCCGCTGGGCGACCCACCGGGCAGCATCGCGGCCACCGACGTGTGGGAACCACTGTGGTACGTCCGGGCGTACCTGTGGTTCGTGCTGTTGTCGCCGGTGCTGTACCTCGCGTACAAGAAGCTCGCCTGGGCCGCGGTCGCCGCGCCGATCGCGCTGATCGCGGTGCTGGACAAGACCGGGTTCGCGCTGCCGTTCGGCCGCGCGGACGCCGCGATGTGGGACTTCGCCACGTACGGCGCGTGCTGGATCGCCGGCTTCGCGCACCACGACGGCCGGCTGCACCGGACCCGCCCCGGCGTGGTGGGCGCGGCGGCCGCCACCCTGGGTGTCGCGGCGCTCTCCTGGCTGCACGAGCACCCGGGCGAGGGCGGCTACGACGTCAACGACGTGCCGGAGGCCCAGGCCCTGTGGTCACTGGCGTTCGTCCTGCTGGCACTGCGGTGGCGCCCGGACATGACCTGGCTGTCCCACGCTCGCCCGCTGGACCGCGCGATCAACCTGCTCAACGCCCGGGCCGTCACCGTCTACCTGTGGCACAACATCGCCATCGCGGCGATCTGGCCGGCGCTGACGGTGGTGGCGCTCGACGACCTCGGCCCCACGTTCGAGGGGCCGGTGTCGCTCGGCGCGACGATGGCGCTCACGGCGGTGGCGATCCTGGCGTTCGGCTGGGCCGAGGACCTTGCGGCGCGCCGCCGCCCCCGGCTTTGGCCCGTCACCGCCTCACCCCCGCCGGCCACACCCGAGCCGCACCCGGCCGCACCCGAGCCGCACCCGGCCGCACCCGACCACCAGGGCGCGGCGACCGGGCCGGCGCGGCGGACGGAGGCGCCCGAGGAGTCCGCGATCTCCTGGTTCGGCGGTCCGGACAGGGAGTGACCGCGCGACCCGGGGCCGGCCCGGGATGAACTGAAACATTCTCGCCGATGCGGGTGAGATGCCCGCTAGCCTGAGCGAATGGGGCAGCCCGGACAAATAGCTCCACCGGCGGAGACGTCCGCCGGTGCGGCGTCACTCGTCTTCCGGGCCGGCCCCCTGCTGTGCGCGTTGCGGATCGAGGACGTCATCGAGACGATGCGCCCGCTGGCCACCCATCCGCTCGCCGGCACTCCCCCGTTCGTCAGCGGCATCTGCATCATGCGGGGCGCGCCGACGCTGGTGATCGACGTCGCCCGGCTGCTGGGCGGGGCCACCGCGCCGGTGGGCCGGTTCGTCGCGGTGCGCACCGGGCGGGGACCGGTGGCGTTCGCGATCAGCACCATCCTCGGGGTGCGCCAGGTCGGCGCCGGTGCCACGCCCGGCCACGAGGCGCTGCTCGGGGACGCGTCGGCGCGGCTGGTGGCCGCCGTGGGGACGATGGACGCCGAGCCCGTGCTGGTGCTGCGCGGCATGCGCCTGGTGCCGGACGAGGTCTGGGCGGCCGCCGCGGACCTGGCGGTGCCGGCGTGACGACCGACCTGACGCAGGCCGGTGACGTCACGCGCTTCCGGGTCCAGCTCGCCGCGCAGCTCGGGTGGGCCTTCGACGACAACGACGTGGCGCAGCTCGCCGACGTGCTGCGGCGCCGGGTGGAGGCGGCGGAGCTGCGCACCGGGGCGTACCTGCGGCGGTTGGCGGCCGGCGGCTGGGAGACGGAGCTGACCGCGCTCGCCGAGGAACTCAGCATCAACGAGACGTACTTCTTCCGGCACGGCGAGCAGTTCCGGGCGCTCGCCGAGGTGGTCCTGCCGGAGCGGATCCACGACCGCGCCGCCCAGCGGGTGCTGAGCATGCTGTCGGTCGGGTGCTCGTCCGGCGAGGAGGCGTACTCGATGGCCGTGGTCGCCCACGAGGCGCTGCCCGGCCCGGATTGGATCGTGTCCGTGCTGGGCCTGGACGCCAGCGCCGCCGTGCTGCGCCAGGCCGAGCGGGCCCGGTATTCGGGCTGGTCGCTGCGGGAGACGCCGGACGCGATCCGGCAGCGCTGGTTCCACCCGCACGACGGCGACTACGAGCTCGACGACCGGATCCGCATGGACGTGCGCTTCCGCCGCTACAACGTGGCGAGCGAGGACGCCGGCCTGTGGCGCGCAGGCCAGTACGACGTGATCTTCTGCCGCAACCTGCTCATGTATCTCACCCCGGCGCTGCAGGAGAGCCTGGTGAGACGGATGACCCGGTCCCTGGCCGGCGGCGGCTACCTGTTCCTGGGCCACACCGACTCGCTGGGCAGCCGGCCGGAGGGGCTGGAGCCGCGGCACTCGCACCAGACGTTCTACTACCGGCGCTCGTCCGTACCGGAGATCTCCGCGCCCGTACCACGACCCCAGCCGCCGGCGATGGTCCCCCGCGTGCCGGTACGGGCGGCGACGACGCCGCCGCGCCACGACCAGCGACCGGACCCGGCGGCGAACGTCCACGACCGGGCCATGCGGCTGCTGCGCGACGAGCGATTCGCCGAGGCCCTGGCCGTGGTGGAGGGCGGGCTGTCCGCACACCCCGCACCCGCCGAGATGCTGCTGCACGGCGTCCTGCTGGCGCAGGCGGGCCGGCTCGAGGACGCCGAGATGGTCTGCCGCCGGTTGCTCGACGCGGACGGGCTCCACGCCGACGCCCACCATCAGCTCGCCGTCTGCCTGGAGGGCGGCGCCGCGGTGGACGTGGCGATCGGCCACTACCGGTTGGCCGCCCACCTCGATCCGGACTTCGCCATGCCCCGGCTGCGGCTCGGCCTGCTGGCGCGGCGCCGGGGCGAGAACCAGGCAGCCGGCGTCGAGCTGGAGCGGGCGCTGACCCTGCTGCGCCGCGAGCGCGAGGACCGCCTGACGCTGTTCGGCGGCGGCTTCGGCCGGCTCGCCCTGACCAACCTGTGCCGCGCCGAACTGGACGCCTGCGGGGTACGCCGATGAGCCCGAACGACGTCGCCGAGCGGCTGGCCGGACTACGCGCGGACTTCGACCGCTCGTTCGCCGAGCCGGCGCGCCGTCACGACGAGGAGTACGCCGAACTGCTGGCCGTGCACGCCGGCGGGCGCCCGTACGCGCTGCGCCTGTCCCAGGCCTCGGGCCTGCACCAGGACCGTGCGGTGACGCCGCTGCCGGGACCCCAGCCGGCGCTGCTCGGCGTGGCGGGCTTCGGCGGCGCGATCGTGCCCGTCTACGACCTGGCCGCCCTGCTCGGCCACGCCGTCCCGGACCGCCCGCGCTGGCTGGTGCTGACCGCCGGGGCGCCCGCACTGGCGCTCGCCTTCCACCAGCTCGACGGCCATGTGCGGGTGACCGCGGCGGAGATCGTCGAGGAGCCCGGCGCGGACGGTGGGGACATCCTGCGCGGCATGGTCCCCCTCGCCGGCGGGACCCGTCCGATCGTCGACCTGCCGGCGGCCCGTGCCGCGGTGCACCGGCTCGCCGGCCACACCGAACATGCGGAGAAGGAGCGATGATGGCCCGACGCACTTTCGGCACCAAGCTGGCGGGCGGCGTCGGCATCACCGTGCTGCTCACCCTGCTCATGGGTGCCGCCGCGGTCGCCGCGCTGTCCGTCGTGGTCGGCGCCAAGGACGACGCCATCCGGGTGGCTGCGGAGGATCTGGTCAACGCGGAGCGCCTGACCACCGCGGCGGAGACCCGGATCTCGGACTACCGCGCCTTCCTGCTCAGTAACAACCAGACCAGCCTCGACGCGACCATCAAGGACCGTGAGGAGTTCCTCGCCCTGCTGACCGGGTTGCGCGCGACGCTGACCGACCCGGCGGCGCTGAAGCTTCTCGACGCCGTCTCCGCCGCGGAGGCCAACTACGCGGCGGTGCTGCAACCGGTCATCGAGCGTCGCAAGACCATCACCGATCTGCGCAACGTCAACGAGCTCAGCTCGAGCGCGACGGGGCCGGCCCGGGAGACCTTGCGCAAGGCCATCGACGACCTGACGTCCCGGGTACGCACCGAGGTCGAGGCCACCCGCCGGGAGTCGTCGTCGAAGGCGACCCGGTCCATCGTGGTGATCGTCGGGCTCGGCGTGCTGGCGATGGGCTTCGGCATGATGGTGGCCCTGAAGCTGAGCCGCGACCTGCGGCGCGAGGTTGGCGCGGCGGTCGGGCACATCCAGAGCTCGTCGGCGCAGCTCGAGGCGGCCGCCGCCCAGCAGGCCAGCGGCGGGCAGGACCAGGCGAGCGCCATGAACGAGATCACGACCACGATCAGCGAGCTGCTCATCACGTCCCGGCAGATCGCCGACAGCGCGCAGCGCGTGTCCACGATCGCGGAGGAGACCGCGGAGGCGGCCCGCACCGGCGACGCCACCATCGACCAGACCCGGGCGTCGATCTCGGCTATCCGGACGCAGGTGGACCAGATCGTGCAGCACATGCTGGCGCTCGGCGAGAAGTCGCAGCAGATCGGCGGTGTCGTCGAGCTTGTCTCGGAGCTGGCCGAGCAGACCAACATCCTGGCGATCAACGCGACCATCGAGGCGAGCGGCGCGGGCGAGTGGGGACGCCGTTTCGCGGTCGTCGCCGAGGAGATCCGCAAGCTCGCGGACCGGACCGCGGGATCGGCGAAGGAGATCCGGGCCCTCATCGAGGACGTCCGCGGCGCGGTCAACACCACCGTGATGGCCACCGAGATCGGGGCAAAGTCGGTGGACGCGGGCGCGCGGCAGTTCGACGACGCCACCCATTCGTTCCGGCGCATCGCCCAGCTCGTCGCCACCACCAACGACGCGACCCGGGAGATCGAGCTCTCCACCAAACAGCAGAGTACGGCGGTCGAGCAGGTCAACGTCGCGGCCTCGGACACCGCCCGGGTCACCCGGGAGACCGAGGCGAGCGCGGTGCAGACGCGCCAGACGGCGGCACACCTGTCGAATCTCTCCGGCGACCTGCTCGACCTGGTGGGCACCGGCCGCCGATGAGCCAGGATCCGCTGCGCTACTTCCGGGTCGAGGCGCGGGAGCTGGTCGATCAGATCAGTGCCGGCGTGCTCGACCTGGACCAGCGCCCCGGCACCGAGCTGGTGGCGCGGCTGCTGCGTTTCGCGCACACCCTCAAGGGCGCGGCCCGGGTCGTGCGGCAGCAGGAGATCGCCGATCGGGCGCACGCGTTCGAGGAGGTGCTCGTCCCGCACCGCAGCGACGACGGACCGCTGCCGGCCGCGGAGATGCGGGAACTGCTGCGGCTCAACGACGAGATCGAGCGGTACGTCGCCGCGCTGGAGCCCACCGCGGACGGCGCCGTCCCGCCCGCGGACCGCGCCCCGCCCGCCACGGCACCGGCGAAGGAGGATCCGCGCGCGCCGGAACCGGCAGCGGCCGTACCCGCCGCACCGGAGCCGCCCGCCGCACCGGAGCCGCCCGCCGCACCGGTCGAACCGGTGCCCGCCGCCCGCACGGCGACCGCCGACGTCGACGACCTGCTCGACGCGGTCGGCGAGGCACACGCGCGGTTCGCCCCGCTGCGCACCGGCTACGCCGCCTTCGACAAGCTGCACCGGGCGGCCGAGGCCCTCGCCGACCAGTTGCGCGCCGGCCGGAGCGCCGAGCAGACCGCGACGACCCGCGCGGCGGCGGTGCGCCTCGCCGCGGACCTCGGCGCCTTCGGCCGCCAGCTCACCGACACGGTGGAACAGGTCGAACGCGAGCTCGACGAGGTGCGGGGCCGGGCGGAACGGCTGCGGCTGGTCGCCGCGTCCAGCATCTTCACCGCGCTGCGCCGGGCCGTCCGCGACGCCGCCGAGGCGTACGACCGGCGGGTGCGCTTCGACGGCCGCGGCGGCGACCTCCGGATGGACCCCCACGTGCTGACCCTGGCCAGCGGTGCGCTGCTGCACATCGTGCGCAACGCGGTCGTGCACGGCGTCGAGCCGGAGGCCGACCGGCTGGCGGCGGGCAAGCCCGCCGAGGGCACGGTGACCGTCACGGTCGAGCGCCGGGGCAGCTACGCGGCATTCCTGTGTACGGACGACGGCCGCGGCTTCGACCTGGCGGCGGTCCGGCGCACCGCCGAGGCCCGGGGCCTGCTGGTGCCGGGCGGGACCGAGCCCGGCGAGCAGGCGCTGCTCGACCTCGTGCTCCGCGGCGGGATCAGCACCTCCCCCACGGTCACCGAGGTGGCCGGCCGCGGCATCGGCATGGACGTGGCCCGCGACGTCGCCGACCAGCTCTGCGGCGATGTCAGGATCCGCACGAACACCGGCCTGGGCACCACGGTCGAGCTGGTCCTGCCGCTGGCGCTGCTGTCGCTGCACGGGCTCATCATGGAGGCGGCCGGTTCCGTCGCCACGGTGCCGCTGGACTCGGTGCGCACCTGCGTACGCCTGCACCCGGAGCAGGCGACGACGGCGGTGGTGACCGGCAAGCTGGCCCACGACGGCGAGGCCCTGCCGTTCCTGCCGCTGGCCCGCGCGCTCTACGCCGGGACCACGGTCGACCAGGAGGAGGGCGGCCCGGGCGTCGCCGTGGTCGTCACCGCCGACGGGCGCTCCGTCGCGGTCGGGGTGGACCGGCTCGCGGGCACGTCCACCCTGGTGGTCCGGCCGCTGCCGGAGCTGGCCCCGGCGGCGCCGGTGATCGGCGGGGTGTCGATGGACCTCGACGGCAATCCGCGCCTGGTGCTCGACGCGCAGGGCGTGATCGCGGAGGCGTCGCGCGTCGGCGGCGGCGCGGCACCGCCGGAGCCCGCCATCCGACTGCCCATCCTGGTGGTCGACGACTCGCTGACCACCCGCATGCTCGAGCGCAGCATCCTCGAGTCGGCCGGCTACGAGGTGGACCTGGCCGCCTCCGGCGAAGAGGGGCTCGACAAGGCCCGCGCGCGCCGGTATGGGCTCTACCTCACCGACATCGACATGCCCGGCATCGACGGGTTCACCTTCGTCGCCGAGACCCGCGCCGACCCGGAGCTCGCCGAGGTGCCCGCGATCCTGGTCAGCTCCCGGGCCAGCGCCGAGGACCGGGCCCGCGGCGCGGCGGTCGGCGCGGCGGCGTACGTGGTCAAAGGCGAGTTCAACCAGGAGGAGTTGCTCGCCCACATCCGAAGGCTGGTGCCGGCATGATCCGGGTACTGCTCGTGGAAGACTCGGCGACCATGCGCGCTCACCTGCGCGAGTCTCTGGCCGCCGATCCGGAGTTGCAGGTGGTGGGCGAGGCGCTGGACGGCCCTCAGGCCGTGGAGCTGGTCGGCCGGCTGCGCCCCGACGTGGTGACGATGGACATGATGCTGCCGACGATGAGCGGGCTCGCCGCGACCGAGCACATCATGGCCGAGTTCCCCACCCCGATCCTGGTCGTCTCCTCGGCCGACCGGCAGGAGCTGTTCAGCACGTACAACGCCCTGGCCGCGGGCGCGGTCGACGTGCTGGAGAAGCCGCGCGGCGACGCCTCCGACGCCAGTTGGGGGCTGCGGCTGTGCTCGGCCGTGCGTTTGGTGTCGCGGATCCGGGTGATCACCCACCCACGGGCCCGGCTCGACGGCCGCAACCGCGGCGCGGGCCCGCCGCCGTCCTCCGGGCCGCCGCCGGTCGCGGCCGCCCCGGTCCAGGCCGCCCCGGTCCCGGTGCGCGAGACGGCGCTGCAGGCGGTCGCCGTGGGCGCCTCGACAGGAGGTCCCGGTGCCCTCACCGACCTGCTGCGGGCCCTGCCGTCCGGGTTCCGCGCGCCCGTGCTGTGCGTGCAGCACATCGCCGCGAGCGAACCGTTCGCGGTGGCGTTCTCCGACTGGCTCGCCGGGCAGACCGGGCGCGACGTCGCCTACGCCCGCGACGGGGTGCCGCTGCGCAGCCTCGGCGGGCGGGTCCTGCTCGCCCCGCCGGACCGCCACATGCTGATCGCCGACGGCCTGGTGCGGCTCAGCGGCGCGCCGCCGCGGCACTCCTGCCGGCCTTCGGTCGACGTGCTGTTCGATTCGGTGGCGGCCGAGTGCGGGGCGGCGGCCGCCGGATGCCTGCTCACCGGCATGGGTCGCGACGGCGCGGAAGGGCTGCTGCGGATGCGGTCCCGCGGTGCGACGACGTTCGCGCAGGACGAGGCGAGCTGCGTCGTCTACGGCATGCCGCGGGAGGCGGCGCTGCTCGGCGCGGCCGCGTACATCCTGCCGCCGGCGCGCATCGCCGCCCGGCTGGAAGACCTGGCTCCGGTCGCGGGGGTGCGGCGATGACACCGACCGTGCTGATCGTCGACGACAGCCTCACCGTCCGCATGGACCTGCACGAGGCCTTCGAGGCGGACGGCTTCGCCACCAGGCTGTGCGCCACCGGCGAGGAGGCCCGCGCGGCGTTCCGCGACGGCGGTTTCGAGGTGGCCGTGCTGGACGTGCTGCTGCCCGACGCCGACGGCGTGGAACTGCTGCAGGAACTACGTGCGCTGCCGGGCCGCGAGCAGACCGTGACGGTGCTGCTCTCCAGCGAGGAGGAGGTCGCGGACCGCCTGCACGGACTGCGGACCGGCGCCGACGAGTACGTGGGCAAGCCGTACGACTCCGAATACGTCGTCGCCCGCTCCCGTCAGCTCCTCGGCGAGGACGGCACGCCCGCCGAGCCGCGGCCGACCGTGCTGGTCATCGACGACAGCCTGACCTTCCGCGAGCAGCTACGGCAGCTCCTCGAGCCCGAGGGGTACTCGGTGATCACGGCCGCGTCCGGCGAGGAGGGTCTGCGTACCGCGGCCGACCGGCGCCCGCAGGCCGTCATCGTCGACGGCGTCATGCCGGGCATCGACGGCGCCACGGTGATCCGGCGGCTGCGCCTGGACCCGACGCTGCGCGACACGCCCTGCCTGCTGATGACGGCCGCGGACGACTACGCGACCGAGGTGCAGATGCTGGAGGCGGGCGCCGACGCGTTCGTCCGCAAGCAGCAGGACCTTGCCGTGGTGCTGGCGAAGCTGGCGGCGGTGCTGCGTACCAGTGCCGAGCAGCTCCCCATCGAGGTGATCGGCAGCCTGCACGGGCCCGGGAAGGTGCTGGCCGTCTCCGCGGACCGGCGGCGGCTCGACGAGTGGGGCGACACCCTGCGCGCCGACGGGTTCGACGTGGTCTCGGCCACCGGCGGCGACGAGGCGCTCGACCTGCTCGCCGCGCAGCCGGTCGACTGCGTCGTGCTGCACCTCGACCGTGAGGCCCTCGAGACGTGTGCGCGGATCAAGGAGGCGCCGCAGATCGGCGACACCCCGCTGGTGATGACCGGCGACCAGGACGACGCGCTGCTGGAGAGCCTGGCCGCGGGCGCCGACGACTATGTGCGCTCCGACGGCGCGGACACCCTGCGAGCGCACGTCCGCGCCCAGATCCGCCGCAAGCAGTCCCTCGACGAGAGCCGGCGCATCCGGGAGGAGCTCATGCGCCGCGAGCTCGATGCCGCCGGCGAGCGCGCCGCCCGCCAGCTCGCCGAGACCCGGGCGGCGCTGGTCGAGGAGCTGGAGTGGCGCAACCGGGAGCTCGAGGCGTTCAGCGGCTCGGTCTCGCACGACCTGCGCGGACCGCTGCAGGTGATCAGCAGCTACGCCGAGACGATGCTCGACGAGGACGACGAGGACGAGCCGCTCGGCCCGGAGGTGCGGCACCGGATCGAGCGGATCCAGGCGGCGGCCACACGGATGGCCGATCTGGTCGAGTCGCTGCTGATCCTCTCCCGGGCCAGCCGCGGGGAGCTGCGCCGCCGGCGCTTCGACCTGACCGAGACCGTGTGGCAGGTGATCCGCGAGGTCGAGGCGCGGGAGCCGGACCGCGAGATCGAGTTCCGCGTGGACGAGGCCATGTCCGCCGACGCGGACGAGGGCCTGGTGCGGGTGATCCTGGAGAACCTGATCAACAACGCCTGCAAGTTCACGCGCAAAGTCGAGAAGCCGGCCGTCGAGGTGGGCTGGAACGGCCCCGGCGAGGATCCGCGCTACCACGTCCGCGACAACGGCGCCGGCTTCCCCGCGGGCAAGGCGAGTGCCCTGTTCCGCCCGTTCGCGAGGTTGCACAGCGCCGAAGACTTCCCCGGCACGGGCATCGGCCTGACGACCGTGCACCGGGCGGTGGAGCGCCACGGCGGCGAGATCCACGCGGAGGGCGAGGACGGTCGTGGTGCGACGTTCTGGTTCACCCTCCCGCCCGCGCGCCGCGCCTGAGCCCCGGCCGGTGACCCGGCCGGGGCCGCACCGCTTGCGGTCAGTCGGTGGCGAGCGCCGCGACCGGGCTGACCTTCGCGCCCCGCCGGGCCGGCAGCACTCCCGCCAGGGCGGTGAAGGCCACCAGGGCGAGGAACACCAGGGCGAGCTGGCCGACCGGCAGTTCCAGCGGGAGGTTGACGCCGAGCGACTTCATCATCAGCCACGCGTACGGCACGCCGAGCAGCAGGCCGACCGTGGCCCCGATGACCCCGTAGAGGCTGGACTCGGTGGTGAGCATGGTCCGCAGGCCGGCGCGGGAGAGGCCGACGGCGCGCAGCAGGCCGGACTCGCGGACGCGTTCCACCACCGACAGGGCGGTCGTGGTGCCGACGCCGACGACCGCGATCAGCACGGTCAGGCCGACCAGGCCGATGAGCACCGCGAGCATGGTGGTGATCATCTTGTCGTACTCGTCGCGCTGGTCGGCGAGGACCGCGACGCCGAGTCCGCTGTGGCCCGCCGCCAGTTGCCGCATCGCCTTCTGACCGGCCGTACGCCCCTCCTCGCCGGGCTTGGCGGCGTCGGCGAGCAACCCGGTCGGAGTGGCCGCCGCGCCGAGCTTGGTGAGGTCGCCCGGGTCGGTCACGATGTCCGACTGCAACGGCCCGGAGTCCGGCAGGATCGCGACCACCTGCGCCTGGAGCTTCTTGCCGTTCGCCGTCATCGTGGCGGTGTCGCCGACGTCCAGCCCGTGGTGCTCGGCGACGTACGTGTTCATCGCGACCTTGCCGGGCCCGATCGCGGCCAGCGAGCCGCGCGTGACGTCGATCTTCTTCAACTCCGGCAGCGCCGTCATGGACAGGTCGGTGACCCGCAGCTTCCAGGTGTTCTCACCGCCGGGGATCTCGACGTCGGAGAGGCGGCGGTACGGCGTCACGTGCGTCAGGTCCGTGCTGGCCTGCGCCTGCGTCACGACGGTGGCCGGCACCGTGGCCGAGTCGCCGTTGGCGGTCAGCTCGAAGTCGGCGGGGGCGGACGAGGCCAGTTCCCGGTCGGCCAGGACCCGCGACGAGGCGCCCGTCACCACCACTCCCGCGATGAGCGCGACGCCGAGAGCGACGACCACCGACACCGCGGCGGCACGCCGGGGCGCCCCGCCCACGCCGCCGACGGCGAGCCGGCCGACCGGGCCGAGCCGGCGCAGCGGCCAGCCGACGGTGGCGAGCACCGGGCGCACCAGCAGCGGGCCCAGTGCGATGAGCGCGAGGAAGGCCAGCGCGGCGGAGCCCAGGGTCGCGTACATCATCGGCTCGGCGTCGTAGTTCTTGGTGTCGGGGCCGGGCAGGTTGGCGACGACGTACGCGACCAGCAGCGCCGCACCGGCCGCGACCAGCACACCGAACGCGCCGCGGATCTTGCCGATGCTCTTGCGCCCGGCGGTCGTGCTGGCCGACCGCAGCGCCTCCAGGGGCGCCACCTTGGCGGCCGAGAGCGCCGGGGCCAGCACCGCCAGCACGGTGATCACCGTCGAGAGCAGGACGACGCCGACCGCGGGCAGCACCGGCAGCCCGGGCGAGGAGACCTTGATGTCGAAGGCGCGCAGCAGGGGCGGCGTCGCCTGGCCCAGCGCCAGGGCGCCGAGCACACCGACGGTGCCGGCGACGAAACCGGTCAGTGCGCCTTCGACGGCGAGGGCACGCCACAGCGAGCCGCGTCCGGCACCGACCGCGCGGAGCAGGGCGAGCTGGCGCATCCGCTGGGCGAACACGATCCGGAAGGTGGACGTGGCGACCAGGCCCGCAGCGCCGACGGCGATAGCCACGAACATCCCCATCGCGAGGAAGAGCTCGTCGATGCCGGAGGCGGCCTGCTGCGCTTCCGCGAGCCGCACGTCCGCACCGGTGCGGACCTGAGGCCGCGCGCCTCCCTCCTGCGGCGCGGGAGCGGCGGCGATGACGCGCTCCGCGGCGGCGGTCACCGCGGCGGCGTCGGCACCGGGTTCGAGCCGCAGCTCCACCTGCTGCATGAGGTCCGAGTTCGCGATCATGGAGACGGTGCTCTGCGGCGCGTACGCGGTGCCGCCGAAGTCGCTCTCGGCGTCGACGATCCCGGTGACCGTGAGCTTCACCGGCTTGATCGGCTTGTCGTTCTTGTCGCGCCCGGTGTGGATGGTCACCGTGTTCCCGATGGCCAGGCCCATCCGGTCCGCGGTCCGCGGGCTGACGGCGATCTGGCCGGGCTCGGCCGGATAGGTGCCCTTCGTGGCGTGCACGGTGGCGAGCGGGCCGCTGCCCGGATCGGCCACGAACTCGATGAAGTCGCCGTTCAGCTCGCTGCCCGCCCGGGGCCGCCCGACGACCTCCGCCACGCCGGGAACGGCCTTGAGCTTGGCGATGTCCTGGGCGCGGAACTCCATGTCGGCGAACTCGTTGTCGCCGCCGGGGCTGACCACCAGGTCCGCGGCGGCCGGAGTGCCGGTGAACCCCTCGATCGCGGTCTTCTCGGTGATGTCCCGCGCGAGGACGGTGCTGTAGACGACGAAGGCCGCGACGAGGACGGCCAGGCCGGTCAGCAGGAGGCGGGCGGGCCGGCGGGCGACGCCGGCGAGCTGGGTGCCGAGGACCTTCATCGCTGGTTCCCCAGGTGCTGCAGGGCCTCGGCGACCGACGCACGGTCCGGGCGGTCGATCTCGCCGGCGATGCGGCCGTCGGCGAGCAGCACGACCCGGTCGGCGTAGGCGGCGGCGGCCGGGTCGTGGGTGACCATGACCACGGTCTGGCCCAGCTCGCGCACCGAGTTGCGCAGGAACGACAGGACCTCGGCGCCGGAGCGCGAGTCGAGGTTGCCGGTCGGCTCGTCGGCGAACACGACCTCCGGGCGCGAGACCAGAGCGCGGGCGAGCGCGACGCGCTGCTGCTGGCCGCCGGAGAGCTCGCTGGGGCGGTGCTTCAGCCGTTCGGTGATCCCGAGAACCTCGGTGAGGCGGGCGAGCAGGCCGCGCTCGGCGGTGCGTCCGGCCAGATCCAGGGGCAGGGTGATGTTCTGCTCGGCGGTGAGCTGCGGAAGCAGGTTGAAGGACTGGAAGACGAAGCCGATGCGTTCGCGGCGGACCTTCGTCAGCACCTTGTCGGAGAGCACGGTGAGGTCGGTGCCGCCGAGCAGCGCGCGGCCGGAGGTGGCGGTGTCGAGGCCGGCGAGGCAGTGCATGAGGGTCGACTTGCCGGAGCCGGAGGGGCCCATGATGGCGGTGAACTGGGCGCGGGCGAATCCGACGGTGACGCCGTCGAGGGCGCGGACCGCGGTGTCGCCGGTGCCGTACACCTTGACCAGGTCCACGGCCGCGACGGCGGTGAGGTGGCCGTCGGGTGCGCCGTCGGCGGAGGTGAACGGCGCGGCGGCCGGGGATGGCGGGTACATGGGGTGCCTCCGGGTTAGGGGATCTGACGGGAGAGATCTTGCGGGAGGCGAGGCGGGCGGCACATCGGCCGGCGGTGAGGAACGGCCCAGGGCGTGGATCTGCCTTTCGGCCGATGGAGGCCGCCGGAGCAGCCGTTACGCTGGGTCACGATGTTGACGCAACGCGCCCTGCTCTTCCGGCTGGCCCAGCTCGGTGGCCTCTTCCTGATGGCCTGCCTCGGCCTGTTCGACCTGGCCAACGGGCTGAGCAACAGCGGGGACGTCGTGCTCCTGCAGGTGCTGAGCGCGATCGCCACCGCGGTGGTCTGGCTGCGCCGGCACCGCCAGGGCTCGACGCGTCTGCCGAAAGTCGCAATGGCGCTCGCCGGCTTCTCGCTGCTGCTCACGATCGCCGTCGGAGGCGCGGACCACGGCGGCAGCTATGGCGTCGCCGAGGCGGTCGGGTTGCTCGGCGTGCTGTTCGTGGTCAGCCGGCGCGGCGACCCGCAGTGGGCCATCGGCGCGGTGCTGGCGACCGGAATGGCCCTCGGCTTCCTGCCGCTGCGCAGCGGCCCCGACTCCGGCATGGTCATCCTGGGCCTCGCCCAGGGCCTGGCCGGCACGGCCGTCATCGGCCTCGGCGTCTACCTGCGGACCCTCGAGGCGACCCGGGTGCGGGCGATGGACACGGTCCGCGCCGAGCAGCGCGCCGAGTTCGCCCGAGACCTGCACGACTTCATCGCCCATCACGTGACCGGCATCGTGGTGCAGGCGCAGGGTGCCCGCTTCATCGCCGAGCAGGACCCGAAGCGGGTGCTGCTCGCGCTGGAGCAGATCGAGGCCGCGGGCGCCGAGACGATGGCGTCGATGCGCCGCATGGTCGGCGTGCTGCGCGACCCGAACGCGCAGCCGGACGCCCCGCTGACGCCGCTGGCCGGGGTCGACGAGCTGAGCCCGCTGCTCGAGCAGTTCACCAGCTCGGGCGGCCCGCTCGCGCGACTGCATCTCGACGGCAGCACCGAGGGCGTCCCGGTCGAGGTCTCCACCTCCGCCTATCGGGTGGTGATGGAGGCGCTGACCAACATCCGTCGGCACGCGCAGGGTGCACGGGTCGCCGACGTGTGGGTGCGCCGCACGCCCGACTGGTTGCTGGTCCGGGTGGCGAACGACGGATTGCCACCCAAGGCCGGCACGCCGCGGGAGGCGCCAGGGTACGGTCTCGTGGGCCTGCAGGAGCGGGTCCGCGCGGTCGGCGGGCGCATCACCGCCGGGCCGGGCATCGACGGCGGCTGGGTGGTCGACGCGGCCCTGCCCTTGGACCAGGAGGTGACGCGGTGATCCGCGTGATGATCGCCGACGACCAGGCGATGGTACGCACCGGCTTCGGCATGATCATCGGTGCACAGCCCGACATGGAGCTGGTCGGCGAGGCGGCCGACGGCGTCGAGGCGGTCGCGATGGCGCGCAAGCTCAAACCGGACGTGGCGCTGTTCGACATCCGCATGCCGCGGATGGACGGGCTGGAGGCGCTGCGGCTGCTCGCCGGCCCGGGCGTCGCGGACCCCATGAAGGTGGTCGTCGTGACGACCTTCGACCTCGACGAGTACGTGCACCAGGCGCTGCGCAACGGCGCGGCGGGCTTCCTGCTCAAGGACTCCGGCCCGGCGCTGCTGGTGGAGGCGGTGCGCGCGGCCGTCTCCGGGGACGCCCTGATCAGCCCGTCGATCACCGTACGGCTGCTGGAGCATCTCTCCCCGCCCGCGCCGAGCGACGACGACGGCGGCCTGTCGCCGCGTGAGCTGGACGTGGTGAAACTCGCCGCACGCGGCCTGACCAACGCCGAGATCGCGACCGAGCTGTTCATCTCGGTCGGCACGGTGAAGACGCACCTCGGCAGCGTGCAGACCAAGCTCAACGCCCGCAACCGGGTGGAGATCGCCGCTTGGGCCTGGGAGCGTCGTCTGGTGGGCTGACCCTGAACGAGGGATTCTGTCCCGGTTCCTTCCGAGTCGCCCTTCTTCCGGCGGTCGCACCTCCACGATCTTGCACATGCAGCTCAAGCGATGCGCACGCCTCGGCCTGGCCGCGGCGACAGCGTTCCTGACCCTCGGTGCCCTCGCCGCCGCGGCGGCGCCGCCGGAGAACTGGACCCAGGACGGGTACGGCCCCGGCCACACCTTCTACAACCCGTCCGAGTCGGTGATCAACTCTTCCACTGTCGCCAAGCTCAAGACCCGCTGGACGGTGACCCCCAAGGCGGCCGTCGACAGCTGCCCGCTGAACCCGGTCGCCCCGATCGTCGCCGGCGGCCGGATGTACGTCCTGGAGCCGGACGGCAACGGCGTCGGCGCCTACGACACCAGGACCGGCAAGCGGCTGTGGGCGTACTTCGCCGGCTACCTGGAGGCCACCGGCCTCGCCGTGTCGGGCGACACCGTCGTCGTCACCGACATCGCCTGCTACTCGAACAGCAACTACGACAGCAACGTGATCGGCCTCGACGCGGCGACCGGCGCCGAGCGGTGGAGCAGCCTGACCGCGTGGACCACCGACACCGTGGTCGCCGACCAGGGCACGGTCGTCGTCTCCGGCTACTGCGGCACCTGCGACGACGCCGACCACGGCGTCGAGGCGTTCCGGATCTCCGACGGCGCGTCGCTGTGGAGCCGCCCGAACGCCGTGCTCGCCGGGCCGGTCGCCCGCAACGGCCGGATCCTGCTCACACACACCCGTACCCACCTCACCCAGGCGGTCTCCGTCCAGAGCGGCCTGGACCACTGGGGCACCGGCCTGCGGTACACGGCCCGCGCCGCCGACCCGGCTCGCGACCAGTTCTACGTCTCCGGCCCCACCGGCCTGCGCGCCCTGGCGGCCGGCACCGGCAAGACGCTGTGGACGGTGAAGAACGAGGCGGGCGAGCTCGCCACCGACGGGCGGCGCGTCTACGTGGCGTCGGCCGGGCGGATCAACGCGTACGACGCGAAGAACGGCAAGCCGCTGTGGACCCGAGCCCTCAGGACGCCCGGCCACCCGGTCCGTGCCGGCGGCCTGCTCTACGCCACCAGCGGCAAGTCGCTGATGGTGCTGGCGCCGACCAGCGGCAAGACGGTCCGTACGTTCGGCACGGCCACCGATCACGTGGTGGTCGCGGGCGGGCGGCTCCTCGTCACCAACGGGCGGACGGTGAAGGCCTACACGCCGTGATCCTCACCGCTCGGCCGGGCCGCGGCGAGGCTGATCCAGTATCGCCGGACCCGACCGAGCGGGGTGTCGCGCACGTCCTCGCACTCGCCGCCGTTGCCTTCGATCGTGCGGCGCGAGGCCTCGTTCCCGACCTCGCAGGTCAGCAGCACCCGGTCCAGGCCGAGGTCCCGCGCGTACGGCAGCACCTGCCCCAGCGCCCACGAGGCGAGGCCGCGGCGGCGGGCGCCGGGGCGTACGCCGTAGCCGATGTGACCGCCCGCGTCGAGCAGGATGTCGTTGAGCTCGTGGCGCAACGCGATCGCGCCCAGCACCTCGTCGTCCTCGACGATCCACCAGTACGTGCAGTGCACCCAGCCCGCCACGGGCGGGACCGCCGGATCCGACTCGCGCCGCAGCTTGCCGACGAAGGCGGCGAAACCCTCGGCCGTGGCCACCTCGTCCTCGGGGCGCAGCCCCGAGCCGTCCTGATGCACCCCGCGTCCCCACTCGTCGCGCGCGGCGAGCCATTGTGCGTGCAGCCGGGTGGTCGGGGTGATCAAGTGCGCCATGGAAGGCAGGCTAGCGTGGGCCCGGCCGGGCGGCGACCTGATTCGGCTCGGCGGCCTCGAGGCGGGCCAGGACCCGGCGGGCGACCTCGCCGAGCTGGGCCAGCTCCGGGCCGGTGAGGGCGTCCAGGACCAGCGCCCGCACCGCCTCGACGTGGCCGGGGGCGCTGCTGCGCACCTTCTCCCAGCCGGCCTCGGTGAGGACCGCGTTGGTGTAGCGCCCGTCCCGCGGGCACGCGGCACGCTCGACCCAGCCGCGACCCTCGAGGCGCTTGACCACATGGGACAGTCGCGACAGCGACCCGTTGGCCAGCGCGGCGAGGGCGCTCATCCGGCGGGTGCGGCCCGGTGCCTCGGAGAGGTTGGCCAGCACCAGGTACTCGAAGTGGCTCAGACCCGAGTCGCGCTGCATCTGGGCGTCCAGCGCGGCGGGAAGCCGCAGGAGCAGGCCCCCGACCGGCAGCCAGCACTCCAGCTCCTCGGCGCTGAGCCAGCGGGCCCGTGATTCGGCACTCACCCGCTCATCGTACGGGGGGTTTGAAGCTTCAACGAGCGATCGATCGGGCTATGCCAGGGCCAGCAAGCGCCGGATCCAGTCCCGGCGGGTCGTTGTCATCTCCTCGGCGAGCTCCCGCGCGGGCGGATACCGGCCGCCGGCCGACTCCATGCGGCTCACCTCGACGCCGCGGTGCAGATGACCGAGGAGCAGGGCCACCGCCGTACGGTCGAAGTCATCGCCGCGCGCCAGGCTCAGCTCGGCGATGTCGGAGTCCCGGAGGGAATGCAGGTCGCCGTGCCCCGCGTGGGCGTCCGCCGCGGGGTTCGCGGACACCGGTTGCCGCCAGCCGGCCAGCAGGTCCCGCATGGTCCGGGCCTCGGCCCGGCACCGCTCGCGCACCTCGGCCGCGAGCGAGCGCAGCCGCGGATCGGCCGCCCGCTGCGCGGTGGGCCCGGCGACCCGGTCACCCTGATCGGCGTACGCCAGGCCCATCTGCAGGAACATCACATCGGTGGCGCCGTACGCCGGGGCCGGGGCCGGCGCGGGCTCGGACCCGCAACCGGCGACGACCGCCAGCAGGACCGCCGCGACGGTCCGGCGCCAGCTCACATCCGTTCCCACAGGGCGGGGACGTTCGGCGGTTCCCAGCCGGTCAGCGCGGTGTGCGCCTGCCGGCACCGGTACGCCGCCCCGCCGTAGGTGACGGTGTTCCCGGGCGCGTACGCCGCCCCGGCCTGCCAGGTGCCACCGTCCGGCGGCGTCGTCGGCGGGGCGGGCGGCGTGGTGGGCGGCGCCGGTGGGGTCGTGGGCGGCTGACCGCCACCCCCGCCGATGTTGAGGTCGACACAGGAGTAGAAGGCCATCGGGGTGTCGTTGATGTTCCAGCGGGCGAGCAGGGTCTGGCGGCCGTTGAAGCCACCCATGCTGACCGTGTGGGACTTGGTGGCGCCGGGCTGCGCGCCGCCGTCGTGGAAGACGGCCAGCCGGGTGCCGCCGATGAAGTACTCCCACGAGTGGGTGGCGTGCCGGGCGGTGAGCACCCAGTTGAAGGTCACCGTCTTGCCGACGGAGGCGGCCGGCCAGTTCCTGCTGTTGTCGTTGAGGACGGCGAAGCGACTGCCGCCGCCGTTGCACTGCATCGAACCCTTGGGCGCCTCCACGCTCTGCGGCTCGTAGATGATGTCGCCGCAGTTCGCGACGGCACCGCTGGCACAGTTCGCCTGCCGACTGGGTGGCGACGAGACGTACCCGTGTGCCGAGGCGGGGGCCACGGCGACGAAGAGCGACGCGCCGACGGCGGCGATGCTGAGGATGGGAAGGGCGACTCTGCGTCTCATGAAGGGCTCCTCTTCATGGGGGACGGCAGGCCGGGGACGTGGGGGACCCGGCCCACCGCGGGGACGGGACGGCAGGCGTGGGGGCGCCTTCCGGCCGTGGGCCCAACATAAGTTAAAGCTTGTTAACAGTAAATACATCTAACGAAATATTTCGATACATGAGATCGGTCTGCGGACGTTTCCCGATGCGTCCAGTGGGTATTCGGCCGGCCCCGGGGCCGATGACGTCCCCGGAGGAAGGGCGTGGTCATGCATCGCGACGACCTGGTGTCTCACGTACGAGCCCGTGCTCGCCTGCACGGGCGCAACGAGGCGCGGCGCGTCATCCGAGCCGTGCTGCAAGCGTGCCGACAGTTCGTTCCGGACCGGACATTCCAGCAGGTCAATGCCCAGCTTCCCGCCGATGTCGCCGCGCCGGGGAGGGAACACGGCGACGAGCAGCCGAGCGTCGACGGCGACGCGTGCCGCACGCTGATCCGCTCCGTGGCGCGGCGACTGCACGTCGACGAGCCGAACGCCGCGTTCCTGTCCCGGGTCGTCTTCGAACAGCTCAACAACTACTGCCGCGGGGTCACACCCGCGTCGATCGCTCCGTCCCTGCCGGCCGAGGTGCGCCCCCTGCTGGCGGCACGCTCGGACGACCCCGCCCGGCGGTACCGGCTCCTGCTTCCCACACTGGGCTCGGCCGGCGCGGTGCTGGGCGGTCGTGCCGCTCCGCAGGGGGCCGCGCTGACCGCCGCCGTGCCGCCCCCGCGGCCGAGCCGGCCGGACCGCCCGGCCGCGAAGAACCGGGATTGACCTTCAGACGGTCAGATCCTCCAGCGTGGCGCGGGCACCCTTGGTGTGCAGGGAGGCCAGGACGGTCCGGTAGGTCGCGACGAACCGCTCGTCGTCCACGAGGTCGCCGAACAGCTCACGGTTCTCGACGAAGGCGAGCGGCTCGTCGTGCTGTCGCCGGGCGCGCGGCACCAGGCAGTCGCGCAGCCGGTCCACCACCTCGATCGGCTGCCCCTTCTCGTCGACGCCCTCGGCGTAGCGCGCCCAGGAGGCCACCACCGCGGTCGCGCGCAGGATCTCGCCGCCGGTGCGCAGATTGTGGCGGATCACCGGCAGCAACCACTTGGGAATGCGGTCGGAGCTCTCCGCGCACAGCCGCGCCACGGTGTCCTTCACCTGGGCATTGGAGAAACGCTCGATGAGCTGGCGCTGGTACCTGTCCAGGTCGATGCCGGGCACCGGCGCCAGGGTCGGCGTGGCCTCGCGGTCCATGTACGCGAGCAGGAAGCCGGCGAACAGCGGATCCTGTGCCACCTCGTGCACCAGCCGGTAGCCGCAGAGGTAGCCGAAGTAGCACAGCGCCTGGTGGCTCGCGTTGAGCAGGCGCAGCTTCATCAGCTCGTACGGCTCCACATCGGCCACCACCTGCACTCCGGCGTCCTCGAAGGGCGGGCGCCCCAGCGGGAACGCGTCCTCGAGCGCCCACTGGGTGAAAGGCTCGCAGACCACCGGCCACGCATCGTCCACACCGAACCGCCGGCGGACCTCCTCACGGTCCTCGGCGGTGGTCACCGGGGTGATGCGGTCCACCATGCTGTTGGGGAACGCCACGTGCTCCTGCACCCACGCGCCCAGCTCGGGGTCGCGCAGCCTGGCGAACGCGACGAAGCTGCGCCGGGCGGCGTGGCCGTTGCCCTGGATGTTGTCGCAGCTCATGATCGTGAACGGGGCGACACCGCGCGCCCGGCGCCGGGCCAATGCCTCGGTGATCAGCCCGAAGGTCGTCCGGGGCCGGACGCCGGGAACCAGGTCGTGCTGCACGCCGGGATCGTCCGCGAGGAACTCGCCGGTGACCGCGTCGATGTTGTAGCCGCCCTCGGTGACGGTCAGCGAGACGATGCGCACGTCCGGGTCGGCCATCTTCTCGACGACGGCCTCCGGGTCGTCGGGCGCGTACAGATACTCCTTGATGGAGCCGATGACGCGCGGCTCGAGGATGCCGTCCGGCGCCTTGACGACGAGGGTGTAGAGGCCGTCCTGCGCGACGAGCGCGTCGCGCATCCGCTCGTCGAACGGCATGACGCCCACGCCGCAGATCGCCCAGTCCAGGGCCGTGCCGGCGGACATCAGCCGATCGAGATACATCGCCTCGTGGGCCCGGTGGAAACCGCCGACGCCGAAGTGCACGATCCCGGTCCGCAGCGCGGCGCGGTCGTAGGACGGGACGGGCAGATCCGCCGGCAGGGATGACAGGTTCCGGGCAGTGAGCGGCAACATCGGTGTGTCCTCCCAGCGCTGCGAGAAGCCTCGTGGCGACCTCAGCATCGCATCTGGGAGAGAGCCCCGCCGGGCCCCGAGCCCGGCGCCTTTCACACCGTGCGCCAACACGGGCACGGCCCGGCGGCAGATCGCCGCCGGGCCGTGTTTTTCCCGCAGGTCAGACGCTCATGGCAGGGGCCGGCGTGGGCTTGTCCCCGGTCATGTGCCGCAGGTACGCGGGCAGAGTGAGGAACTCCGGACAGGTCCGCTCCGTGAGCAACACGGTGAGCAGGGTGCGGGCCTGCCCGAAGCGCCGGGCGGCGTCCTCGTCGAGAGCGCCCGTCTCCGCGAGGACGTCCAGTTCCTCGCGCAGCATCCGGGTCACCAGTCCGGCCGTGACCGGCACACCGTAGTCGGTCGGGGTGCCGTGAGAGATCCACTGCCAGAGCTGGGCCCGGCAGATCTCCGCGGTCGCCGCGTCCTCCATCAGCCCGCCGAGTGCCACCGCGCCCCGCCCGCCGAGCCAGGCGGCCGTGTAGCGCAGGGCGACGCTGACGTTGTTGCGCAGCGCCACCTCGGTGACCGTGACCGCCGTGGCCCGCACGTCGAGCAACTCCTTGGCGGTCACCCGCACGTCGTCGCGGCGACGCACGAGCTGGTTCGGCTCGAAGCCGAGCCACTGGTCGAAGACCTCCTTGCAGGTCTCGACCAGACCGGGGTGGGCCACCCACGAGCCGTCGAAGCCGTCGCCGACCTCGCGGCGCTTGTCCTGACGCACCTGGTTGAGCGCCCGCTTGGCCGCGACCGGGTCGCGGCTGGGCACGACGGCGGCCATGCCGCCGATCGCGTGGGCGCCACGCTTGTGGCACGTCTGGACCAGCAGTTCCGTGTACGCCCGCATGAACGGCGCGGTCATCGTGACCTGCGAGCGCTCCGGAAGCACCACGTCCGGCCGGTTCTTGATCATGCTGAAGAGGTAGTCCCACCGGCCCGCGTTCAGGCCGGCCGAGTGCTCGCGCAGCTCGTACAGGATCTCTTCCATCTCGAAGGCCGCGGTGATCGTCTCGATCAGCACCGTCGCGCGGATCGTGCCCCGGGGGATGCCGAGCAGATCCTGCGCGAAGACGAAGACGTCGTTCCACAGCCGAGCCTCGAGGTGGCTCTCGAGCTTCGGCAGGTAGAAGTACGGCCCGCTGTCACGTTCGAGCTGACGCCGTCCGCAGTGGAACAGGTACATGCCGAAGTCGAACAGCGACGCCGACACCGCCCGCCCGCCGATGCGCAGGTGGCACTCGGGCAGGTGCCAGCCCCGGGGCCGGACCATGATGGTCGGCATCGTGGCGCCGATCCGGTACTCCTTGCCGTCCGGCGCGGTGAAGTCGAGCTTGCCGTCCAGCGCATCGCGCAGATTGAGCTGACCGAGGATGACGTTCTCCCAGGTCGGCGCGGTGGCGTCCTCGAAGTCCGCCATCCACACCTTGGCACCGGAGTTGAGCGCATTGATGGTCATCTTGCGCTCGGGCGGACCGGTGATCTCCACCCGCCGGTCCGTCAGGTCCTCGGCCGGCGGCGCCACCGTCCACGAGTCATCCCTGCGGATGTGCTCGGTCGACGGCAGGAAGTCCAGCTCGGTGGTGCGGGTGGCGCGCCGGCGACGCCGGCGCTCCAGCAACTGCACCCGGCGGGCGCCGAACTCGCGATCCAGCGCCACGACGAAGTCGATCGCCTCGGGCGTCAGGATCTCGGCGTACCGGCCCCCGCTTTCGCCACAGATGGTGACCTCTTCGGTGCCCATGTCAGAACTGCTCTTCCTCGGTGGAGCCGGACAGCGCGGTGGTGGAGCTCTCCGGGTTCAGCGCGGTCGACACCGCGTCGAAGTAGCCGGTGCCGACCTCGGCCTGGTGCTTGGTCGCGGTGTAGCCGTCGGTCTCGGCCGCGAACTCGGCCTCCTGCAGCTTCACGTACGCGCTCATGCCGGTGGTCGAGTAGCCCTTCGCCAGCTCGAACATCGAGTGGTTCAGGGCGTGGAAGCCGGCCAGCGTGACGAACTGGAACTTGTAGCCCATCGCGCCGAGCTCCTTCTGGAACCGGGCGATCGTGGAGTCGTCCAGGTTGCGCTTCCAGTTGAACGACGGCGAGCAGTTGTACGCCAGCATCTTGCCCGGGTGCTTGGCGTGCACGGCCTCGGCGAACCGCTTGGCGAACTCGAGGTCCGGCTTGCCGGTCTCGACCCAGAGCAGGTCGGCGTAGTCGGCGTACGCGACGCCACGGGCGATCGCGGCGTCCTCGCCCGGACGGACCCGGAAGAAGCCCTCCGCGGTGCGCTCACCGGTCAGGAACGGCTTGTCACGGTCGTCCACATCGGTGGTCAGCAGGTCCGCGGCGAGCGCGTCGGTGCGGGCGATGACCAGGGTGGGGACGCCGGCAACGTCGGCCGCGAGGCGGGCCGCGTTCAGCGTACGGATGTGCTGCTGGGTCGGGATGAGCACCTTGCCACCCAGGTGGCCGCACTTCTTCTCGGAGGCGAGCTGGTCCTCCCAGTGCACGCCCGCGGCGCCGGCGGCGATCATCGCCTTCATCAGCTCGAACGCGTTGAGCGGGCCACCGAAGCCGGCCTCCGCGTCGGCCACGATCGGCGCGAACCAGTCCTTCTCGTGGCGGCCCGCGGCCACCTCGATCTGGTCGGTGCGCAGCAGCGCGTTGTTGATCCGGCGCACCACGGCCGGCACCGAGTTGGCCGGGTAGAGGCTCTGGTCCGGGTAGGTGTGGCCGGAGAGGTTCGCGTCGGCCGCCACCTGCCAACCGGAAAGGTAGATCGCCTTCAGGCCGGCCCGGACCATCTGCACGGCCTGGCCGCCGGTGAGGGCGCCGAGCGCGTTGATGTAGTCCTCGGAGTGCAGCAGGTCCCAGAGCTTCTGGGCGCCGCGCTCGGCGAGAGTGTGCCGTTCCTGGAGGCTGCCACGAAGACGCACGACGTCCTGCGCGGTGTAGTCGCGCTTGATGCCGAGCCATCGGGGATCGCCGGCCCAAGCCCGAGTGAGGTCCGCGGCGGTACCGCCCCTGACGTCGGTCAGCTGATCAGTCATCTCAAGTTTCCTTTCCAGCCCTGCTCCGTGCGGGAAGAACTCGACTCTCGCGCACCGCGCAACCCCTCGCGTATGGGTTTGTGACGAGAAGAATTGGATTTCTTCTGCTAACGTAAAAACCCGTGACGGCTTCATCTTCGGAAGGCTCGGTCGACCTCGTGACCCTCGGCCAGCGGCTGCGGCACCTGCGACGGTCGAAGAACATGACCCTCGACCAGCTCAGCGCGGCGGTCGGCCGGGCACCCTCGCAGCTCTCCCTGATCGAGAACGGCAAACGCGAGCCGAAGCTCAGCGTCCTGCAGGCGATCGCGGCAGCGCTGGGCGTACCGATGCAGGATCTGCTGCGGCCCGAGGCGCCGAGCCGGCGCGCCGGGCTGGAGATCGAGCTGGCCCATTTCCAGCGGGAGCCGGCCTACCAGGCGCTCGGCCTCCCCCTCGTGCGCGGCGGCCGGCGACTGCCCGCCGACGCCCTCGAGTCGCTGATCGGCCTGCACCGCGAGCTGACTCGGCTGCTGACCGAGCAGAGCGCGACCCCCGAGGTGGCCCGGCGGGCCAACCAGCAACTCCGCGAGCAGATGCGCGAACGCGACAACTACTTCCCTCACATCGAGGAGGCCGCGGCGAAGATCCTGCAGTCGGTCCGGCACACCACCGGCCCGCTGTCTCAGCGCGGCATCCTGGACATCGCGGTACAACTCGGCTTCACCCTGCACTACGTGCCCGACCTGCCGGACTCGACCCGGTCGGTCACCGACCTGCGCAACCGACGCATCTACCTGCCGCAGGTGGCGAGCAACAAGGGCCACGACCCGCGCGCCGTGGTCCTGCAGACACTGGGCCACTTCGTGCTCGGCCACGAGGACCCGTCGGACTACGGCGACTTCCTGCGCCAGCGGGTGGAGGCAAACTACTTCGCGGCGGCGCTGCTGATGCCGGAGAAGTTCGCCGTCGACTTCCTGCGCGACGCCAAGGCGGACCGGGCCCTGGCGATCGACGACTTCCGCGACGCCTTTGGCGTCTCGTACGAGACGGCGGCCCACCGCTTCACCAACCTGGCGACCCACCACTTCGGCATCCCGGTCCACTTCTGCCGGGTCCACGAGAGCGGCACGGTGTACAAGGCGTACGAGAACGACGGCGTGCGCTTCCCCTCGGACGTCACCGGCGCGATCGAGGGCCAGCCGGTGTGCCGCAACTGGGCCTCACGCACGGTCTTCCAGGCCGACGACCCGTACTCGTCCTTCTACCAGTTCACCGACACCGTGGGCGGCACGTACTGGTGCACGGTGCACGTCGAGTCGACCCGCTCGGGCGAGTTCTCGGTGACGGTGGGAACGCCGTACGAACACGCCCGCTGGTTCCGCGGCGGCGACACGACCCGGCGCACGGTGTCCCGCTGCCCCGACCCGGACTGCTGCCACCGCCCACCCGCCACCCTGGTGAAGCAGTGGGCGGGGCACGCGTGGCCGAGCGCCCGCGTACACTCCCACCTGCTCGCCGCACTCCCCCCGGGCACCTTCCCGGGCGTCGACGCCCAGGACGTCTACGAGTTCCTGGAGCGCCGCGCCCAGGACTGACGCCGACCGCCGGATACCGCACGCACATGGGCCGTCGAAACTCGCTGTCACTGGCGACGTCCGCAGTCACTTTCCGTGCGTGAGACAGTTCGAGATCTGTCGGACCGCGTCCGGGCAGGCCGCGGCCATGCAGCGCTACCGGGCACCGTTGGGCACCGGACCCGCTCCCGGACGAGACGCCGACCGTCCACATCGAAGCCGGCGACACGTGAGGGGCGGTCCCCCGACCCCGAATTCGCAAGTTCGCCCTGTGACCCGCGCCCTGGAGGCAACCCCGTAGTTGACCGATCAGTCAACAGCCTTCTAGGGTGAGTTGACTGATCGGTCAAGCGCTGCGCGCACAGTTGACCGACCAGTCAACTCATCGAGGAGAGGAACACCCATGGGAGAGCGCAAGACCAAGGTGGTCGCCGTGCCGGTTGCGGGAAGTCACCACATCAACACTTATCTGGTGATCGGGAGGCGGCCGATCCTCGTCGACGCGGGCATTCCGGGCAGCGCCCGGCGGATCCACGAGGGCATCACCCGGCACGGCGTCGACCCTGCGGACCTGGCGCTGATCGTGCTCACCCACGCCCACCTCGACCACTTCGGTGCGGCGGCCGAGTTGCGGCGGCTGACCGGGGCTCCCGTGGCCGGGCACGCCGCCGACGCCGCGCAGTACCGCAGCGGCCGGGTCCGCAAGCCGTACCTACCCACCGGGCCGATGGGGCGGCTCATGGCGCGGGCCCGCGCGCTGCACGTGCGTGCCGAGCCGCTCGAGCCGGACATCCTGCTCGACGGGCCGGCATCGCTCGGCGAGTTCGGCGTCGACGGCCGCATCATGCCCACCCCCGGGCACACGGCCGGGTCGGTGTCGGTCCTGACGGACGCCGGCGACCTGGTCGCGGGCGACCTCATCGCCGGTTCCTTCATGGGGCTCCTCCCCCGCCGCCCCGCCAATCCGCCGTTCCACGACGATCCGGCGGGCAACCTGGCCAGCCTGCGGGCGATGCTCGCGCTGCGGCCACGGACGCTGCACGTCGGGCACGGCGGCCCCCT
The DNA here is from genome assembly GCF_003751945.1 of Couchioplanes caeruleus. Classification (NCBI taxonomy): domain Bacteria; kingdom Bacillati; phylum Actinomycetota; class Actinomycetes; order Micromonosporales; family Micromonosporaceae; genus Couchioplanes; species Couchioplanes caeruleus. Next base: position 8,093,774 of record NZ_RJKL01000001.1, on the reverse strand, counting down.
CGACCCCGGCCGCGCCGCCGGCTGGGCCGCCCGGGAACAACGGCGCCTGGACCGGCTGGCGCGCCGGGGGCGGCTGACCCGGCGCCCGGCCGAGCTGGACGCGTAAAGTTCGGCGCGGCTGCAAAGGAGGCGCCGAGATGGCGAACGACACCCGCGAACGCATCGTCGCGGTGGCTCGGGATCTGGTGCACGGCGCCTCGCTCGCGCAGGTCAGCACCGAGGACGTCTGCAAGGCCGCGGGCGTCCACAAGGGCAGCCTCTACCACTTCTTCCCGTCCAAGAACGCGCTCGCCGCCGCGGTGCTGGACCGGAACTGGGACATGATGAGCACGGTGCTGGAGGAGGCCTTCGCCGACGACGTCGGCCCCCTGGCGCGCATCGACCGGTTCGTCGACAGCTTCGCCGGAATGCTCGCACTGATGCGGCAGCGCATGGGCGCCACCCCCGGTTGCCCGCTGGGGGGTCTCGCCGCGGAGATGGCCGGCCTGGGTGACGACTCCCGCGCGCAGGTCACCCGAATCCTGGCCGGCTGGACGCGGTACTTCACCTCGTCCATCGGCGAGGCGAGGGACCGCGGCGAGATCGACCCGGCCACCGATCCCGGCGAGGCCGCGATGCGGCTGCTGGCCCACCTGCAGGGCTACGCCCTGATGGCGAAGGCGTACGACGACCCGGACGTACTCCGCCACGCCAAGCCCGGCCTACGGATGCTCCTCGGCGCCCGCCCACCCGCGGAGCAGCCGTGAGCCCGGGATCCGGCGGCCCGGCGGTCGCCGGGTGTCAGCCCGACTCCAGGATCTGCAGGTCGCGTTCGGCGTAGAGGCGGTGTTCCCATTCCTCGGTGAGGATGCAGAGCAGGCATTCGCGCACCGGGAAGCTGAAGGAAGCGGGCCAGCCCGGCGCCTCGACCGGTTCGGTGTGGCCGTTCAACGTCTCGTCGCTGAGGCCGTCCATGACCCGGCGCACGGTGGCCATCCGGTCCCGGCGCAGTGACAGCATCACCTCCAGGCCGGGGCGGACCGTGCGGTCGCGGGGTATCCCGGGGGTGTCGGGCATCTCGTCCCACGGCAGGTCCAGCGGATCCCAGGGCGACGGGTCGCCGAGGATCACCCGCCGGATCCAGGAGTCGGTGGCGAACACCAGGTGCCGCAGGGTCTCGATAAAGGACCATTCACCGTCGACCGACTCGTGCAGCAGCGCGGGGTCGAGGCGGCGGGCCCGTTCGACCGTCCCCGTCCACAGGCGCTCGACGACGTCCCAGGCCCGGCGGAAACCGTCCGCGTCGACCGGGCGCATCGCGGCCCGTTCGGGATAGCGCCGGTCGAGCTCGGCGTTCACGTACCCGCTGACCTCGACGCCGTTGATGGTCAGGGTGCCGAGCTCGCCGTAGATGTCGACACCCTCCAGCCGGGCTCCGCGCAGGACGGCGCCGCTGAGGTCCACGCCGTGGAAGCGGGCGTCGATGAGGTCCGTGGCGCGGAACTCGGCGCCGTTCAGTGTGATACGCCGGAAGCGCGAGCCGGCCAGGTCCACGCCCTCGAAACGGGAACCCCGGAGATCGTCACCGACGAATTCGGCCATGGCCACGACCCTAACGTCAACTTCGGGTCTGTGGCGGCCGGGGACGATACTGAGCGGATGTCGCGTTACACCGCCCTCCTGCGGCGCCTCGGCAGCCAGCGCTGGTTCGCCTCCCTCGGCCGGCGGCTGGCACCGCTGGACGGCCGGCTCTACCGGCTCACCGGCGGCCGCTGGTCCGTGATCGGCCGCCACGAGCTTCCCTCGCTGCTGATCACCACGACCGGGCGGAAGTCCGGCCTGCCCCGTACCCATCCGCTGCTGTACGCCACCGACGGCGACGCGTACGTGGTGATCGGCTCGAACTGGGGCCAGGCGCACCACCCGGCCTGGTCGGCGAACCTGATCGCGCACCCCGCCGCCCGGGTGACCCTCGGCGACCGGGAGTTCGGCGTACGGGCGGCGCTGACCACCGGCGCCGAACGCGACCGGCTCTGGCGGATGCTGCAGGGGATCTGGCCGGGCTACGCCTCCTACGCCGAGCGGGCCGACGGCCGGGAGATCCGGATCTTCCGGCTGGTGCGCTCGGACTGATGCGGCGGGGACCGGGCGGGGCCGGGCCGAGGCCGGGCCGAGGCGGCGGGGACCGGGCCGGGCCGCGATCCTAGACCGCGCCGGTGACCGGGATGGTGAACGACGGCTCTGCGGCCGGCCGGCCGAAGTGGTAGCCCTGCGCCAGCTCGTAACCGAGCCGGTGCAGCTCGGCGGCCTGTTCCGCGGTCTCCACGCCCTCGGCCACGGCGGTCAGGCCGAGTCCGGCGCTGACCTGGATCAGCGCCGTGGCGATGACCGCGTGCCGGCCGGCCATGGTGATGGTGTCGACGAAGGACTTGTCGACCTTGATCACGTCGACGGGGACGGTCTGCAACAGGCCGAGCGACGAGTGGCCGGTGCCGAAGTCGTCGAGGGCGATGGCCACGCCCAGGTCGTGCACGTCCTGCAGGGACTGCACGGCCTGACCCCCGCCGAACACCGCGGTCTCGGTGACCTCGACGGCGAGCCCGTTCGCGGGCAGTCCGGTCTCCCGCAGCACGGCCGCCACCATCGCGGCGAAGCCGGGCTCGGCGAGCTGGCGGGCCGACACGTTGACGCTCATCCGCATCGGGGCCGCGGCGCCGTGCTGCGCGCGCCACAGGACCGCCTGCGTGCAGGCCGTACGCATGATCCATTCGCCGAGCTCGACGATCAGGCCGTTGCGTTCGGCGGCGGGGATGAAGCGGTCCGGCGGGATCATGCCGCGCTCCGGGTGGTCCCAGCGCACCAGCGCCTCGACGGCGACGGTCTCCCCGGCCGGAAGCGACACGATCGGCTGGTAGACGACCCGGAACTGCCCGGCGTCCAGGGCGGTGCGCAGCTCGGCCCCGATCCGGGCCTGCTCGTCCGACGTCTCGTCGAGGTCGGGGGTGTAGCGGCGCGGCCGGTCGTGGGCGGCCTTGGCGGCGTACATGGCGACGTCGGCACGGCGCATCACCTCGTACGGGTCGCTCGTGCCGTCCCCGCAGGTGACGCCGATGCTGGCGCCGACGAGCAGCTCGTGCTCGCCGGCGGTGACCGGGACGCCGAGCGCCTCCGCGAGGCGGGCCACGATCTTGTCGGCCTCGGCATCGGTCATGTCCGGCATCAGCACGGCGAACTCGTCCCCGCCCATCCGCGAGACCAGGACGTCGGCGGGCAGTGCGGCGCGCAGCCGGTGCGCGACCACGGTGAGCAGGCGGTCGCCGACGCCGTGGCCGAGCCGGTCGTTGACGCCCTTGAAGTCGTCGAGGTCGAGCAGCGCCACCTGGATCCGCCCGGCCGCGAGGGCGGTGCCGAGCGCCTGCTCGAAGCGGCGCCGGTTCGCCAGCCCGGTGAGGTCGTCGGCCATGGCCAGGTTCTCGAGCTGGTCCGCCTGGCGCTGGACCTCGCCGACGAAGCCCGACATGCGCACCACGACGAGCAGGAAGAGCAGCACCGCGCCGCCGGCGATGGTGAGCCGGTCGACCTCGTCGGCGCCGATGCCCGGGATGAAGAGCAGGCCGGGCGCGAGCAGCGAGCACACGGCCAGCAGCACCAGCCGGGCCCGGCCGACCCGCGCACCGCTGGTGTGTTCCGCGGCCGTGCCGGCGCCCCGCATCGAGGGGTGCAGCGCGGCGGCCGCCCAGCAGATGTAGGACCCCAGCCAGCCGGCGTCCAGGATCGAGATCTCGACCTCGACGTACAGCTCGACGAGCGAATAGATGACGTCGCTGACGAGCAGCAGCAGCGCGGCCAGGCCGAGCAGCCGGACGCTGGGCGACAGGCGGCCGACGCCGGTGTAGAAACGGGCCAGCATGGCCAGCAGCAGCGCGTCCGCGGCGGGATAGGCGACGCCAACGACCCGCTCCATGGTCGTCGCGCTCGAGTCGGCGGCGACCGGGTGCATCACGAACACCCAGAACACCAGGCCGAGACCGATCGCCACGATGGCGGCGTCGACCAGGGCCGCGATGTCGCGGACGCCCCGCTTCCGATCGCGGATCAGCATCAGCATCCCGGCCACGAGCATCGGGTACGCGCTGAGATAGACGTAGTCCGCCGGCGAGGGGTACGGATCCTGCTTCAGGACGTACAGGTAGTACTCCCACACCAGGTCGCCGACGACCCAGGTGAACTGCCCGGCGGCGAACCAGTACCACATCGCCGGGCGGTGGGCCCGGTTCAGTCGCACGCCGGTGATGATCAGCGCGGTGGAGGCCAGGCCGATGGCGTCGTACCCGAGGTTCGAGGCGAGCCCGTCGGGAGGCAGCAGGAAATAGCCGGCCGTGGCCAGTGACCCCGTCACCAGCCAGACCCACCACAACCGTTCGCGCCGCACACCTTGCCATCGGCCGCGCCGGGTTTCAGATGAGGTGTCCATGGGCTAGGAGACCGTCGCCACGCCGGTGCCCGCGACCACGCCGGTGCCGTGGAAGCGGGGTTCCGCGGACGGCTCGCCGAAGAGGTGGCCCTGCGCGAAGCGGTAGCCGATCCGGTGCAGCTCCGCGGCCTGCTCGGCGGTCTCCACCCCCTCGGCCACCGCGGCCAGCCCGAGGCCGTCGCTGACCTGCAGAAGCGCCGTGGCGATGACCGCGTGCCGGCCGGTCCGGGTGATCGAGGCGATGAAGGACTTGTCGACCTTGATGACGTCGACGGGGACGGCCTGCAGCAGACCGAGCGAGGAGTGGCCGGTGCCGAAGTCGTCGAGGGCGACGGGCACACCCAGGGCGCGCAGGTCGTCGAGCGCCCGTACCGCCTCACCGCCGTGGATGAGGGCGGTCTCGCTCACCTCGAGGGTCAGGTGGTCAGCGGGCAGGCGGGTCTCGGCCAGAGTGGCCGCGACCAGCGCCGGGAAGCCGGGGTCCGCGAGCTGACGGTCGGAGACGTTGACGTGCAGACGCCCGGGCGCGGCCGCGCCGAGCGTCCGCAGCCAGCCGGCGGCCTGCGCGCACGCGGTCCGCAGGATCCAGTCGCCGAGCTCGATGATGAGGCCGCTGCGCTCGGCGACCGGCAGGAAGTCGGCCGGCGCGACCGTGCCGCGTACGGGATGGTCCCAGCGCACCAGCGCCTCGACGGCGACCATCCGGTGGTCGGGCAGGGAGACGACGGGCTGGTAGACGAGGTGGAACTGACCCTCGTCGAGGGCGGTGCGCAGCTCCGCCCCGGTCCGGGCCTCCTCGGCCGCCTGGACGTCCAGGTCGGGGCTGTAGCGCCGGTGCCGCTCGCCGGCCTGCTTGGCGGCGTACATCGCGACGTCCGCGCGGCGCAGCACCTCGTAGCCGTCGGCGGTGTCCTCGCCGTCCGCGGTGCCGATGCTGGCACCGACGAGCAGGTCCTGACCCTCGAGCGTGATGGGCTCGCGCAGCGCGGTGGCGATCCGGCCGACGATCTGGTCCATGACGGCCACCGATCCGCCGGGCACGAGCACCGCGAACTCGTCGCCGCCCATCCGCGCGACCAGGTCCCCGTCGCGCAGCGCGCCGAGCAGGCGGCCCGCGACCACCTCGAGCAGCCGGTCGCCGACCGCGTGCCCGAGCCGGTCGTTGACGTCCTTGAAGCCGTTGAGGTCGAGCACCGCCACCTGCGGCGAGCCGGAGGCGACGGCCGTACCGAGGCGCCGCTCGAAGACCCGGCGGTTGGGCAGCCCGGTCAGGGCGTCGCGCAGGGCGAGGTCCTCGAGCTGACCGGCCTGGCGCTGGATCTGCGTCACGAACCCGGACATGCGGGCAAGGACCAGCAGGAACAGCAGCACGGCGCCGACGCCGATCGCCGGCCAGCTGATCGCGCCCGAGCCGGTCGCGCCCTCGATGAACAGCAGCGCCGGAACCAGCAGCGTGCAGGCCGCCAGCAGGACCAGCCGGCCCCGGCCCAGACGCTGGTCGACCGTGCGCGGTTGCTGGGCCGCTGCGCCGGCCGAGCGGTGCAGGGCGGCGGCGCCGTAGAACACGTTGCCCACCATCCAGCCCGCCGAGATCGAGCCGTCCAGCGTGGGAGCGTACACGGAGACGAGCTGGAACGCCACGTCGGAGAGGAGCATGGCGGCGGTGCCGGCGGTGATGAGCATGAGGCTGGCGGAGGCCCGGCCGGAGCGGGTCAGCAGCCGGGCCACGAGCGCGAGCAGCAGCAGGTCGAAGGCCGGGTAGGCGGCCCCGATCAGGCGTTCCAGCGGCGGGATGGATCCGTCGGCGGCGACCGGGCCGATGACGAACACCCACCACACCAGCCCCAGCCCGGTGGCGATGATCGCGGCGTCGAGCCGTCCGGCCAAATCGCGCAGGAGCCGGCCGCGCGCGAGCATGACCGTGCTCAGGATCAGCAGCGGGCACGAGGCGAGGTAGAAGACGTCCGCCAGCGACGGGAACGGATCCCGGTGCAGCACGTGCAGGTCAATGTCGTAGCTGATGTCGCCGGCCATCCGGAAGAACACCGAGCCGGCGAAGGCGTACCAGGCCAGCCGCAGTTCAGGCCGGTTGCGCCGGATGCCGGCGAGGACCGCCACCAGGGTGGCGGCCGCCAGCACGTCCCAGAGCCAGGCGCCGGAGACGGTGTCGGCGCCCAGCAACGGGTACGCGACGCAGGCCAGCAGCCCCGCTGCCGTCCACGCCGCGACCGTCCGGTCGACCCGTACGCTCCGCACGCCAGGTCATCGGCGGTAGCCTGCGGCACCTGAGGTTTCGGTTCACCCGGGCGCGGCGCGCTCCAGCAGGACGTCGGCGGCCGAACCGGACGGCAGAGTGCCGAAGGTACGGCCCCAGTCGCCGGCGAGCCGGGTCGCGCAGAAGGCGTCCGCGACCTCGGCGGGGGCGTGGCGCACCAGCAGCGAACCCTGCATCACCACCGCCATGCGCTCCACGGCGCGGCGGGCCTGGAACTCCAGGTCGTCGCCGCCGAGCAGGGCGGTCAGGCCCGCCGCGGCTTCGTCGAGGCGCCGGTCCGCACCCGCGGCCGCCGCGATCTCCGCCCGGAACGCCTCCAGGCTGCCCGGATCGCGGCGCAGCGCCCGCAGCACGTCCAGGGCCTGCACGTTGCCGGAGCCCTCCCAGATCGAGTTCAGCGGGGCGTCACGATACAGCCGGGGCAGGCCGGACTCCTCGACGTAGCCGTTGCCGCCGAGGCATTCGAGGGCCTCGCCGACCACGGCCGGCTGGCGCTTGCACACCCAGTACTTGCCGACCGCCACGGCCAGGCGGCCGAAGGCACGTTCGCTGTCGTCCCCGCGTACACCCCGGTCGACGGCCCCGGCCAACCGCAGGGCCAGCGCCGTCGCCGCCTCGGTCTCCACCGCCAGGTCGGCGCAGACGTTGCGCATCAGCGGCTTGTCGATCAGCCGGCCGCCGAAGGCGGACCGGTGCCGCACGTGGTGCAGCGCCTGGACCAGCGCCCCCCGCATCCCGGACGCCGAGCCGGTCACGCAGTCGAGCCGGGTCATCGCGACCATCTCGATGATCGTGCGTACGCCCTGGCCCTCGTCGCCGACCCGCCACGCCACGGTGTCGTCGAACTCGGGCTCGCTGCTGGCGTTGCTGCGGTTGCCCAGCTTGTCCTTGAGCCGTTGAATCCGGAACGTGTTGCGCTCCCCGCCCGGCAGCACCCGTGGCACCAGGAAGCACGTCAGCCCCGCCGGCGCCTGGGCCAGCACGAGGAACAGGTCGCACATCGGCGCACTGGTGAACCACTTGTGGCCGCACAGCCGATAGGTGCCGTCGGCGGCGGGGGTGGCGGTGGTCGAGTTCGCCCGGACGTCCGAGCCTCCCTGCTTCTCCGTCATGCCCATGCCGGCGAGCAGGCCCCGCTTGGCCAGCGGCGTCCGCAGCCCCGGGTCGTACGCCCGGCTGGTGAGCAGCGGCTCGTACGCGGCGGCCAGCTCCGGCGCGTGACGCAGGGCGGGAACCACGGCGTACGTCATCGAGACCGGGCACGAATGACCGGCCTCGACCTGACTCCACACGAACAGCCCGGCGGCCCGCGCCACGTGCGCACCCGGCCGCGGATCGGCCCACGGCGCCCCGGCCAGCCCCTCGCCCACCGCGACGTCCATCAGCCGGTGCCAGGACGGGTGGAACTCCACCTCGTCGAGGCGGTGACCGTAGCGGTCGTGGGTCGCGAGGCGCGGCTCGTGCCGGTTGGCCTCGTCGGCCCACCGCTGCGGCTCCGCCTCCCCGGCCAGCTTGCCGAGCCGGTGCAGGTCACCGGCGGCCCATCCGGCACCCTCCCGCTCGACCGCCCCGAGCAAGGCCACATCGGCGGCGACGTCGTAGCCGACGAGCGGCGGGGGCTGGTTGACGACCTCATGCGTGGAAGCGCTCACGCGCCGAATCTAGACCGGATCGACGCCCGTCGCGACCACCGGTACCACCGCGCGCCGCTCACCTCACCGCGTCGCCAGCGACTTGAGCGCCGTGTCCAGGGTGGCGAACACGGCATCCGAGCCACCGTCCCAGCTCGGAGCCGGATCGGGCTGCCCGGGCGCGGGCTCCCACAACCACCAGATGTTCTGCCAGGGATCGAGCATCCTGCCGAGGGTCGATTCACCGTAGAACGGGGTCGGTTCGGTGATCGTGGTGGCGCCCCGATTCCGGGCACGATCCAGCACCGTGGCCACGGCACGAACCCAGATCTGCAGCAGACCCGGGCGTAGAGGCCAGCCGTCGAGCCGATCGGCGGCCATCAAATCGACGCTACCGAGTCGCAACTGCGCATGGATGAGCCTGCCGTCAGGCATCGGTGTTCTCGCCTCGACGGTCTCGTCCACACCGAACACGTCGGATACGAAGTCGACGAAGCCGGCCGCGTCGTCCACGATCACGAACGGATTGAGCACGGCGCCGGCGGCGGGAACCGAATCCCGCGGAAGCAGAATCTCACTAGTCATGGTGCGAAGCCTCGCACCGAATCAGGTCAGTTCCTGACCGCGCCCGGGTTCCTCACGGGAGCCGGCGGCGGCCGGCGAAGCCGAGGTCGAGGCGGTGGAACCAGGAGAGTTCCGCCTCGCCCTCCAGCCAGCACAACAGCACCGGTACGCCGTCGAGGTCGGCGGGGAAGTCGACGAGCAGCGGCGCCACGCCCTTCAGCACCGCTCCGGTCTGCTGGATCTGCGTCATCAGCTCATCGAGCCGGGCCTCCGCGGCCTTGCGCTCGGCGAGGCCGCCGAGCGCGGTCGGCTCTCCCCCGACGGTCAGGGCGGCGGTCAGTTCGACCATGTCCGCCCGCACGACGACGATCTCCTCGAGCACCGGCCGCAGCCGGGCCAACTCCTGGCGTGCCTCCGCCGGCGTGAAGAGCCCCATGGTGAGAGTCTGTCACCCGGGGGCGGCCGGCCGAGCTCATGGATGCCATCTCGTTCTGCCCTGGTTCGCAGGAACCGACGGACACACGGGGCGGGATGCGCGGGAAATCACCGCGGAACGAGCTTGCTTCGCGTTGAATCCGAGGCGCTTCGGGCAGCCGAGTAGGCGCCGGCGGCGCGAAGGAGGCGGTCAGCGCTGGCCGAGGAGGTCCCGGACGCTCGCGGTCAGGTCGCGCTGGCTGATCGGGTCGACCATGCCGCCGGTGCGGGCGTCCTGCATCGCCTTGGCGAGCTGGACCCGGCGCAGCGCCTCCTTGATGTCCGCGCCCGTCATGCCGTGGCTGAGGCGGCCGAGCTCGCCCAGGTCGAGGTCGCCCGCGAACATCGTGAAGCCGGGCTCCTCGTGGGCCGCCGCGAGCTGGGCGATCATCTTGCGGAAGATCTCCGCGCGGCCGGCCTCGTCGGGTTTCGGTACGGAGATCTTCACGTCGAACCGGCCCGAGCGGATGAGGGAGTCGTCGACGCGGTGCGGGAAGTTGGTCGTCGCGACCACGATGACGGCCGGGTTGGCCTCGATGAGGTCGTTCATCTCCTGCTTGAAGATGCCCGCCACCGCGTTGATCGCCTGGCTGGCCGCGTCGCCGCCGGCGCCGGCGTAGCTGATGATCGAGTCGAACTCGTCGAAGAGCAGCAGCGTCGGCACGCGGTAGCGGCGGGCGTCGCGGAAGATCTGCTTGATGTTGCGTTCCGAGCCGCCCAGCCACTTGTCGAGGATCTCGGGCGTACGGATCTCACGGAAGTCGGCACCGATCTCGTTCGCCAGCGCCCGCGACAGCATGGTCTTGCCGGTGCCGGGCGGCCCGTACATGAGGATGCCCTGCGGCCGTCGCGCGCCCCAGCGGGCCATCGCCTCGGGGTGGCGGAACGACACCGCGATCTGCCGCAGCTGCGCGACCACGTCGGCGAGGCCGCCGACCTGGTCGAGGGTGACCTCCTGGGTGGTGGTCACGACCGTCGGAATGTTCTCGCGGGTCACCAGGTAGCGCCGCCCGGCCAGCGGTTGCGTGGACGGCGGCAGCAGCTCGGTCACGGCCTGCAGTACCAGCCGGACCATGGCGGTGAGGTGCTCGGGGGTCACCTCGTCGCGCGGCACCTCGGCACGCAGGCGCACCACGCTGCCGCCGGCCTCGTGGGTCACCGCCGCCTGCAGGCCGGCGGCCGCGTCGGCCAGGACCGCCGTCTGCGACTCACGCTCGGTGGGGCGGTCGAGACCCAGTTTCCGGTACGCCGCCACGGCCACTGTCCCGACACCGTCCACGATGCGGGTGGCGATGGGATCCCCGGCGGCGATGCGCTTGGCGAGCAGCGTGCCGACCGGATCGTTGCCGAGCACCACGGCGCGGATGCGTTCCTTGTCCGGGATGTCGCCGGTCGTGGTGCCGATCTCGGCGGCGAACACGTGCACCGGGCCGGCCGGGGTGTCGGCACTGGACACGGTCAGCTCGACCCGGCGTACGGGCGGCGGGAACGCGGCCCGGCGCAGCAGCTCCACCGGGTTGACCCGGGCGGCGGCGAGGATGGTGCCGGCCTCGACGATCTCCACGGTGGCCCCGGCGTACTCGAAGGACACGGTCATGGCGGCCCCCTCCCGCATCCCAGGATGACACAGGGCCCGGCCTACGGAAGGGCGTCACCCTGGCGGACCAGACCACTCTGGTACGCGAGCACGACAAGCTGCGCCCGGTCGCGCGCGTCGAGCTTCGTCATGGCCCGGTTCACGTGGGTCTTGGCGGTCAGCGGGGAAAGATGCAGCCGCTCGGCGATGTCGTCGTTGGACAGTCCGTGGGCGACCAGCACGAGGATCTCCCGCTCGCGCTCGGTGAGCAGATTCAGCGCCGCCGGCCGGGGCGCCGCCTCGGGCCGCAGGCTGGTCAGGAAGCGGCTGACCAGTCCGCGGGTGGCCTTCGGCGACAGCAGCGCCTCGCCGCCGGCCACCACCCGGATCGCGTGCAGCAGCTCCTCGGGCGGCACCCCCTTGCCGAGGAAGCCACCGGCTCCCGCCTGGAGGGCCAGCACGACGTTGTCGTCGTTCTCGAAGGTGGTCAGCACCAGGACCCGGACGCCGGCGAGGTTGTCGTCGGCCGCGATGCGGCGGGTCGCCTCCAGCCCGTCCATCCGGGGCATGCGGATGTCCATGAGCACCACGTCGGCGCGCGCCGTGCGGGCCAGTTCGACCGCCTCCCGGCCGTCGCCGGCCTCGGCGACGACCTCGAGGCCCGGCTCCGAGTCGATGATCATCCGGAAGCCCGCCCGGATCAGCGCCTGGTCGTCGGCGAGCAGCACCCGGATCGTCACGCGGGCTCCTCGCCGGGCAGGCAGGCGCGCAGACCGGACACGAACCGGGACCCCGGTCCGCCGGGCGGCCGGGCGACGCCCGGGGGTGCCGGGTCGACGGCGACGGCCGTGGCGGGCGCCGCGATCTCGGTGGGCAGCACGGCGTGGACCCGGAACCGGCCGTCGTCCGTCGGGGCCGCGGTGACGTGCCCGCCCGCCGACGCGGCCCGTTCCCGCATGCCGAGCAGGCCGTAGCCCGACCCCGGGAGGCCCGGGACCGGCCGCAGGCCGTTGCCGATCTCGAGGACGACGCCGCTGGGCGCGTACTCGACGAGCAGGTCAGCCGTGCCGTCGCCGTACCGGTGGGCGTTGGTCAGCGCCTCCTGCACGATCCGGTACGCGGCCAGATCGACCATCGCGGGCAGCTCCCGGGGCTCGCCGCGGTGCCGCAGGCGGACCGTGAAACCGGCCGTCTCCAGGCTTGCGAGCAGCTCCGGCAACCGGGCGAGGCCCGGCGCGGGCTCGGTGCTCTCCCCCTCGTCGCTGCCGCGCAGCACGCCCACCACGGACTGGATCTCCTGCAGCACAGTGTCGGAGGCCTCGCGGATGTGCGCCAGCACCGCGCCGACCTGCTCCGGCCGGCGTTCCAGCACGTGCGCCGCGGCGCCGGCCTGGACGCTGATCACCGCGATGTGGTGGGCCACCACGTCGTGCAGCTCCCGGGCGATGCGCACCCGCTCGTCCATGACCCGCCGGCGCGCCTCCTCCTCGCGGGTCTGCTCCGCGCGGCGGGCGCGCTCCTCCACCTCGCGCACGTACGCGCGGTGCGTGCGCGCCGCGTCCCCGGCCGCCGCGGCCAGGAAGATCCAGGCGAAGAGGCCGAGCGTCTCCACCCGCCACCAGTCGCCGGCGGAGACGACCAGCCCGGTCACGTAGATCAGCGACGAGGAGATCAGCGCGCAGATCCAGCCCTGGCGGCGCCCGGTGTGTGCGGCGATCGAATATGTGATGACGCCCAGCGCGGCGATCAGGCCGGGGTTGCGCACCTCCCGCAGCACCGCACCGATGGAGGCGGCGGTGCACACCCCGAGCGCGAGGAACGGCCGGATCCGGCGCATCAGCACGGCGACGAAGGCCACCCCGGCCACGACCACGTCGTTGGGCGACACGAGGTCGTCGACCGTCGCCTTGAAGACCGCGGATGCCAGGACCAGGGCGAGCAGGACGTCGAGCAGCAGCGGCTTGTCCGCCACTTCCTTCCACGCCCTGAGCCGCGCGATGTGTCTGGTCTGCATCACCTGAGGACCCTACGCGGACGGCGGCACCCGCACGTCCTCTCCTCGTGGTAGCCGGAGCGGGGCGGAAATACCGCGACCATGGTACGGCGGTGCCTGCACCCGGACGACGCTTTCCGGCCCGTCCGGCGGCACGGTAAGGCGATGGCTACCTACCTCTATCGCCTCGGCCGGTTCGCCTTCCGCCGCCGGGCGCTGGTCCTCACGATGTGGCTCGCCCTGCTCGCGGTCCTGGGGGTGGGCGCGGCCACGCTGTCCGGGCCGACCTCGGAGAGCTTCTCCATCCCGGGTACCGAGGCGCAGCAGGCGCAGGACCTGCTCGCCGACCGGTTCCCGCAGGCCGGTGCCGGCGGCGCGGAGGCCCGGGTCGTCTTCGCGGCGCCGGCCGGCGAGAAGCTCACCGACCCGGAGAACCGCGCCGCGATCGAGGCGACCGTCGCCCGGTTGCGCACCGGGGCGCGGGTCGGCGCGGTCACCGATCCGCTGCGCTCCGGCGTCAACCCGGGCGGCACGGTGGCGTACGCCCAGGTCACGTACAAGGTGCCCGCGGACGCCCTGACCGAGAAGGACCGGGAGGCGCTGGCCGGCGCCGCCGAGGCCGGGCGGGCCGCGGGCCTGACCGTCGAGACCGGCGGCGACGCCCTGCGCGAACCGGCCGAGCAGGGCATCGGCGAGGTGATCGGCTTCCTGGTCGCCGCCGTGGTGCTGCTGATCACCTTCGGCTCGCTGGTCGCGGCGGGCCTGCCGCTGGTCACCGCGATCCTCGGCGTGGGCGCCGCGATGGCCGGCATCCAGATCGTCTCCGGCTTCGTCGACCTCAGCAGCAACACCCCGACGTTGGCGCTGATGCTCGGCACCGCGGTCGCCATCGACTACGCGCTGTTCATCGTCTCCCGCTACCGCCACGAGGTGGCGGTGGGGCGTGCCGGCATCGAGGCGGCCGGCCGGGCGGTCGGCACCGCCGGGTCCGCGGTCACCTTCGCCGGCCTCACGGTGATCATCGCCCTGGCCGCCCTGGCCGTGGTGAACGTGCCGGTGCTGACCCAGATGGGGCTCGCCGCCGTGGCCGCCGTCGCCGTCGCCGTCCTGATCGCGCTCACCCTGCTGCCGGCGCTGCTGGGCTTCGCCGGCGACCGGATCACCGGCAAACGCGGCCGCACGCGCGAGGGCTCGCCCGGCGGTTCGCCCGGCACCGCGGGCGACGACCGGCGCGGCCGCACGCGCGATCCCGAGGGCGGCGGGGTGCGGCCCACGGCCGGGCGACGCTGGGCTCGGCTGGTCACCCGCCGGCCGGTGCTGACCCTGCTCGGCGCGACGCTGGCGCTGCTGGTCATCGCCATCCCGGCACTCGACCTGCGGCTGGGCCTGCCGGGCGACAACATGGCCGGGCCGCAGACCACCCAGCGCAAGGCGTACGACATGCTCACCGCGGGATTCGGCCCGGGCTTCAACGGGCCGCTCCTGGTCGTGGTGGACGCGGGCCCCGGCGCCGACGCGAGGGCCGTGGCCGCCGAGGTCAGCACCGCCGTCACGGGCCTGCCGGACGTCGCCAGGGTGGGCCCGGCCACCGTCAACCCGGCCGGCGACACGGCCATCCTCCAGGTCATCCCGCGGAGCGCGCCGGACAGCCGGGAGACCACGGACCTCGTGCACGCCATCCGGGACCAGGACGAGGCCCTGCGCGGCGAGATCTTCGTGACGGGTACGACCGCGGTGAACATCGACATGTCCGCGAAGCTGGGTGCGGCGCTGGGGCCGTACCTCGCGGTGATCGTGATTCTGGCGTTCCTGCTGCTCACCCTCCTGTTCCGGGCGGTGCTGGTGCCGCTCAAGGCGATCGCCGGCTTCCTGCTCAGCGTCGCCGCCACCTTCGGCGCGGTCGTCGCCGTCTTCCAGTGGGGCTGGCTGGCGGGTCCGCTCGGCGTCGAGCAGACCGGCCCGGTGGTGAGCCTGATGCCGGTCATCCTTATCGGCATCGTGTTCGGCCTGGCGATGGACTACGAGGTCTTCCTCGTCAGCCGCATGCGCGAGGAACACGTGCAGGGCGCCGCACCGGGGCAGGCGGTGGTGAACGGCTTCGGCCACAGCGCCCGGGTCGTCACGGCCGCCGCCATCATCATGATCAGCGTCTTCGCGGGCTTCGTCCTCTCCCCCGACTCCATGATCAAGTCGATCGGCTTCGCCCTGGCGGCGGCCATCCTCCTCGACGCGTTCGTGGTCCGCATGACCATCGTGCCGGCGGCAATGGCGCTGCTCGGGCGGCGGGCCTGGGCGCTACCCCGCTGGCTCGACCGGATCCTGCCGGACGTGGACGTCGAGGGTGACCGGCTGCGCGCCGAGCCGGACGCACCACGGCCCGAGGCGGAGCTCGTCGGCGCGGACCGCTGACCGCCCCCGGACCGCCGCGCCCGGGGCGGTCCGGGGCGCCCCCGTCGACGACCGGAGGCATCCACGTCAGTCTCCGGCGGCGGCGAGCGCTTGCGCGACCGCCTCCTCCGGCGTGCCGGCGTACCGGATGCCCGGCACCGCCCCGCCGTCGGCCCGCACGATCCGCCACCCGCCGAGCGCGACCACCGGAATCCCGCCCCGGCGCATGGCGAGGGCGATCTCGCTGAGGGTGCCCCACGAGCCGCCGACACCGATCACCGCGTCCGCGCTCCACACGATGATCGCGTTCCGGGCCTCGCCCATGTTCGTCACGATCGTCGCCGACAGGTGGGGTGACGCCCCTTCCCTGGTGCCGTTCGGTCGGATGCCGATGACGAGGCCACCTCTCGACCGGGCGCCGGCCGCCACGGCCGCCATGACGCCGTCTCCCCCGCCGCAGACGACCACCGCGCCACGCTCGGCGAGGAGCTCACCGACCCGCCGGGCGTTCTCGGCATCGGTGTCCGTGCAGGCGCGGGGTCCGCACACGGCTACCTGCAGGGCCATGGTCAGAGCTGACGGCCGTGGTCCCGCAGCGCCTTCTCGACGCGGGTGCGGTGCGCGGCCTCCCAGTCGTCGAGCGACTCGCTCTCCTCCTTGGCGAGCCTCGCGCGGGCGGCCGCGAGAACCTCGTCCTGCCGGGCGTGCGGCACCACCACGACGCCCTCCTCGTCGGCGACGACGACGTCACCGGCCGCGACATCGACGCCACCGCAGCGCACCGTGCCCCCGTGGTCGCCGAGCGCCGTCTTGGTGCCCGGGATGGGAATCACCCCACGGGCGAAAACCGGGAAGCCCGCCTCCCGCACCTCGCCCAGGTCGCGGATCAGCCCGTCGAGCACGAACGCGGCGATGCCCCGGCGCTGCGCCACCGCACACACGTTGCCGCCGGCGAGGGCGTAGTCGAGATCGCCCGAATCCACGACGACGACGGAACCCGGCGCGGCCTGGTAGATCGCCGCGTGCAGCATGAGATTGTCGCCGCGCGGACAGCGCACGGTGAACGCCGGCCCGGCGATCCGCGGCATCGGCGCCCAGAGCGGACGGATGCCGATGTCCATGACCTGTTCCCGGCCGAGCACGTCGGCCAAGGTCGTCGGCGGGATCTCCTGGAAGTCGTCGGTACCCACGTCGTCCCTCTCTTCGCGGTCAGGACCGCCGCCGGCTCGCCGGATCACGGAGCCGCGCATCCCTGGGCGGTCCGGGCATCGGCGCACCTGCGCCGGGACGGTCGCGAAGTGACCCTACTAGCCTGGTCTGGTGATGTCGGTGCGGGAGACGGTCGCCGCGGTGCTGGGCGGCCGGGTCGGTTACGAGGACGGCCTGGACCTGCTGACCGTCGCGCCCGCCGACGAGGTCGATCCGGTGCTGACCCGGGAGCTGTTCGAGGGCGTGGCGCGGGCCGCCGCGGACGGGTGGCAGCCGGTCGAGTTGCAGCGGGTCGTGGCACGCCGGGGTGACGCGGTGCAGGCTCAGCTCGTGGTCGATGCGATCGCCGCGCATCTGAGGGGGTTCGCCGCCCGGGCGGTGGATCCGCGGTGGCGGGCCCAGGCCGAGGAGCTCGGGGCGCGGGTGTGGTGGGGCGACGACGACGGCTTCCCCGCCGAGGTGGTGCGGCGGCGACGCACCGATCGGATCGCGCTGATCGACGCCTTTCTCGGTGCGCTGCGGGTGCTGGGCGGGCTGCCGCAGCTCGACGTGCTGATCCCGCCGCCGGGGCGGGTGGTGCGGGCCGCGCCCGGCACGCGGAACGAGGCGATGCTGCACCGGGTGCGGTCCCTGCTCGCCAAGGCGGAGGCGACGACGTTCCCGGCCGAGGCGGAGGCGTTCAGCGCCAAGGCGCAGGAGCTGATCTCGCGGCACAGCCTGGACGAGGCACTGGTCGGGGCCGGGGACGCCGAGGTCACGCCGTTCGCGCGCCGGATCGGGGTCGACCATCCGTACGAGAGCGAGAAGGCGTCCCTGCTCGACGCGGTGGCCCGGGCGAACCGCTGTCAGGTCGTGTGGTCACCGGAGTTCGGTTTCGCCACCGTGTTCGGCTTCGACGCCGACGTCGACGCGGTGGATCTGCTCCATGCCTCGCTGCTGGTGCAGGCCCACCGGGCCATGGCGCGTGCCGAGCCCCCCGGGGGCAAGGCCGGGCGGGCCCGGCTCAAGTCGTTCCGGCAGTCCTTCCTGATCGGGTACGCCGTACGCATCGGCGAGCGCCTCGCCGAGGCCGACCGGGCGGCCCTGGCACACTCCACGGACGCCGCCGCGCTGCTGCCGGTGCTGGCGTCGCGGGAGACGCAGGTCCGCGAGGCGCGGGAGCGGGCGTTTCCGCGTACGGTGCGCGGCCGGGGTTTCCGGGTGGCCAGCGAGGAAGGGTGGGAGTCCGGGCGCACCGCCGCCGACCGGGCGACCCTGCGCTGAGATCACGGACAGTTTGATCTTGACTCCACTGTGTATGGTGCACAGGGTGGAGACGACATCCGTGGCGCGTATCACAGTAGTGGTGGCCGATGACCCGGTCGCCTCCGACGAGGCCGCCCAGCGGCTGATGAAGGAACTGCACGGCCTGCCCGAGGTGGTCGCAGTCGAGCCGGCGGCGATTCCCGGCGCCGACGGCGGGCGGTCCGTGGACGCCCTCGCCGTGGGCACCCTGCTGCTCACCATGGCCGCCACCCCGGAGGTGCTCGGTGGGGTGCTCACCTACCTCGTCGAGTGGCTGCAGCGCCAGGGAAACGACCGCGGCATGCTCAAGTTCCGGCTGGGCGACAAGGAGCTCGAGATCACCAACGCCACCCCCGCCGAGCGCAAGCGGCTCATCGACGCGTTCGTCAGGGAGTTGAGGCGACGCTGACCCACCGACACGCGCTGATCCTGGCCTCGGAGCACTACAGCGACCCCGCCTTCTCCGAGCTGCCCGGCACCACCGCCGACGCCGAGGGCCTGCGGGAGGTCCTCGGCGATCCGCGCGTCGGCGACTTCGACGTCACCGTCCTCAAAGATCCCGACGTCCTCACCGCGGGTCACCGGATCGAGCGGTTCTTCTCCCGCGCCTCCCCGGACGACATCCTGCTGCTGTACATCGCGGGGCATGGCGTCCGCAACGACAAGGGCAACCTGTACTTCGCGGTCAGCGACACCGTGCCCGACCTGCTGTGGGTGACGGCGCTCGCGGCCAAGGACATCACCCACGAGATGGAGACCAGCCCGGCCCGCCGGATCGTGGTCCTGCTCGACTGCTGCTATGCGGGCGCCTTCGACGATCGCAAGGACCTCGACGACGCCGGCCCGCGCCCCGTCCCGGCCACACCACCGGTCGGGTCCGCCGCGGCCGCCGGCACGAGCGCGTTCACCGCGCCGCTGGCCGCTCGCGCGGAACGCGACGAGGCGCCCGCCGACGACGCGCACGTCCGCGGGCAGGTGGTCATCGCCGCGGCGACCAGCATCCAGCAGGCGATCGAGGGCAAGACCGGCGGCCTGTTCACCCGGTGCGTGGTGCACGGGCTGCGGACCGGCGAGGCGGATCTCAACCGCGACGGCGAGATCGACGCCCACGAGCTGCATCTGTACGTGGACGCGCGGATGCGGACTCTCGGCGCCGGGGTGGAGCAGCACCCGGCGTACTCGGTGCACCGGCTCCAGGGCATGCTGCGGATCGCGCACCGGGCGACCACCGCGCCGCCCGTCCCGCTCCTGTGGCAGTCCCCCGCCGAGGCGGAGCCGTCCGCGCCGGAACCCCCCGACGCCGAACGCCCCGACTCCGAGCCTTCCGATGCTGAGCCTCCCGACGCCGAGCCTCCCGACGCTGAGCCTCCCGACGCCGAGCCTCCCGACGCCGAGCCTCCCGACGCCGAGCCTCCCGACGCCGAGCCTTCCGATGCTGAGCCTTCCGATGCTGAGCCTCCCGGCGCTGGGTCTCCCGATGCCGAGACTCCCTGGCCGGAGCTCGCCGGCAGGGTGGGACGCGGGTCCGGGAAAGCCCGGCGGTGGACACGGATACCGCTGTTCGTCGCTGCCCTGCTGCTGTCCGGGTGCGGGGTCCAGGCGGACAGCCCGCTGGCCCGCGACGGTTGCCCGCTGCCGGCGCAGCTTCGGGTCGCCGCCGCGCCGGCCGGGCTGGGCGCCTACCGGGAGCTGGCCACGGCGTTCGAGGACTGGGTGGCCGCGCAGCGCCACGGCTGCCGGTCCGTGGACCTGTACGTCTACCCGGTCACCGCCCAGGAGATGGTCGACGGGTTGGAGCGGGGCTGGGGGCAGGAGCGGGACGGGCGGGCGTACCTGCGTGACGTCGGCCCGCACCCGGACGTGTGGCTGCCCGGCGCCGCCACCGACGTGCCCGCGTTCAGCCCGCCCGCCTCCGGCGTCGTGGCCGGCGTCGCGGAGGTGGCGCGCACCCCCGTCGTGCTCGGCGTCCCGCAGCGGGCGACGGTCCCGGACGACGCCCGGCGTGCCACCCACACCTGGCCGGAGCTGTTCGACCTCGTCGACCGTGAGAGCCGCGCCGCCGCTGAGAGCAGCGCCGCCACCAAGAGCAGAGCGGGTACCAAGAGCAGCGCTGGCCCGGAGAGCAGCGCTGGCCCGGAGAGCAACGCGAGCACCAGGAGCAGCGCAGGCCCCGGGAGCAGCGCCGACGTCGGCATCGTGCGGGGCGACTTCGCCGCGTCGTCGGTGGCCCGGATGGCCACCGCCAAGCTCTACGCCGACGGCACGATCGACGCCGCCACCGCGCGCACCCGTTATGAGCAGCGCCTCGAACAGGCGCTGGACACCGGCGGCTATCCCGTCGGCGACGAGGCCCGCCTGCTCTGCCGCTCGCTGGCGCGCGGGGGCACCGCGACGATCCTCACCGAGCAGCAGCTCGTGCGCTTCAACCGCGGCGATCCGGTCGGCGACGCCTGCCCGCAGGCGACGGTGCCGCAGGGCGGTGACCGGATGCGCGCCTACTACCCCTCGGACACCCCGGCGGTCCGGCAGGTCGTCGTCGTCATGGACTGGGCGCGGCAGGTGCAGGCGAGCACGACACGGGCGTACGCCGGATGGTTCCAGCGCTGGCTGCGCACCGATCCCGGACGGGCGGCGCTGCTGCGGATCGGGCTGCGGCCGTACGCGTACGACGCCGGCGAGCCGCTCGGCACCGGGAACGGCGCGCTGGCCGACTGGCCGTTCGCGCGCGTGGTGCAGCCCGAGCCGGACGCGTTCGTGCGCCGCGACGTCGCCGAACGGTACGCGCAGGCCCGCCGGCCGGGGCACTTTCTGGTGGCGCTGGACTCCTCCGGCTCGATGAACACGGTCACCGCCGATCCGACCCGGACCCGGTGGGAGGTCGCCGTCGCCGCGGTGGAGCAGGCCGTCACCCGGCTCGGCGGGCGGGACCGGTTCGGGCTGATCACGTTCGCCGGGAGCGGAGACGGCAGCGGAGCAGGGAGCGGGTCCGGGAACGGGAGCGGGAGCGGTACGCGCGAACTGCTGCCGCTCGCCGCGCCCGCCAAGGACCCGGTCGGCGTGGTGCGCCGGGCGACCGCCGGGGTGCGGCCCGGCGGGGGGACGCCACTGCACGCGGCCATCCGGCGCGGCGCGGCGACCCTGCGCTCCGAGCCGGGCGGCGCCGATCCCCGCCGCACGCTGGTGGTGCTCACCGACGGCAAGGACACCGGCGGCCGGCCGCCGCCGACGCCCGCGCAGACCGCCGGGGTCCGCGTCGTCGTCATCGCGGTGGGCGACGTGGCGTGCGCCGACGCGGGCCTGCGTCGGCTCACCGAGGACACCGCCGGACGCTGCTACGACGCCGGCCTGGGCTCGCTCGCGCCGGTGCTGACCCGCATGTTCCGCGAGATCTGGGGATGAGGGGGAACCGCAGGTGCGTTTCCGCGGCAGACCGTGGTGGCTCTTCGCCGCCGGCAACCTGACCGGCGCCGCCCTGGCGGCGTCGATGTTCCTGATCGGACCGCTGGCCGGCCCGGCCGAGCTCGAGGCCGGTGAGCTGGTCATCCTCAGCGGTCAGGACGACAGCGCCGGCGGGCAGCGGCAGCAGCTCGTCAATCTGTGGAACGACAGTCATCCGCGCAACCCGGCCCGCATCGTCACCGTGCCGCAGGCCGCCGACGGGCAGTGGGTCGAGATGGCCAACCGGGCCGAGGACACCGGGACCGACATCTTCAACCTCGACGTCGCCTGGACGGCGTACTTCGCCAAGCCGCCGCAGGGGCGCCGGCTCATCCGGCCGATCGACGAGTCGCTGCTGGCCGAGAAGCCGGACACGGCGTTCATGGCCAAGCCGCTGCAGACCTGCCGCTACGACGGCGAGCTGTGGGCCCTACCCTTCAACACCGACGCGGGCCTGCTCTACTACCGCACCGACCAGGGGCTGAAACCGCCGTTCACCTGGGCGGCGATCGAGAAGGCGGCCGGGCGCGACGGGTTCGCCGCCGCCTATACCGGCCAGCTCGCCGGGTACGAGGGACTGACGGTCAACGTGCTCGAGGCGGTCTGGGCCGCCGGTGGCCGCCTGGACGTCGCCACCGACGGCCGGGTCGGCCTGGACCTCGCCGCCTGGGACGAGGCGATGCGCCGGCTGACGCCGCGGCGGCAGGGTCCGCCCGTGGTGCTACCCGAGTCGACGACGTTCGACGAGACCGGCAGCCGCGGCGCCTTCCAGGACGGCCGGGTGCTGTTCATGCGCAACTGGCCGGTCGCCTACCGGGCGATGCGCGCCGGTGACCAGCCGCAGTCCGGCGCGCGGGTGCCGTTCGACGTCGCGAAGCTGCCCGGCCACAGCGTGCTGGGCGGGCAGAACCTGGCGATCTCGGAGCGCACCCGCAAGCCGCGGGCCGCCCAGGCGCTCGTCGAGTTCCTGACCAGCCAGCGCAGCCAGCAGATCCTCTTCGACCCGGGCGGTTTCGCCGCGACCCGGGCCGCCGTCTACGACGACGAGACGGTCAAGCAGAAGTATCCGTACGCCCCGCTGCTGCGCGAGGCGGTGGAGACCGCGCGGCTGCGGCCGGTGTCGCCGAACTACGTCGCGTTCAGCCAGCGGCTCCACCAGTTGGTCTCGGAGGTCCTCACCGGACGGCAACCGCAGTTGCCACGCGACCTGGCCGATCAGTTGACGCAGGCCCTGCGGGGCAGGTGATCCCCGCAGGGCCGGCGGGTGTCAGTGCCGGTGCAGCAGCTCGTGGGTCTGCTGGATCTTCGCCCAGGACTTCGGCGCCGCGGGCGCCTTCGCCGCCGGGCCCGCGGACGCCCCGGCCGCCTTCGCCGCACTCGTCAGGACCGGCTTCGACGGGGTGTAGAGCCAGGTCTCGAACAGCTCGTCGAGCTGCAGTCCGGAGACCTTCTCCGCGAGCGCGACGAACTCGGCCGTGGTGGCGTCACCGTGCCGGTGGTCGGCCACCCAGGTGCGCAGGATCTCGAAGAAGTCGTCGTCGCCGACCGTGCGGCGCAACTGGTGCAGGGTCATCGCGCCCCGGTCGTAGACCGCGCCGTCGAAGATCCGCGCCGGGCCGGGGTCGCCGGGCTTCACGGTCCAGAACTCGTCGGGCTGGGTGGCGTACAGGTAGTCGAAGATCTCGTCGGCGGTGCCCTCACCCTGCTCCTGCGACCACAGCCACTCGGCGTAGCTGGCGAAGCCCTCGTTGAGCCAGATCTCCTTCCACTGCGCCACCGACACCGAGTTGCCGAAGTACTGGTGCGCGTTCTCGTGCACCACCACCGAGGTGTTGGAGCCACCCCGGAAGAAGCCGGGCGAGTAGGTGGGCCGGGTCTGGTTCTCCAGCGCGAAGGTCAGCGTGCCGGGCGGCGCCACCAGGCCACCGCGGCCCGTGAACGGCCACGGCCCGAACGTGCCGCTGAGCCACTCGCTGATCTCGACGGTGCGTTCCACGCTGGACCGCGCCGCGGCGTCGAAGTCGTCCGGCAGCAGCTCGGAGTACGCGTTGATCACCGGCTCGCCGTCGGGCATGACGTCGCGGGTGATGTCGTACTGTCCGATCGCGATGAAGGCGAGGTAGGTCGCCTGCGGCTGGGCCGAGCGCCAGTACCAGCGGGTCCAGCCGAGTGTCTCGCGGGTGGGGTTGCGCGGCTGTACCCCGTTGCTGATGACCTCGACGCCGTCCGGCACCGCGACGGAGACGTCGAAGCCGGCCTTGTCCGAGGGGTGGTCGTTGCTGGGGAACCACCACCAGGCCTCCTCCGGCTCACCGACGGCCAGGGCGCCGTCGGGCGTACGGATCCAGGCGGTGAAACCGGCGGCGACCTTGTTCGACGGCACCCCGGAATACTGCACGACCACGGTCATGGCCTGCCCCGCGGCGACCGACCGCGCGGGCGTGACGACCAGCTCGTGATCGCCCTGCCGGGCGAAGGTGGCGGACCGGTTGTTCACCTTGACCGAGGCGACGTCCAGCACGAAGTCGAGGTGGAAGGAGCTGAGGTCCTGCTCGGCCGTGGCGAGGATGGTGGTGGTGCCGGTGAGCTGATCGGTGTCCGGGTAGTAGCGCAGCCGGACGTCGTAGTGGGAGACGTCGTAGCCGCCGTTGCCGTAATCGGGGAAGTACTCGTCCCCCAGGCCGGGGCCGCCGGGGGCGGGCGCGGCAACAGCGGGGGTTGCGGTGCCGGCGAGGGTCAACACTGTGGCGAGCGCCGCCACCAGTAGTCGTCGCACGGTCGGGAATCCTTCCGTCGGCGGACCGGATCACGGTCCGACGTGGATCGGTCAGCCCTGAACCTATCGAAAGACATCGACGAATGGGTGCCGGCCGGCTTCCGCCCGGCGCTCGCGCAACGGCCTGGACGGCGCAGTCCCGCCGCGGTGCGCGGCGGGACTGCGCTGTGTCCGTACTTGTCGAAGCGTCAGCGAATCATGCCGTGCGGGTCGAGGACGTATTTGCGGGCCGCACCCTCGTCGAACTCCTGGTAGCCGCGCGGGGCCTGGTCGAGCGGGATCGGGGTGGCGTTCGCTCGCTTCCTGGCGCTTTACCGCCATCCTGCTCGCGGAAGGGGCGAAGGAGAACGCACTATCGTTTCGATGCTTGTCGATACTCGCTTTGCTCACACAACACCGGCGGCGCGGTACGACGGCTGCGGCCGCGCCCCGACGCGCTCTTGTGGGCGTACAGGTCGTGGTCGGCGTGGGCGTACAGCGCGTCGAAGTCCTCGCCGTGCACGCCCAGGACGGCGGTGCCGATGCTCGCACCGATCCGGGCCGAGATCGCCGCCCGCAGGGTCGCGGCGGCCCCGGCGACGTCCGGAGCGTCGTGCGAGGTGAGCAGGACGACGAACTCGTCACCACCGAGGCGCCCGACCACGTCGTGCGAGTGCAGGCCCTCCCTCAGAGTGTCGGCCACCCACACCAGCAGATCGTCGCCCGCCGCGTGCCCCTGCGAGTCGTTGACCTGTTTGAAGCCGTCGAGGTCGATCAGCAGCAGCGCCAGGGCCCGGTGGTGGCGTTGGGCGTGCGACAGCTCGGCGGTGAACCGCTCGGTGAACCCACGCCGGTTCAGGGTCGAGGTCAGCGGGTCGGTCCGCGACAGCTCTCGCAGCCGGCTCCGCTGCCGCGCGGCCTCCGCGGCCTTGCTCGCGCACACCAGTGTGACCGCGAGCGCGCCGTTGAGGTGGCACAGGGAGAACCAGATGCTGGGCGTGCCGACGAAGAACGCGATGGCCAGGTAGCCGACGGCGATCGCGGCGACCAGCGGGCGCCCCAGGCGGGGCGTCGTCATGACGATGAACGGCATCGGGGCGAACAGGCCGAAGGCGAGAGGGCTGCCGGCTCCGCCGTCCAGCGCCACCACCGCCAGGGCGATGGTGAACTGCACCGCCGTGACCGCCATCACGATGGCGCCCGCGGCGGCATGCCGGCTCAGGGGCGTCGCCAGCAGCCGCACCAGCAGACCGACGACGATCGCCACCATCATCAGCACACCCAGCGCCAGCCGGTGCGGATGACCGGCGGTGAACGCCAGGACGTAGATCATGCCGACGGCCGGGTCGGCGGCGCCCAGCAGACCGCCGGCCGCGATCGCACGGCGGCGGCGTTCCAACGGTGAGACGCTCGGCCGCTCCGGTGCGGCCGGCACGCTGAGCACCCGGGAGACCGCCTCGGCGGCCGGTACCTGCCGGTGCCGGCGGGCCTTGTCCTGATAGACGCGCTCATCGGCGAGATGCTTGAGCTCCTCGCCGGTGCTCGCCTCGGCCGGGTAGCAGGCGTAGCCGATGCTGGCGGACGCGGCGCCGTCGAGGGCGGCGTACAGCCGGGACACCACGATCTCGGCACCCTGGGCGTCGATGCCGCTGAGCACCGCGGCGAACTCGTCGCCGCCCACCCGGCCGACGGCGTCGTGGGCCCGCAACTGCTCGATCAGCGTCCGGCCGGTGAAGGCCAGCAGGTCGTCGCCGGCGCGGTGGCCGTACGTGTCGTTGATCGCCTTGAAGGAGTCCAGGTCGATCAGGAGCAGTACGGCCGGGTCGCCCGCGCGCTCGGCCTCCGCGAGTTCCCCGGCGAGGCGTTCGTCGAAGCCGCGCCGGTTGAGACACTGGGTGAGCGGGTCGATCCGGGACTGCTCGGCGAGCCGGCGCTTCAGCGACGCCATCGCCCCGGCGTAGTGCAGGCAGGCGCCGGAGACGCACGCGATGCCGATGGTGTAGATGGCCGCGTACCCCTGGGGTGCCGGTCCCCCGGTCAGGACCACCACCCAGTAGGCGACGGCGCTGAACGCGCCGGTGACCACGAACGCCCGCGGCGGCATGGTGACGGCGAAGAGCATGACGGTGAACGGCAGCAGCGCGCCCATCGTGCTGAACACGCCGCCGTCGAGCCAGGCCAGGGCCGCGTACGCCTCCATGGTGGCGACCAGGGTGGTCAACTGCACCACCAGGCGCAGCCGGGACCGGGCGATCAGTCGCGCGGCGGCCGCGGTGAGCCCGGAGACGGCCAACAGCACGGCGACCACGACCGCCATGGCCGGCCGATGCTCGGCCGACCAGGTGCCCGCCAGGTACGGCACGCAGAGCAGGGGCACGATACCGGCACGCAGCGCGCTGTTCCGCACGGCCCGGACACGGGCGTGCGGCAGCGGGCTCGGCATGGAGGCGATCCCTTCAGCACGGCGGTCGGACGGCGGCATCCCCTCCCATCGGCAGCCCGGGGCCCGAGGTGAGGAAGCGGGGTCCGGGCCTAGGCTTTCCTAGCGCGGGTCGGCATGCTGGGATTGACATCGACGTAACACGAATTTGTCGAGGAGACCACGCATGCTCAACCTCTCCGTCCTCCTTGAGGACAGCGCCCGGCACTATCCGGAGCGCGCGGCGGTCGTCCTGGGCGACCAAAGGCTGTCGTACGCGCAGGTGAACGCGGCCGCCAACCAGGTCGCCGACCTGCTCGTCAGCCGGGGCATCCGGCCGGGCGACAAGGTGGCGCTGTCGTGCCCCAACCTGCCGTACTTCCCGATCGTGTACTACGGGATCCTCAAGGCCGGCGCGGTCGTGGTGCCGCTGAACGTCCTGCTCAAGGGCCGGGAGGTCGCCTACCACCTCGCCGACTCGCAGGCGCGCGCGTACTTCTGCTTCGAGGGCTCGGCCGAGCTGCCGATGGGCGCCGAGGGCCACGCCGGCTTCGCCGAGGCGGACGGCTGCGAGCACTTCTTCCTGATCACCGCCGACCCGGCCGCGCCGTCGCCGATCGAGGGCACCGAGACGCTCGGGCGGGCGCTGGCGGGCCGGTCGCCGGTCTTCGAGACGGTCCTCGCGGCCGAGACCGACCCGGCCGTGATCCTCTACACCAGCGGCACCACCGGGCAGGCCAAGGGCGCCGAGCTGAGTCACTCCAACCTCATCCTCAACGCCCTCACCTGCAACCGGCTGTTCGGCACCCGGCCCGGCACCGACACCCACCTGCTGGTGCTGCCGCTGTTCCACTCGTTCGGCTCGACGGTGAACATGAACGCCGGCTTCGCCTCGGCGTCGACCCTGGTGCTCATGCCGCGCTTCGACGCGGCCGGCGCGGTCCAGCTCCTGCAGAAGGAGGACGTCACCTTCTTCGCGGGCGTGCCGACGATGTACTGGGGGTTGCTGAACGCCCTCACCGAGGACGTGGACGTGGACCGCATCGCCCGCACCATGCGCGTCGCGGTCAGCGGCGGCTCCAGCCTGCCGGTGGAGATCATCAAGGAGGTCAAGGCCCGCTTCGGGGTGCAGATCCTGGAGGGGTACGGCCTGAGCGAGACCTCGCCGGTGGCCACCTTCAGCGACCCGGACAGCGACCCGCGCCCCGGCTCGATCGGCATCCCGATCTGGGGCGTCGAGGTCCGGCTCGTCGACGAGTCGTGGAACACCGTCGAGGGCGCGGACGAGATCGGCGAGATCGCCATCCGTGGCCACAACATCATGCGCGGCTACTACAACCGCCCGGAGGCCACCGCCGAGGTCATGAACAACGGCTGGTTCCGCACCGGCGACCTGGCCCGGCGCGACAAGGACGGCTTCTACTACATCGTCGACCGCGCCAAGGACATGATCATCCGGGGAGGCTTCAACGTCTACCCGCGCGAGATCGAGGAGGTCCTCCTGACCCACGAGGCCGTCTCGCTCGTCGCGGTCATCGGGGTGCCTCACCCGAGTCACGGCGAGGAGATCAAGGCGTACGTCATCCGCAAGGAAGGCGCCACCGTGACCGAGGAGGAGCTCGGTGCCTGGGCCAAGGAGCAGATGGCCGGCTACAAGTACCCGCGCATCATCACGTTCGTGGATTCGCTGCCGATGACGGCCACCGGCAAGCTGCTGAAGCGGGCTCTGACCTGAGACCGGCGGGACGCGCCCGCGGCAGCAAGCTGCTGAAGCGGGCTCTGACCTGAGACCGGCGGGACGCGCCCGCGGCAGCATCCCGCGGGCGCGTCCGCACCGGCCCCGCGGGCGCGTCCGTCCCCGCCCGGATCCCGGGGAGAGCTGGCCGGCGACGATCGCGGCCAGCGCGAGGGCGAAACCGACCAGTTGCACGGGGCCGAGGAGCTGGTCGAGCAGCACCGCGCCGAGCAGCGCGGCCACCATCGGCGACAGCAGGCCGAGTACGGCGACCGAGGTGACCGGCAGCGTGGTGATGCCGCGGAACCACAGGATGTAGGCGATCAGCCCGCCGGGCAGACCGAGCCAGAGATAGCCGAGTACGGCGTGCCCGCCGACGGCCGGCGGGGCGCCCTCCACCAGCCACGTCACCGGCACCAGGAACAGTCCGCCCGCGGCGAGCTGCCAGCCCGCGTACGCCGTCGGGCCGACCGCGGCAGGGCGTCCCCACCGCTTGGTCAACGTCACTCCCAGCGCCATCGCGCCGGACCCGGCGAGACCGGCCGCGATCCCGACCGGGTCGAAGCCGGCGTCCGGACCGACCACCACCAGGCCGACGCCGGCCACGCCCACGATCCCCCAGGCGAGGTGCCAGGCCGACGGCCGCTGGTGCAGCACCGCCACGGCCAGGGTCGCCACGAGCAGCGGCTGCGCGGCGCCCAGGGTGGCGGCCACGCCGCCGGGCAGTCGGCCGGCGCTGACGAACAGCAGCGGCAGGAACACGCCGATGTTGAGCACCCCGAGCGCGGCGGCCTTCAGCCACCAGGTCCCCCGCGGCAGCGTGCGGCTGAGAGCGATCGCGATCAGGCCGGCCGGCAGCGCCCGCATCACCGCCGCGAACAGCGGATGGTCCGGCGGTAGGAGCTCGGTGGTGACGACGTACGTCGTCCCCCACACCATGGGCGCGACGGCAGTCACCGTGGTCGTCAGAAGTCTCACGGCTTCCAGGCTCACCGCGCCGCAGCGATGAGTCCAACACATCGTTGTCAGGCCAGTCATCGTGATTCACGATTGATCGATGGAGCTGCAACAGTTGCGGTACGTCGTCGCCGTCGCGGAGACGAACAATTTCACGCGGGCCGCCGAACGGTGCCTCGTGGTGCAGTCCGCCCTCAGCCACCAGATCGCCCGCCTGGAACGCGAACTCGGCGCCCGGCTCTTCGAGCGCACCAGCCGGCGGGTTCGGCTGACCACGGCGGGCGCCGCGTTCCTGCCGGTGGCCCGGCAGTGCCTCGACGCCGCCGAGCGCGCCACCGCCGCGGTCGCCGCCGCCGTCGGAGAGATTCGCGGGCGGCTCACCGTGGGCGTGATCCCCACCGTCGCGGCGGTCGACATCCCGTCCGCCCTGCACGCCTTCCACCGCAAGTACCCGCAGGTCCGGATCGGACTGCGCGTCGGCGGCAGCGAGCAGCTCATCGAGCAGGTCAAGGAGGGCGCGGTCGACGTCGCCTTCCTCGGCCTGCCCGTGACCGCACGACCCGAGGGGGTCGGCAGCAGAGAGCTGGCCCACGACCGGCTGGTGGCCGTGGTCGCCCCGGATCATCCGCTCGCCGGGGAGACCGAGGTGGACCTGGCCCGGCTGGCCGTCGAGGCGTTCGTGGACCTGCCGCCGGGAACGGCCGGGCGCACCCAGTCCGACCTGGCGTTCGCCGCGGCGGGCGTGCAGCGCGAGGTCGCCTTCGAGGTGACCACCGTGGACATCCTGATGCTCCGGCTGATCCGGCAGAATCTCGCCGTCGCCCTGCTCGCCTCGATGTACACCCCGCACCTGACCGGAGTGGTCACCGTCGGAGTCCGGGACGCTCCCACCCGGATCGAGCATCTGATCTGGAACCGCTCCTCGCTCTCCCCGGCAGCGTCGGCGTTCCTCACCGAGCTGAACCTCTCCGCCGACGACGCACTATGTCCGGGCCGGGACTCGGCACTCGACCGACGGACCGATCGCTGACAGTATCGGCGGGCCCCGCCCGTCATCGGCGAGACCCGGTTCGACAACCTGTTCGTCGTCACTCTCGCCGAGCCCACCGGTGCGGGCATGCTCGCGCTCAAGTACGCCTGAGACCGGCCAGGCGTGCGCGGGTGGCGTCGTCGCAGAGCGCCCCCGCCAGGCCCGCCCGGTACGCGGCGTCCGCCGTGACGCCGAGGCCTTCGGCGATCTCGTACTCGGTGGACAGATCGGTGTCGAACAGCGCCGGGTCGTCGGTGGAGATCGAGCAGGCGATGCCGGCCGCCCTGAGCTGCGGCAGCGGGTGGTCGCCCGGGGTGACGCCGAGCCGGCGGTTCGAGGTGGGGCAGACGTCCAGGACAACGCCCCGTTCGGCGAGCTCGGCGAGCAGGTGCGGGTCCTCGACGGCACGGATCCCGTGTCGTAGGCGGCGGGCACCCATCCGCAGCGCGGAGCGGATGGAGGCGGGGCCGGCGAGTTCACCGGCGTGCGGCACCAGGCCGAGGCCGCCCTCGGCGGCGATACGCATCGCGTCGGTGTGCGGGCCGTCCGGATAGCGGCCTTCGAAGCCGGCGAGGCCGAAGCCGACGACTCCACGGTCGGCGTAGCGCACCGCCGTCCGCGCCACCGCGGCGCCGAAGCCGGGATCGCAGCCCCGGTACTGCTCCGGAGTCAGCCGCACGATGACGCCATGCTCGCGCTCGGCCTCGGCCGCCCCCGCACAGTAACCGTCGAACATGGCGTCCAGTCCGATCGTGGCCACCTGTTCCGGCTGGGGCGTGAAGATGCCCTCCACGTACACGGCACCGTGCCGCCGCGCCTCCTTCGCATAGTCCACAACGATCTGCCGGAAGTCCTCCGGTGTCCGCAGGCATTCCGCGACCAGGTTCCACAGCTCGAGGAAGTGGGCGAAGTCGCGGAAGGTGAACTGCTGGGCCAGCGACTCCGGCAGCGTCACCCCGTTCCGGCGCGCCAGCCGCACCAGCGTCGCCGGACGGACGGCGCCCTCGAGATGCAGATGAAGTTCGATCTTCGGAGTCACCACGGCATTCTGCCACGATGCGCCAGTAGGGAGATCTCGTCGATATCCGCCCGGGGCGGGCCGGGGCCGCGATACGGTCAGCGCGCGATGAAGGACGAGCGCATCGGTACCGTGCACCGCACCCAGGTGATCGACCTGCTGAACCAGGCGCTCGCCGAGGGTCACCTGCCCGAGCCGGCCTACGACTCCCGGATCGTGGCGGTAAGCACGGCGACGTACGCCTCCGACCTCCTCGCCCAGGTGCAGGACCTGCCGCCGCGGCTGCAGTGGGATCCGCGCAACGCGGCGCCGCCCACCCCGCCGGACGCCAGCGCCGGGCGAGGCGCGCTGGCGCTCGGCCTCATCTCCGTGCCCCTCTCCTTCTGCCTGATCGGCGGGATCCTCGGGATCGTCGCGATCGTGCTGAGCACCCGCGGACGGGGGGCGCACGGGGTGGGACCGGCGCTGATCGGGCGGGTGCTGGGCATCACGAGCGTCGTGCTGTCACTGGGCGCCCTGGCCGCCCTGATCTTCGCCGCCCGCTCCTGAGTCGGCCTACTCCGAGCCGGCCCACTCCCGAGCCGGCCCACTCCCGAGCCGGCCCTACTCCCGACCCGGCCCAGTCCCGAGCCGGCCCACTCCCGAGCGGGGCAGCACCCGCGGCAGACGCCGGGCCGCGCCGGCTCAACCCCACAGCGCGCGGTGCGCCCGCTCCCACAGTTGCGGGCTGCGGGCGAACAGCGACGTGCCCGCGCGGGGTCCCCGGATGCCGTCGACGCCGCCGTAGGCGCCGCCGGCCTCGGTGACGATCAGCGACGTCGCGGCGAAGTCCCAGACCTGCCCGCGGGTCTGCACCGCCAGGTCGAGGCCGCCGCTCGCGACCATCAGCGGGGCGTGCACATCCCACTCGGTGGTCGTCGCGTGTGCGGCCAGCGGGGCGGCAATCCTGCGGTCGGTGTCGAGGTAGTTGGGCGGTGCCGGGACCACGCCCAGGCGGGCGCCGTCGAGGACGTCTGGGCGGCCGGCGGCGACGGTGACGCGCTGTGGCGCCGTACCGTCGAGGGCCGAGCGGAAGGCGCCACCACCGCGGCTCGCCCACCAGAGCGTGCCCTGCGCCGGGACCGCGGCGGCCCCGACGGCGATCTCGCCGTCCACCTCGAGGGCGACCAGCACCAGCCACCGGTCGTCGCCCGCGACGAACTGGGCGGTGCCGTCGATCGGGTCGACGATCCAGCGCCGCCGGCCGTCTCCGACCGCACCGCCTTCCTCGCCCAGCACCGCGTCGGCGGGGCGGGCGGCGCTGAGGACCTCGCGGATCGCCGCCTCGGTGTCGCGGTCGGCGGCGGTGACCACGCTGCCGTCCGGCTTGCGTTCGCGGGGCAGGTCCGCCAGCGCGGCGAAGTGCCGCAGGGCGACGGCCGCACCCGTCTGCGCGGCCTGCCGCGCCAGGTCGAGATCATTCAGCACGTCCCCATACTGCCCTGCCCCACTCGGTCCCGGCGGAGACGAGGATCACGCTCAGTGCCCGGCGAAGACGGGGATGCCGCTCGCCGGGAGCGTCAGGTGCGCCGACTGGCCGAAGCCGTGCCGCGGCGGTCCGTCCGCGACGACGCCGCCGGCGTTGCCGCGGACCCGAGGGTTCGGGAAGTGGCCGTAGTAGTCGCTGTTGAAGATCTCGCGCCAGTGCGCCGCGCGGGGAAAGCCGAGCGCGAACCCGTCGGCCGTCGACAGGACGTCCGCCGCCCGCGCGGCGGCCGCACTCCGCCCCTTGACCAGGCAGATCTCCGACAACGTGCCGCACCGACCCCCGGACCGGCCAGGCCGGCCAGACCGCCAGGCCGGCCATGCCCCGGACCCGGCGAGACCCCCGCGGTCCAAGCCGAGCGGATGGGGGCCGGGGCTACGGTCACAGTGCCGTCTGGTAGGCCAGCACCCCCCGGTTGACCGCCGACATCGCCTTGCGGGCCGTCTCGCGGACGCCCGGCGACGCCGCGGACGCGTCCTTGAGCTGGGCGAGCAGGTCGAGGACCTGGCGGGCCCAACGCACGAAGTCGCCCGCCGGCATGTCGGAGTCGTAGTTGTGACCGCTGGCCAGCACCCGCGCCAGCGGCTCGCCGCGGGCCCAGCGGTACATCGGCCAGACGAAGCCCGCGTCCGGCTCGCGAGTCAGCGACAGGCCATGCTCCGCCTCCTGCGACTCGATCTCCGCCCAGAGCTTCTGGCACGCGTCCACCGCGGCCGTCGTCGCGCCCTTGGGCACCGAGGCGCGCTCGTCGCCCTCGCGGCGGGACTCGTAGAGGACCATCGAGACCGCAGCGGCCAGTTCCTCGGGCTCCAGGCCCTCCCAGACGCCGCGGCGCAGGCACTCGGCGACCAGCAGGTCGGCCTCCGTCCAGATGCGGCCGAGCATCCGGCCCGCGGCGGTGACCTCGCCGTCCGGCGACAGGTATCCGCGCGCGGTGAGCACCGCGCAGACCTGGTCGAACGTGCGCGCCAGCGAGCCGGTGCGCCCGGCCACCTTGTCGCGCAGGGCGTCGGTGTCGCGCTGCAGCCGGTGCCGCCGCTCGGCCCAGCGGGCGTGGTCCTCACGCTCCGGGCAGGCGTGGCACGGGTGCTGGCGCAGCTCCACCTTGAGCAGCGCGATCTCGGGATCATCGCCGGGCGTGCCGCGGTTGCGGCCCCGGCGCCCGCCGCCCGCGCCCGCGTGCCGGTCGAGGCCGGTGGCGCTCACCAGGGCGGCGAGGTCACGGCGGGCCGCGGGCGAGCGGGGGTTGAAATGCTTCGGCACGCGGATGCGGTCGAGCACGTCGACCGCGCCCGGGAAGTCGGCCGGGCTGACCCGTCCGGCCCAGCGGTCCTGGGTCAGCACCAGGGGGCGTGGCTCGCCGAAGCCGCCGCCCGGCGGTTCCAGCACCACCGCCAGGCCCGCGCGGCGGCCCTGCGGCACCCGGATCACGTCGCCGACGCGCAGCTTCTCCAGCGAGGACACCGCCGCGGCGCGACGCTGCGAGGCGCCCTGGCGGGCGATGGTCCGCTCGCGGTCGGCGATCGCCACGCGGATGGCGAAGTACTCGTCGAAGTCGCCGTGGTGGCAGGTGGAGTCCTTGCCGTACGTCGCCATGCTCTCGACGTTGCGCTGCACCTGCCGGGCCAGGCCCACCACCGAGCGGTCCGCCTGGAACTGCGCGAACGACGACTCCAGCAGGTCGCGGGACTTCTCCGCGCCGACCGAGCCGACCAGGTTGACCGCCATGTTGTACGACGGTCGGAAGCTCGACCGCAGCGGATAGGTCCGCGTGGAGGCGAGCCCGGCGACGTGGCGCGGGTCGACCTCGGGGCTCCACAGCACCACCGCGTGCCCCTCGACGTCGATGCCCCGGCGCCCGGCCCGGCCCGTGAGCTGCGTGTACTCCCCCGGGGTGAGATCGACGTGCGCCTCGCCGTTAAACTTCACCAGCCGCTCGAGCACGACGCAGCGGGCCGGCATGTTGATGCCCAGCGCCAGCGTCTCGGTGGCGAAGACGGCCTTGACCAGGCCGCGCACGAAGCATTCCTCGACGGCCTCCTTGAACGCGGGCAGCATGCCGGCGTGGTGCGCGGCGACGCCCCGCTCAAGCCCGTCGAGCCACTCCCAGTAGCCCAGGACCGACAGGTCCTCGGCCGGGATGCCGGCCACCTTGGCCTGCGCGATCTCGCGGATCTCGGCGCGCTCCTCCGGGTTGGTGAGGCGCAGTCCGCCGGCCAGGCACTGCTGCACGGCGGCGTCACACCCCGCCCGGCTGAAGATGAACAGGATCGCGGGCAGCAGGTTGGCCCGGTCGAGCCGGTCGACGACCTCGGCCCGCGGCGGCGGCTGCCAGCGGCGCGGCCGCCCACCGCGGCCCTGCCAGCCCGGCCCGGCCGTCCGGTCGGTGAGCTCCAGCCGGCGCAGCATCTCCCGCGTGTAGCGCAGCAGTTCGGGGTGCACGTCGTGCTTGCGGGCCGCGTCGGCGTCGTGGAACAGGTCGAACATCCGCTTGCCGACCAGCATGTGCTGCCACAGCGGCACCGGCCGGTGCTCGCTCACCACCACCTCGGTCTCGCCGCGGACGGTGACGAGCCAGTCGGCGAACTCCTCGTAGTTGCTGACCGTGGCCGACAGCGAAACCAGGGTCACGGAGGAGGGCAGATGGATGATCACCTCCTCCCAGACCGCGCCGCGGAACCGGTCGGCGAGGTAGTGCACCTCGTCCATCACCACGTAGGCCAGGCCCTGCAGGCTCGCCGAGCCCGAGTAGAGCATGTTGCGCAGGACCTCGGTGGTCATCACCACCACCGGCGCGTCGCCGTTGATCGCGTTGTCGCCGGTCAGCAGGCCCACGTGCGCGGCGCCGTAGCGCTCGACGAGGTCGTGGTACTTCTGGTTGGAGAGCGCCTTGATCGGGGTCGTGTAGAAGCATTTACGCCGCGTGCCGGAGCCGTCGGCGCGCAGCGCGAGATGCACGGCGAACTCGCCCACCACCGTCTTGCCGGCACCGGTGGGCGCGCAGACCAGCACGCCGCTGCCGCGCTCCAGGGCCTCGCAGGCCTGTCGTTGGAAATCGTCCAGGTCGAAGCCGACGTCCAGCATGAAGTCGTCCAGCGCGGGGAACTCGGCCGCGCGGGCCGCCCGCCTTCTCGACTCCGCATAGCGTTCGGCGGGGCTCGTCATGACCACAAGGCTAATGCGTGGGTGTGACACAACGATGGTCATGGCTCGCCGGGCGGTTGCCGACGGACCGGTCCGAGCGCCTCGGTATCGTGCACGGCGTGCCGGATGCCGCCGAATCGACCGCCTTCCCGTCGCGCCGTCAGGTCGACGCCGTGCTCTTCGACTTCCACGGCACGCTCGCCCAGGTCGAGGAGCCGGTCGCGTGGGTGATCGCGGCCGCCGCGGCCTGCGGCACGGAGCTGGACCGCGGCCGGGCCACGATCCTGGCCGACCGGCTGGTCACCGCCGGGCGCGCCGGCGGCCCACTGCCGCACCGGGTGCCCATCCACCTCGCCGAGCACTGGGCCGACCGCGACCTGTACGAGCACAGCCACCGCGCCGCGTACACGGGCCTGGCGGAGACGGTGAGCTGCGACGTCGAGGGCCTCGCCGACGCCCTCTACGAGCGGCTGCTGGGCCCGGAGGGCTGGCTGCCGTACGCGGACACCCTGCCGACCCTGCGCACGCTGCACGAGGCGGGGGTCAAGGTGGCGGTGGTGAGCAACATCGGCTTCGACATCCGCCCGCACCTCGCCGCCTGGGGCATGGACGGGCTGGTGGACGCGTTCGCACTGTCGTTCGAGGTGGGCCGCACGAAGCCCGACCCGGCGATCTTCCTGCGCGCGTGCGGCATGCTGGGCGTCGACCCCGAGCGCACGCTGATGGTCGGCGACAGCCCGGCGGACGCGGGCGCGGTGAAGGCCGGCTGCGCGGCCCTGGTGCTTCCGGCGGCCGAGCCGGGGCGCTCAAACGGCCTGGGTGCGACGCTGGCCCTCGCCGGCTGCGAGAAGTGAGCCCTCGGCGAGCTCTGCGCCCTCAGAGGTAGGTGTCGACCAGCGTGCCCTGAGTGGCCGAGACGCTGCGGATCGGCTGCTGCGCGTCCTGCGCCGCGACGTGGTCGGCGATCGTCGCCTCGGTGCCCTGCTCCGGGGTCTTCTTCGCCGCGGCGGTGTCGGTGGACGCCAGGTACCCGGCGGAGACCGTGCTGGAGCTGAGCGAACCGACCGACATGCTGCCTCCTGTGGGGAAGATCTGCGGCTTCACCGTCTCCGTTCGACCCGGTCCGGAGGTCGCTGACCCCCTGGTCACCGCAGCAACCGTACGGCACCCGGCCGGCAGCCGATCACGAGCGGCAGCGCGGCGACCCGCTCGCCGTCGGCGTACCCGACGATCCCGGGCGTGTCGATGCGCACCTCGCGGGCCCGGAAGCTGGTGATCA
This sequence comes from Couchioplanes caeruleus, assembly GCF_003751945.1. NCBI lineage: Bacteria > Bacillati > Actinomycetota > Actinomycetes > Micromonosporales > Micromonosporaceae > Couchioplanes > Couchioplanes caeruleus. Next base: position 8,056,627 of record NZ_RJKL01000001.1, on the reverse strand, counting down.
GCGGGTCCTCGACGTGGGTGCCCCGCCGCACGCGGGGCTGCAGCCGCGCGAGCGCGACCCGCCCGAGCGGCGCCGCGACGACGACGTCCAGCAGCCCGTCGGCGGGGTCGGCGTCCGGACAGATCCGCAAGCCCCCGCCGTAGCTGGGGCAATTGCCGACCGCGACCAGCACGCCGGCGAAGCTGTGGTCGACGCCGTCGAGCTCCAGGGTGTAGCGGCGCGGGCGCAGCCGGGCGGCCTCGAGCATGATCGCCAGGTCGTAGCGGCGCGGCCCGCGGGGCCACCGCATCCGGTTGGCGCGCTCGTTGACGATCGCGTCGAAGCCGGCGGCGAGCACGGCGCCGAACCACCGCACGTCGCCCTGCCCGGTGCCGATCCGGGCCAGGTCGACCGGCTGGTGCCGGCCGTCGCGGTGCGCCGCCGCGATCGACTCGGCGGCGAGCAGCGGCTCCTGCGGTACGCCGGTGCCGGTCGCGAAGTCGTTGCCGGTGCCGGCGGGGACCACGCCGAAGCCGACCCCGGTGCCCGCCACGGCCTGCAGCGCCCGGTGCACGGTGCCGTCCCCGCCGACCGCGACGAGGGCACCGATCCCCTCGGCCACGGCGCGGTGGCAGGCCTTCTCGGCGTCCTCCGCGCTGTCCGCCTCCAGGAGCCGAACGGTCCGACCGCCGGCCCCGAGCCGGTCGAGCACCGCCGGAAGCAGACCGCGGTGCCGGCCGCGTCCCGCTCCGGGATTGGCCAGCACCGCGATGTCGTCACTGCATTTCACAGCCGGAATGTACCGGCGGCGAGGCTCAGGTCATGTCGTCGAATCGGCTGTCCAACGGCAACGGTCGGGCGACCGGCGCCGGCGACTGCACCGGTGCGGGCCCGTCGATGCGGTCCGACACCGCGACCGGCGTGTGTTCCTCCTCCAGCGGGGAGGTCTCGTCGTCGTCCAGGCCGGCGTACATCTCCTTGCCCCGGCCCTTGCGCCGGTCGTTGAGTGTGGCGACGCCGACGGAGATGAAGTAGAGCAGGCTCATGCAGGCAGCGAGCAGGGTCATGCCGAACGGCCCGGGGTCGGGCGTGGCGATCGCCGCGAAGACGAACGACAGGAAGACCACGATCCGCCACCAGCTCAGCAGGCGCTTGGCGCTGACCACGCCGGTGAAGTTGAGCATCAGCAGGACCAGCGGGAACTCGAACGCCACCCCGAAGATCAAGATCATGTTGGTCACGAAGCCGATGTAGCTGGTGACCTCGAGCTGGGTGGTGCTGCCGATCACACCGGACTGCATGATGAAGGCCAGGCTGTGGCCGATCACGAAGTACGCCAGGAGGGCGCCGCCGCCGAAGAGCGGCGCGGCGATCGCGACGAAGACGTACGCCCACTTGCGCTCGTGGCGGTGCAGGCCCGGGGCGATGAACGCCCACAACTGGTAGAGCCAGACCGGCGCCCCGACGATGAGGCCGACCCAGAGCGCGATCTTCAGTCGCAGCACGAGCTGGTCGGTGGCGCCGAGGGTGAGGAAGCTGCAGACGCGCTCACCCTTGCCGTTGAGGATCCAGGACGACTCGAGGTTGCAGTACGGCACCGACAGCAGGTCGAACACCTGCATGGACACGACGAAGCCGACGATCAGCCCGGCGACGATGCCGAGCGACGCCCAGAAGAGACGGTTACGCAGCTCCCGAACGTGCTCGATGAGGGTCATCGAGCCGTCGGCGGCCTGCTCGAACTTGCTGGGCCCCCGGCGGCGCAGGGAGATGGCCACGGTGGGTCAGCGGTCGTTGGTGCGCTGCACCGGGTCGACGTACGGCGGCTGCTGAGGCTGCTGCTGGTAGCCCGGCGGAGGCTGCTGCTGATAGCCCGGCTGACCCGGCTGGTGGATCTCGTTCGGGTGCAGCGGCTCGCGCGAATACTGCGGCTCGGCCTTCTCCGCGACGTTGTCGTCGTCCACCAGGCCCTTGGTCTCGGCCTTGATGATCCGCAGCGACCGCCCCAGCGACCGGGCGGCGTCCGGAAGGCGCTTCGCGCCGAACAGCAGCACGAGCACGACAAGGACAACGATGATGTGCCATGGCTTGATGGCGTTCATGGAAGACTCCGTCGAATCAGGGTGGTTCGTCGATGGTGCGGGGTCCATCGTACGTGTGCACTCTGGAAGTCACCCGTGCCGGATCCGTTTGTTTGACCGGCGACCCGAGGAATTTTCGGACAACGGGGCGGAAACCCTCGCGTCAGGAACCGCCGAGCCCGGCCTTGATCACCGCGACCTTCTCCTGTGCCGTCTGGGCGCGCTGCTGCAGGCCGGCGACGGATTCCTGGAGTACGGCCGCCTTCTGCTGCAGCACGGCGGCCTGTTCCTGCCGGCGCAGCAGCCGGCGCAACGCCCGGTCGAGACCGGACAGCCGTCCGACCACGGACATGACCGTCGCCACCATGACGACGAGGGCGACGACAACGACCGCCAGCACGATCCACCACACCATGGCGGACAGCTTAGGGGGTGGAGGGGCCGGGGGCCGCGTACTGGTCGAGTGCCGTGGTGGCCTGGGCGCGGATCCGCTCGACCAGCGCCGCCGGAGCGGCCACGGTCACGTCCGGCCCCATCCCGAGCAGGAACCGCTGCGCCCAGCCGAGATCGGTCACGCGCAGGGTCACCACCCACTCGTCGCCGTCGCGGCGGACCTCCTCGCACGGGTAGTACTCGGTGATCCAGCGGCTGCCGCGGCCCACCCGCAGCGTCACCAGCGGCAGGCCAGGACCCGGATGGAAGACACCGTCGCGCAGGTCGTGCGGCACCGCCGTCGCCGGGGGCGCGGCCGGCTCGTCCAGCTCGGTGAAGGCGTCGATGCGGTCCAGGCGGAACAGGCGGGTGCCCTCGGCACGCCGGCACCACGCTTCCAGGTAGGCACGGTTGCCGACCATCAGCACCCGCATCGGGTCGACGACGCGGTCGGTGGTCTCGTCGCGGGCGGCCGTGTAGTACGTGATGCGCATGGCCCGGCGGCGCTCGACGATGTCCCGGACGGCGTCGAGACGCTCGGTGGCGGCGGGCAGCGCCACGGCCACCGGCGCGTCGCCGAGGTCCCCGGCGGCGCTCTCGATCTTGACAAGGGCCCGCTCGATCGCGTCCCGCGACCCGATGCCGGGCGTCTCGGCGAGCATCCGCAGCGCCACCACCAGCGCGAGAGCCTCGTCCGGGTTGAGCCGCAGCGGCCGGTCGATGCCCGCGTCGTAGGTGATGGTCACCCGGTCGCCGTCGAGCGCCATGTCGATGAGGTCGCCGGGGCCGTAGCCGGGCAGGCCGCAGACCCAGAGCAGCTCCAGGTCCTCGCGGAGCTGACGCTCGGTGATCCGGAAGTCGGCGGCGGCCTCCGCCACCGCGATCCCCGGACGGGCCAGCAGGTACGGCACCAGGTTGAGCAACCGGCCCAGGCGGTCGGCCGAGGCCCGCGCCGGGCCGCGCTGCTGCGGGGTCACGACGGCGCCCCGGTGCGGGCCGGCTCGTGCCGGGCCACGACCTCCTTGAGCTGCTGGATCACGGCCTCGCGCAGCTCCGGCGGCCCGTCGGCGCGCACGTCCGCGCCGTAGCCGACCAGCCGCGAGGCGAGCCACTCGACGTCGGCGTACGGAATCGTCAGCCGGTCGCCGCCGGGGCCGGGCACCGTCTCCACCGCCAGCCGGCGCAGCCCGGCGGCCCGGCCCGGCCGGACCACGACGGTGGCGCGGCCGGTGCGCTCGAGCGGGCCGGACCAGCGGGCGACGTGGCTGATCAGGTCGACGTCCTCCGGCGGGGTGAACGCGCCCTCCGGGCCGACGACGCGCACCTGGCCGACGATGCGCGACAGCCGGAAGCAGCGGGTGGCGTCGCGGTCGCGGTCGTGGCCGACGACATACCAGCGGCCCTGCCAACAGACCACTCCCCACGGCTGCAACCGGCGGGTGGAGGGCTCGTCGACCTCGGGCACGCGATAGGAGAAGGTCACCGCGCGGCGCGAGCGCGCCGCCCCGGTGAGCGGCGCGAACGCCGGGTCGACGGTCACCACCGGCTCGACGCCGAGGGTGGCCTGGGGGTCGACCTCGACGCCGGCGGCCCGCAGCTTGGCGAGGCCGGACGACGCGGCGGCGGCGAGGCCGGCGTGCTGCCACAGCCGTGCGGCGATGCCCACGGCGGCGGCCTCATCCGGTTCGAGCGGAATGTCGGGTAGCGCGTACTCGCGGTGGGCGATCCGGTAGCCCTGCTCGGTGTCGAACGCGCTCGCCTGGCCCGTCTCCAGCGGCACGCCCAGCTCGCGCAGCTCGGCCTTGTCGCGCTCGAACTTGCGCTGGAACGCCTCGTGGTCGCGCGGATCCTCGGGGTCGTGCTCGTATCCGGGCACGGTCGCGGCGATCTGCGCGGCGGTCAGGAACCGTCGCGTGGACAGCAGACAGATCACCAGGTTCACCAGGCGTTCGGTACGGGTCCGCGACACGACCGAAACGCTAGCAGCCCCGCGGCGCCACGGCGGCACGCGTCGACCGGCCGGGGCCTACCACTCCCGCACGGGTGGCGGAGATAGGGTCGCCGCCATGGTGCGCTGGCGGTCGGGAATCGTTTCTTCGGTACGGCGGGATTGGCACGGCGCCGTCGAGCTGGAGGTCGGCACCGGCGACGGCCCGGTCAAGGCGCTCGCCTACCCGGAGCTGACCGGCGCGCCGCGCCCCGGCGACCGCGTCCTGCTGAACGTGGGCGCGCTGGTGATGGGTCTGGGCACCGGCGGCTATGCCCTGGTCGTGGCGCTGCCCGACCGGCTGCCCCCGGACCCGGTAGCCGACGGCACCACCCGCGACAGCGGCCATCTGGTCAAGGCGCGGTACACCCCCCTGCAGCCCATCCTGCTCGGGGTGGACGAGGAGGCGTCACCGCACCGCCCGGCGATGGAGGCCGCGAGCGGCCTGGACGACATGCCGGTCGTCACCGCCGACCTGCACTCCGCGCTGCCGGCGATCCTCGCCGGCGTCCACGCCGACCGGCCCGACGCGCGGGTGGCGTACGTGATGACCGACGGTGGCGCGCTGCCCGCCTGGTTCTCCCGCACGCTCGACGGCCTGCGCGACACGCTGGCCGGCACCGTGACGACCGGTCAGGCCTTCGGCGGCGACCTGGAGGCGAGCACGGTCCACGCCGCCCTGCTCGCCGCCCGGCACGTGCTGCACGCGGACGTCACCATCGTCGCCCAGGGGCCGGGCAACCTGGGTACGGGCACGGCGTGGGGCTTCTCGGGCGTGGCGGTGGGCGAGGCGGTCAACGCGGTGGTGGCGCTCGGCGGCCGGCCCGTCGGCTCGCTGCGGATCTCGGACGCCGACGGCCGGGCCCGGCACCGGGGGGTCTCGCACCACAGCCTCACCGCGTACGGAAAGGTGGCGCTGGTCCCCGCCGACCTGCCGGTGCCCGCCGACCTGCCCGCGGACCTGGCCAAGGAGGTCACCGACGCCCTCGCGCCACTGACCACCCTGCACCGGGTCGTGGAGGTGCCCACCGACGGCCTGGACGCGGCGCTGCAGGCAAGCCCGGTGAAGCTGTCGACGATGGGCCGCGGCCTGGCCGAGGACCACGCCTACTTCGTGGCGGCGGCCGCCGCCGGACGGCACGCCGCCACCCTGCTTGCGGTCTAGCGGCGGCGGATCAGGGTCACGCCGTCGCGGACCGGCAGCATCACCGACTCGACCCGGTCGTCGGCCACCACCCGGTCGTTGACCTCGCGGATCGCGACGACGGACTCGGACTGCGGGCCGTCGGCCACCACCCGCCCGCCCTGCAGCACGTTGTCGAGCACGATCAGGCCGCCGGAGCGCAGCCGCGGCACGAGCTCCTCGTAGTAGGCGAGGTATCCGGTCTTGTCGGCGTCGATGAAGGCGAAGTCGACGACCGGATCGCGGGGCAGCGCCCGCAGCGTCTCTATCGCCGGCGCGATCCGCAGGTCGATGCGGTCCGCCACCCCCGCCTGCTTCCAGTAGCGGCGGGCCACCCCGGTCCACTCCTCGGAGACGTCGCACGCGAGCAGGCTCCCGCCCTCGGCCAGCCCCCGGGCGATGCAGATGGCCGAATAGCCGGTGAAGACACCGACCTCGACGGCGACCCGCGCCCCGGTCAGGCGGACGAGCAGCGTGAGGAGCTGACCCTCGTCCTGACTGATCTGCATGACGACGTCGTCCGGAAAAGCCGCCCGGGTCTCGGCGGCCAGCTCACGCAGGGCGTCGTCGGCGGGCGTGCAGTGGGCCAGGAGGTAGTCGCTGATCGCGGGATCGATGATGTCAGACATGCCGACCAGCATTGCGCAGATCCGGACGTCTGTCGTCAGTCGAAGATGATCAGGTAGAGCCAGCCCAGCAGGAGCACGCCGAGGATCACGGCCAGCACCCAGGTGGGAACCTTGTGGCCGCCCGCGCGGTTGCGCTGGATCTGGCTGCGGATGCGTTCACGGCGGCGCTCGACGCGCGACCACATGACGTCCTCGACGGTCCGCTCAGGCTTCTCCCCGGGCGGACGCCGGTCGGGCTCGTGCGACGGCTGTGTCATGGCCCGACCAGCCTAGCGGTCGCCGGTCACATGCTGGCGATCAGGCGCTCCACCCGCTCGTCGTACGCCCGGAACGGGTCCTTGCACAGCACGGTGCGCTGCGCCTGGTCGTTGAGCTTGAGGTGCACCCAGTCGACGGTGAAGTCGCGCCGCTTCTCCTGGGCGTGGCGGATGAACTCGCCGCGCAGCCGCGCCCGGGTGGTCTGCGGCGGCGTCTCCTTGGCCTCGAAGATCTCCAGGTCGTTGGAGATGCGGTCCACCTGCTTGCGCTTCTCCATCAGCGCGTACAGGCCGCGGCCGCGGCGCACGTCGTGGTACGCGAGGTCGAGCTGGGCGATCCGCGGGTGCGACATCGGGATCTCGTGCTTGGCCTGGTACCGCTCGATCAGCTTCAGCTTCGACACCCAGTCGATCTCGCGCGAGACCGGGTCCAGGTCGCCGCTCTCGATCGCGCTGAGCACCCGCCCCCAGAGCTCGACGACGCGCTTGGCGGTCTGGTCGCCGCCGCGCCGCTCGACGAACTCGGTCGCCTTGGCGAGATACTCCTGCTGGATCTCGAGAGCGCTGACCTCCTTGTTGTTCGCCAGCCGGATCTTGCGCCGCCCGGTGACGTCGTGGCTGACCTCCCGGATGGCCCGGATCGGGTTCTCCAGGGTGAGGTCACGCATGACCACGCCGGCCTCGATCATCCGCAGCACGATGTCGGCGCTGCCGACCTTGAGCAGCGTGGTGACCTCGTTCATGTTGGAGTCACCGACGATGACGTGCAGGCGGCGGTAGCGCTCGGCGTCGGCGTGCGGCTCGTCCCGGGTGTTGATGATGGGCCGGCTGCGCGTGGTGGCGCTGGAGACGCCCTCCCAGATGTGCTCGGCGCGCTGCGACAGGCAGAACACCGCGCCGCGCGGCGTCTGCAGGACCTTGCCGGCGCCGCAGATCAACTGCCGGGTGACGAGGAACGGGATCAGGACGTCGGCGAGGCGGCCGAACTCGCCGTGCCGGGACACGAGGTAGTTCTCGTGGCAGCCGTAGGAGTTGCCGGCGGAATCGGTGTTGTTCTTGAAAAGGTAGATCTCCCCCGCGATCCCCTCGTCGTGCAGCCGCTTCTCGGCATCGACCAGCAGGCCCTCGAGGATGCGCTCGCCGGCGCGGTCATGGGCCACCAGGTCGGTGACGGAGTCGCACTCGGGGGTCGCGTACTCGGGGTGGGAACCGACGTCGAGATACAGGCGGGCACCGTTGCGGAGGAAGACATTGCTGCTGCGTCCCCAGGACACCACTCGGCGGAACAGATAGCGGGCCACCTCGTCGGGCGACAGCCGCCGCTGTCCCCGGTAGGTGCACGTGACTCCGTACTCGGTTTCGAGGCCGAAAATTCGCCGTTCCATGTCGAAACATTAGCCGCACAACGGCTTCCCGTGGCAGGTACCGCGCGCCCTTTCACCGGTGTCCCGTGCGGCCGACTCCGGCCTCGGGGCCGGTACCTGCGGATACACTGCCCACCTGATGAAAGTTCTGGTCACCGGGGGCGCCGGGTTCATCGGCTCGGCATTCGTCCGCGGCGTCCTGACGGACACGCTGCCGGGCCTGGAGGGCGCTCACGTCACGGTCGTCGACAAGCTGACGTACGCGGGCAGCCTCGCCAATCTGGCACCGGTCGCCACGAGCGGACGCCTCGACGTCGTCCCGGGTGACGTGTGCGACCCGGCGCTGGTCGAAGCGGTGATGCGCCGGCACGAGGGCGTCGTGCACTTCGCCGCCGAATCCCATGTCGACCGCTCCATCCGGGCGGCGGCCGAGTTCGCCATGACCAACGTGGTGGGCACCCAGGTGTTGCTGGACGCGGCGCTACGGCACGGCGTCGAACGGTTCGTCCACGTCTCGACGGACGAGGTCTACGGCTCGATCCCGTCCGGGTCCTGGACGGAGTCCTCGCCGGTGGCGCCCAACTCGCCGTACGCGGCGACGAAGGCCGGGGCGGACCTGCTCGCGCTCTCCTACCACCGGACCCACGGGCTGCCGGTGACGGTGACCAGATGCGCCAACAACTACGGCCCGTACCAGCATCCGGAGAAACTGATCCCGCGCTTCGTGACCAACCTGCTGGAGGGCCGGACGGTCCCGCTCTACGGCGACGGCTCGCAGGTCCGCGACTGGATCCACGTCGACGACCACTGCCGCGCCACGGCCCTGGTCCTGGAGCGCGGAAAGCCCGGCGAGGTCTACCACGTCGGCGGCGGTCAGGAGCTGACGAACCGGGAGCTGACCGGTCTGCTCCTGCGGGCCTGCGGCGCGGACTGGGACCGGGTGGTCCAGGTCGAGGACCGTAAGGGCCACGACCGCCGCTACGCGCTCGACGACAGCCGCCTGCGCGACGAGCTCGGCTACCGGCCCGAGGTGGACTTCGCCGGCGGCCTGGCGGCGACCGTCCGGTGGTACCGCGACAACCCGGGCTGGTGGCGGCCCCTCGTCATCGACTGACCACTCCCGACGAGCCGGAGCCCGCGAACCCGCCGGCCGTCACGGCCCGGGGCGGCGAAGCTCGCCGACCCCTCAGGAGTCCCGACGGGCACTGCGCGGCGAGAGCAGCCGCCACGGCCGGGTGGCGATGGCTCGCCGGAGCGAACCGTCGCCACCCGGGCACGAAGCCCACCGGCGGCACGTCCCCAGGCTGTCCCGCGCGGAGCGCGGACTGTGTCCGGGCCGCCGCCCCGGTGGATCAGGACTTGTCGCCGGACTCGTCGGGCTTGCCCTCGAGGTCGACCGAGGCGGCCGAGACCGTGGGCTTGTCGTCGCCCTGAGCCGGCGGCGCGGTGTCGCCCGCCTCGCCCACCTCGGGCTCCGGCTGGTCCTTGCCGCCGCCGAGCAGCGTCTCCACCGCCGCGCCGACGATCCGCCGGAAGGCGCGACCCTTGCGGCGCCGGTCCAGCACGGCAACCTCGAGCTGGGAGGCGCCCAGCTCGCGCGCGGCGCCGTTCTCTCCGCCGACGCTGCCCAGGCCCTTGACCGCCAGCGCCAGCGCCGTCGGCAGGTCCGCCGTGACGTCGTGGCGCTCTTTGAGGACGGTGGAGATGGCCTCCGCCGAGCCGCCCATCGCCATGAAGCCCGGCTCGTCCATGACCGAGCCGTCGTAGGTGATGCGGTACAGCTCGTCGGCCTCCGGCGAGGCGCCGACCTGCGCCACGCAGATCTCCACCTCGTAAGGCTTCTGCGTTTCGGAGAAGATCGCGCCGAGCGTCTGGGTGTAGGCGTTCGCGAGCGCGCGGCCGGTCACGTCGCGCCGGTCGTATGCGAGGCCGTTGAGGTCGGCCATCCGCACGCCGGCGCGGCGCAGGCTCTCGAACTCGTTGTAGCGGCCGACGGCCGCGAAACCGATCTTGTCGTACAGCTCGCTGATCTTGCGCAGCGAGGTGAGGTTCTCGGCGACCAGCAGGATGCCGCCCTCGTACGTGAGCACGACGGCGGAACGACCGCGGGCGATGCCCTTGCGGGCGTACTCCGAGCGGTCCCGCTGGACCTGCTCGGGCGAAGCGTAGAACTGCATGGCCACGGGTGGTTACTCCTTCGATGACCTTCGCTGGTGGTTTCGTCGTCGGATCGCGGGTGGCTCAGCCCCCCGGATTCTCCATCCGTCCGGCGACCACTGCCTCGGCCACCGCGTTGATCTCGGCCTCGGTGAGCCGGTGGGTGCTGTCGGCGGTCGCGGTCATCACCACCGGGTAGATCTTGCGGGTCAGGTCGGGCCCGCCGGTCGCGGTGTCGTCGTCGGCGGCGTCGTACAGCGCCTCCACCGCGAGCCGGATCGCCTCCTCGGTGCCGATGCCCGGCCGGTAGCGCTTCTTCAGCGCGGCCTTGGCGAACAGCGAACCGGAGCCGATCGCGTCGAAGCCGGTCTCCTCGTAGAGCCCGCCGGCGACGTCGAAGCTGAAGATGCGCCCGACCCGGGCCGGGTCGGCCGGGGACAGGTCGAAGCCCGCGAACAGCGGCACCACGGCCAGACCCTGCATGGCCGCGCCCAGGTTGCCGCGCACCATCGCGGCGAGCCGGTTGGCCTTGCCGTCGAGGGACAGCATGGCGCCCTCGATCTTCTCGTAGTGCTCGAGCTCCACCTGGAACAGGCGCATGAGCTCGATGCCGATCCCCGCGGTGCCCGCGATGCCGATCAGCGAATACGCGTCCGCGGGATGCACCTTCTCGATGTCCCGGCTGGCGATGATGTTGCCCATCGTGGCGCGCCGGTCACCGGCCATCACGACGCCGTCGGTGGTGGCGATGGCGATGATCGTGGTCCCGTGCGGCGCGATGTCGGCCGCCATCCCCGGCGGCAACGGCCGCCGGCCGGGAAGCAACTCGGGGGCGGCCTGGCTCAGGAACTGCGTGAAGGATGACGTCCCCGCATTGGTGAACACATCGGGAAGACGCCCGGATGGATCGAAGCCCGCTGCCACGTGGTTCCTCTCGAACGTGATCGCGGCGGCGAGGGATTCCGGGCCGTCCCGCAACCACCCGATGCCGCCGTCGCAGTTGAAGCACAATATCCCGCGAGCGGGGCCGACGCGATGATCGTGATCAACGTGTCGGCCCGACGCCGCGAATGTCTGATTAGCCGGCTAAGAGGCTATTCTCCGCCTTTTTGTACGTACCCGCGGACGAACTCCTCGGCGTTCTCCTCGAGGACGGAGTCGATCTCGTCGAGCAGGTCGTCGACGTCCTCGGTGATCTCGGCGTGGCGCTCGGCAACCTCGGGGTTGGCCTCGGTGGTGACGTCCTCGATCTCCTCGTCGCGCTTGCCCTTGCCGGACTGCGACTGACCGCCGGTGTCTCGCGTTGCCATCCGTGTCCCCCTTCAAGACCCAACCGGTTCGGGTTGGGAAAAACCTACCTTGCGGGTACGACGAATACGCCTGCCCGTCCGCGTGTTTCTCGCGCAGCGAAGCGGGTCACCGACTGGTGATCACCTCGAGCAGGTCCTTGGCCGTGTCGCACCTGTCGAAGAGCGCGCCCACGTGCTTCCTGGTGCCGCGCTCGGGCTCCATCATCGGGACCCGCACCAGCGACTCGCGGCCGACGTCGAAGATGACCGAGTCCCAGCTCGCCGCGACCACTTCGGACGCGTAGCGGGCCAGGCACTGACCGCGGAAGTACGCCCGGGTGTCCTCGGGCGGCTCCACCATCGCGCGGGCGGTCTCTGCGGGGTCGAGGAGCGTCTTCATCGAGCCCCGGGCCACCAGCCGGTGGTAGAGGCCCTTCTCCGGGCGGACGTCGGAATACTGCAGGTCGACCAGTTGCAGCTTCGGCGAGGACCACGCCAGGCTCTCGCGCTCGCGGTAGCCCTCCAGCAGCCGCAGCTTGGCGACCCAGTCGAGCTGATCGGAACAGGTCATCGGGTCACGGCCGAGCTTGTCGAGCACGTCCTCCCAGCGGCGCAGCACGTCCACGGTCTGCTCGTCGGCGTCGGCGCCGTAGCGCTCGTCCACGAAGGCCTTGGCGCGCTCGTAGTACGCCCACTGCAGGTCCAGCGCGGTGAGGCGGCGGCCGTCGCGCAGCCGCATGAGGTGCCCGAGCGAGGGGTCGTGGCTGACCGCCTTGAGCTCGGAGACCGGGTCGGCCACGCCGAGTTCGCCGGTGAAGACCTTCTCCTCGATCATGTTCAGGATCAGCGCGGTCGTACCCATCTTCAGATACGTGGCGATCTCGGAGAGGTTCGCGTCACCGATGATGACGTGCAGCCGGCGGTACTTGTCGGCGTCGGAGTGCGGTTCGTCGCGGGTGTTGATGATCGGGCGCTTGAGGGTGGTCTCGAGGCCGACCTCGACCTCGAAGAAGTCGGCGCGCGAGGAGATCTGGAAGCCCGATCCCGAGCCGTCCTGACCGATCCCGACGCGGCCGGCGCCGCAGAAGATCTGCCGGGTGACGAAGAACGGCGTGAGGTGGGCGACGATGTCGGCGAACGGGGTCTGGCGGCGCATGAGGTAGTTCTCGTGCGAGCCGTACGAAGCACCCTTGTTGTCGGTGTTGTTCTTGTAGAGCTGGATGCGGTGCGTGCCGGGGATCGTGGCGGCGCGGCGGGACGCCTCGGCCATGACCTGCTCGCCGGCCTTGTCCCAGCGCACGATGTCCAGCGGGTTGGTGCACTCGGGGGTGCTGTACTCCGGATGGGCGTGGTCGACGTAGAGACGGGCGCCGTTGGTGAGTATCACGTTGGCGAGGCCGAGATCCTCGTCGGCGAGCGCTTCCGCGGGGTCGTACGCCGCGCCCGAGTAGGTGAACCCGCGGGCGTCACGCAGCGGCGACTCCTCCTCGTAGTCCCATCGCGCGCGGCCGCCGCGATTGAGCTCGGGGCGGGCGCCGTAGGCGTTGACGACCTGGGAGGAGGTGACCATCGGGTTGGCGCCGGGCTGCCCGGGCACGGAAATGCCGTACTCCACCTCGGTGCCCATAATCCGCCGAACGCTCATGCGACCACTCCGCCCGCCACTGTGCTGCCGTTGCCCATGTATCGAGCCTAGACGCTTCCGTATCGGTTCTCGCCTCGGGCCGTACGCGTCACGCCACGCTCAGTGGCGATCTTTCGTCACATCAGGGAGTTATCGGGCCGCCGAACAGGCGGGAGGCTGTCGGCCGGCGCCACGCAGAGCGACGAAGGCGGATGAAATGAGATGAGAAGACGCGGGCGGAGGAAACCTCCGCCCGCGTCCGGATGCGTCTGCTACAGGTATTGACCGGTGTTGCTGGCCGTCTCGATGGACCGGCCGGCCTCGGCGCCCTTGCCGCCGGAGACGAGCGTACGGATGTAGACGATCCGCTCGCCCTTCTTGCCGGAGATCCGGGCCCAGTCGTCGGGGTTGGTGGTGTTGGGCAGATCCTCGTTCTCACGGAACTCGTCGACGCAACTGTCGAGCAGGTGCTGCAGCCGCAGCCCCTTCTTGCCGGAGGTGAGGAACTCCTTGATCGCCATCTTCTTGCCGCGGTCGACGATGTTCTGGATCATCGCGCCGGAGTTGAAGTCCTTGAAGTACAGGACTTCCTTGTCACCGTTGGCGTAGGTGACCTCCAGGAAGCGGTTCTCCTCGGACTCCGTGTACATCCGGAGCACGACCGCCTCGATCATGGCCGCGACCGTCACGTCGGCGTCGCCGCCGTGCTCGGCGAGGTCCTCCGCGCTCAGCGGGAGGCCCGGGAGGATGTACTTGGCGAAGATGTCCTTCGCCGCCTCCGCGTCCGGACGCTCGATCTTGATCTTCACGTCCAGCCGGCCGGGCCGCAGGATCGCCGGGTCGATCATGTCTTCCCGGTTGGAGGCGCCGATGACGATGACGTTCTCCAGGCCCTCGACACCGTCGATCTCGCTCAGCAACTGCGGGACGATGGTGTTCTCGACGTCGGAGGAGACGCCGGAGCCACGGGTCCGGAAGATCGAGTCCATCTCGTCGAAGAACACGATGACCGGAGTGCCCTCGCCGGCCTTCTCCCGCGCCCGCTGGAAGACCAGGCGGATGTGCCGCTCGGTCTCGCCCACGTACTTGTTGAGCAGCTCGGGACCCTTGATGTTGAGGAAGTAGCTGGTGTGCTTCTCCTCGCCGCGCCGCTCGGCGATCTTCTTCGCCAGCGAGTTGGCGACCGCCTTGGCGATCAGGGTCTTGCCGCAGCCGGGCGGGCCGTAGAGCAGGATGCCCTTCGGCGGGCGCAACTGGTGCTCCCGGAAGAGGTCGGCGTGCAGGAAGGGCAGCTCCACCGCGTCACGGATCTGCTCGATCTGCGAGTGCAGGCCGCCGATGTCGGTGTAGTCGACGTCGGGCACCTCCTCGAGAACGAGCTCCTCGACCTCGCTCTTGGGGATGCGCTCGTACGCATACGCCGAGCGCGGCTCGATCATCAGCGAGTCGCCCGCCCGCAGCTTCGAGATCTCGAGCGAATCGGCCAGATGGACGATCCGCTCCTCGTCGGCGTGCGAGACGACCAGGGCGCGATCGCCCGGTGCCCCACCGGGACCGGCCAGGATCTCCTTGAGCAGGACGACCTCGCCGACCCGCTCGTAACCGAACGCGTCCACCACGTTGAGCGCGTCGTTGAGCAGGACTTCCTGCCCCCGCTTGAGCTCCTCGACCTCGAGGCTCGGTGACACGGCGACCCGCAACTTGCGCCCGCCGGTGAAGACGTCGACGGAACCGTCCTCGTGGGCGGCCAGGAAAACGCCGTAGCCGCTGGGCGGCTGGGCGAGCCGGTCAATCTCTTCCTTGAGAGTGACGATCTGAGCCCGGGCTTCCTTGAGGGTCGCCACGAGCCGGTCGTTGTTCTCGGTCAGCCGGGCCAGCTGCGCCTGCGTCGCCGCGAGCCGTTCCTCGAGCTGCCGGACGTGTCGGGGGCTTTCGGTCAACTTGCGCCGTACCAGAGCGAGTTCCTCCTGCAGGAACGCAACCTGGCTGGAGAGATCGTTGGCCTCTTTCTCCCAACGTGCGGCGCGTGAATCCGCCTCGTCGCTACGTGCCACGTCCCACCTCCCCGGGGGCTCGAACGTCTTGAGACAACACTAGCCGCTGCGGCGCGGATTTCGACCCATGCAACACCCTCGTCACTGAACCTTGATCGATTGGGTCGGGTGGGGCCGCCGGGTGGTCCGACCTGTCGGGTACGGTCGGAGCGGTCGAAACGTGGGAGGTGTGCGGTGTCTGCACAGACCGGAACTGACGAACTCGAGGTCTGGGTGGATCAGGACCTGTGCACCGGCGACGGGCTCTGCGTGCAGTACGCCCCGGAGGTCTTCGAGTTCGACATCGACGGGCTGGCGTACGTCAAGGACAGTGCCGGTGAGCTGCTGCAGGGCCACGGCGCGCGCACCGGGGTGCCGGCCCGGCTGCAGCTCGAGGTGATCGACTCGGCCAAGGAGTGCCCGGGCGACTGCATCCACGTCGTGCGCGCCTCCGACGGCGTCGAGGTCGCCGGTCCGGACGCGGACTGATCCGACGCGTACGGGTCTCGTTCACGGCCCGTACGCGCCGCTGTCATCCGGCGGAAAATGTCACAGTGTCGGACGGCCGACCAAAGATGCGACAATCCGGGAAAACTCCTCTAGACGGGCGATTTGCCCCGGCCCGCCGTCGTCGAGGGTCTTGCCGAAGCGCAACGCGTCGTGCCGTAGCGCCGCCCGGCCCTCCTCCTCCATGCCCGGCGGGGGAACCGCGTCGTCCACCGAACTGAGCAGCAGGTACACGTCGATGCTGTCGACCCGCGCCTGCCCGGTCGAGGTGCGCGTCAGCCGCCGCCGGCAGCCCACCTCGGTCACCGTCGACAACGGCACCACGCGCAGCGACGAGGTCATCGAACCGACCGGCCCGTCCCCCGGCGCCACGTCCTCGCCGTGCCAGAGCACCAGCCGGCTGCCGTCGCAGATCACGACCTCCTGCCAGACGCCGTTGACCTCGTTGACGAAGCGCTCCAGGGTGAAACAGAGCACCGACGCGCCGCGCAGAACGCCGAAGAGGGCGTCCAGCGCCACCTCAGGGTCGCGCAGGTAGGCGCGGGCCGCCGAGTCCAGGTCCTCGTACGGCGACCAGTCCGGGAAGACCGCCGGCATCTCGTTGCTGCCACCGAACGGCGGAGAACTCATCGCGCCCACCCGTTCCCTCCCCATGACCCATCGGACCCGCGACGGAAACTACCGGATGCCGGGCTGGTCGTCACATCCCGGGATCGTCGGCCGTCTCCGTACGCTCGGCGGCCATCGCGGCCTGAGCAGCCCGGCGCAGGGCGTAGGCCTCGGCGCCCTTGCTCGGCTTGCGCCGCCGCGGCGGCGCGGTGACACCCGGCGCCAGTCTGCGCGCCGACACCAGGAACGCGGTGTGCGCGATCATGCGGTGGTCCGGGCGCACTGCCAGGCCCTCCGCGTGCCAGTCGCGCACCAGTGACTCCCACGCCCGCGGCTCGGTCCAGCCGCCGCGCTCGCGCAGCGCCTCGACCAGCTCGGAGAGCTGGGGCGTCGTGGCCACGTACCCGATGAAGACGCCGCCGGGGACGAGCGAGCGCTCGACCATGTCGAGGGCCTCCCACGGGGTCAGCATGTCCAGCACGACCCGGTCGAAACCCGTTTCGGTGTTGCCGGCGACATCGCCGTGGTGCAGATGCCAGGCCGGGTGCGGTCCGCCGAAGAACGACTCCACGTTCTTGCGGGCGATCGCGGCGAAGTCCTCGCGCAGCTCGTACGAGTGCAGCTCGCCGCCGCCACCCACCGCCCGCAGCAGCGAACAGGTCAGCGCGCCCGACCCGACGCCGGCCTCCAGCACCTTGGCGCCGGGGAAGACGTCGCCCATCGCGACGATCTGCGCGGCGTCCTTCGGATAGATGACCTGCGCGCCGCGCGGCATCGAGAGCACGTAGTCGGCCAGCAGCGGGCGCAGTGCCAGATACTGCGTGCCGCCGCTGGACGTGACGACACTGCCGTCGCTGAGCCCGATGAGGGCGTCGTGCTCCAGCGCGCCCCGGTGGGTGTGGAACGCCTTGCCGGGCTCGAGGACGATGGTGTGCATGCGGTTCTTGGGATCGGTGAGCTGCACCCGGTCGCCCGCTCGGAACGGTCCCCGGTGGGTGGGCGCGGCGTCTTGCTGAACGGTCACGGATCCCTCTCTCGACTACCTGGCGGTGGCACGGCGGGCCGCGCGGCGCGGCTCCAGCAGCTCGGCCAGGTCCGCGACGTGCAGCACGCCGACGACATCCTCGCCTGAGGTCACCACGTACTGCGCACCCGGGTGTGCCTGCACGGCCCGGACCACCTGCTCGCCGGTCAGCTCCACCCGCATCGCCGGCACCCGCGACACGTCCCGGGACACGGTGTCGACGGTGACCCACGGCCGCCGCTCGGCCGGCACGGCAGCGACGGCGGCGCCGTCGACCAGGGCGACGACCCGGCCGCTGGAGTCGGCCACCGCCAGGCCCGCGGGGTGCGGCCCGGCCTCGCCGGCCCGGCGCTGCGCCTCGGCGATCGACGTTCCCGACGGCACGGCGACCAGCGGGCGCGCGAGCGCGGCGAGGTCGACCAGGGGGAACCGCCGGGTGATCCGGGCGAGCCGGATCGACTGACCGGCGCCCTGCCACAGCGTCAGCGCGACGAGCAGGATGAAGATCAGACCGAACAGGGTCAGGATATTGAGCCGGTAGAGCGCGACGACGGCGCAGCCGGTGGCCAGGGCGATGCCCCGCCCGGCCCAGGCGGCCACCTCGGTCGCCCGGTTCCGGTCCCGGATCAGCGCCCACAGCGCGGCCCGCAACGCTCGGCCGCCGTCGAGCGGCAGGCCGGGCAGCAGGTTGAAGATCGCCACGATGACATTGCTCGCGGCAAGCTGGAACGCGATCTCCCCCGCGACGGTACGGTCGGGAAGCACCACGGCGGCGGCGGCGGCCACCGCGCCCAGCACCAGGGAGACGGCCGGCCCGGCCAGCGACACCAGCGCGTCGACCCGGGGCGCCGGGGCGTCGCGATCCATCTCCGTGTAGCCGCCGAGCAGCTCCAGGGTGATGCCCCGCACGCCGATCCCGTACCGCCGGGCCGTCAGGGCGTGACCGAGCTCGTGCAACAGCACGGAACCGAGCAGGCAGGCCACGAAACCCAGGCCGATCGCGTACGCGAGCACGCCCGCGAAGCCGAGCTGGCGCTGGGCGTACCCGCCGTACACGATGGTGACGAGCAGCGCCAGGAGCAGCATCGAGGCATTGACGAAGACCGGGATGCCGAGCACCCGGCCGACCATCCATCCACCGCCCCGCGCGCGCCGCTTCGTGTCCTCCACATCCCCGATGCTACGGAGCGCGCCTGAGGCCCCGCCTCGCCGGTTTCGTCGTACCCCTCCCCTAGCCTTGTCCCCATGACGGCAGAAACGGTCCTATCCCCCTCCGAGCCCGGCCTGTCGACTTCAGAGGGCGGCCTATCCCCCTCCGGAGCCGGCCCGTCACCCTCGGGGCCCGACCGGGATCGGCATGCCGGGCCGTCGCTGTCGCCGTCGCGGGCCGCCGACTTCAAGACCTGCCCGCTGCTGTTCCGTTTCCGGACCGTCGACCGGCTGCCGGAGCAGCCCAGCCGCGACCAGGTGCGCGGCACGCTGGTGCACGCGGTGCTCGAGCGGCTCTTCGACCTGCCGGCGCCCGACCGCACCCCCGAGGCCGCAGCGGCGCTGGTGGCCCCGCAGTGGGATCGCCTGGTGGCGGAGGAGCCCGGGCTGTCGGCGCTGTTCGGCGACGACGGCGACGCGGCCGCGCCGGTGCCGGTGGTCGACCGGCCGGCCGGTGCGACCGTGGCCGACGGGGAAACCGAGGTGGCGCCGGTCGACGGGCAGACCGGGTTGATGGTCCCCTCCGTGCCGTCCGTGCCGGCGTCCGCCATGAGCGCGACGCTGCCCGGCATGCCTGAGCCGGACGAGGCCGCCCGGCTGAAGGCCTTCCTGGCGAGCACGGGCGACCTGCTCGACGGCTACTTCGCGGTGGAAGATCCCCGGCGCCTCGAGCCGGCCGAGCGCGAGAGCCTGGTCTCCACGCTGGTCGACGAGGAGCTGCTGATCCGCGGCTACATCGACCGCCTCGACGTCTCCCCCGCCGGCGATCTGCGCGTCGTCGACTACAAGACCGGCGGCGCGCCCCGGGAGGCTTTCGAGGGCCGGGCGCTGTTCCAGCTCAAGTTCTACGCCCTCGTGCTGTGGCGCACCCGGGGCGTCGTCCCTCGCGTGCTGCGCCTGCTCTATCTCAAGGACGCCGAGGTCTGCGACTACAGCCCGGACGCGGACGAGCTCGAACGCTTCGAACGCACCCTGGTAGCGCTCTCGCAGGCGATCGAACGCGCCAAGCAGGAAAGGGACTTCCGCCCCAAGCCGAGCCGCCTCTGCGGCTGGTGCAGCCACCAACGGTTCTGCCCGGAGTTCGGCGGCACCCCACCGCCCTACCCCGAGCCCCCGACCGGCCGCCCCACTGACCCCACGACCGACATCCCCACCAGGACCGGAACAGACGAAGCCACCACAGCCGCGGCGGACGGACGGGCCGCGGCCGTCGTTGATCGACCCGCCACAGCCGTGGTCGATCGACCCGCCGCGGCCATGGCGGTGGGGTCGCACCCGGGCGTGCCGTCGCCGGCGCCCGCGGCCGGGGCGCGCTCCGCGGCCGGCGAACCTCCGATGCCGGGTCCGCGCCGGCCCTGACGGCGCCGCAGGACCTCGGCGCCGCAGGACCTGACGGCGCCGCAGGACCTGACGGCGCCGCAGGACCTGACGGCGCCGCAGGACCAGACGGCGGCGCAGGTCCACGACGCCTGCAGCGTCGGCGGGTAGGCGCTCGTCCGGGTCGGCCGCTCGTTCGACGCGGCCCACTCCTCGCGAGCGCACTAGTCCGGCGCAGCACGCCCGTCCGGCGCATTCCGGTCCGACGGGGCACGCCCGTCGGAAATGGCACGCCCGTCCGAAACGGCACGCCCGTCCGAAGCGGCGCGCTCGTCCGAAACGGCACGCCCGTCCGAAGCGGCGCGCTCGTCCGAAACGGCACGCCCGTCCGAAGCGGCGCGCTCGCCAGGAGGGGGAACTCGGTCGGGCGGGGCGTCTATGCGTGGTTGCCGATCGCCTAGGGTGAGCGGCGGAATCGCGTTCGGGGAGGCTGGCGGTGTCGGCGGGTGACGGGGTGAGTGCGGGCGCCGGTCCGGCCGGTGGGCGTACCGTCCGGGTGCTGCTCGCCGATGATCAGCCCATGTTGCGGTCCGGGTTGCGGTCGGTGCTGGCGGGGGCGGGCGGGCTCGCCGTCGTCGGTGAGGCCGGCGACGGGGCCGAGGCCGTCGATCTGGCCCGCCGGCTGCTTCCCGACGTGGTCCTCATGGATCTGCGGCTGCCGCGGCTCGACGGGCTGACCGTCACGCGCCGTATCGCCGGGTCCGGGCTGGCGGTGCGGGTGCTGATCCTGACCGCCGACGACACCGACGAGCAGGTGCTCGGCGCCGTCACCGCCGGGGCCAGCGGGTACCTGTGCAAAGACGTTCCGCCTGATGAGCTCGTGGCCGCCATCCGTACGGTGGCCGCCGGCGGCGCGGTCGTCGCACCGCCGACTCTCGACCGGTTGCTGACCCGGATGACCGAGATCCTTCCCGCCGCCGAGACCACCGCCGCCGCTCCCGTGCTGGACACCCTCACCGAGCGCGAACGCGAGGTGCTCATCCACGTCGCCAAGGGCCATTCCAACGCCGAGATCGCCCGGGCGCTGCTGGTGAGCGAGACGACCGTGAAGACGCATGTCGGCCACTTGCTCACCAAGTTGCGCCTGCGCGACCGCGTGCAGGCCGTCGTGCTGGCATACGAGACCGGCCTGGTCCGCCCGGGCCGCGGACAGCCCGGCCACCGCTGACGGCCCGGCCACCGCTGACGGCCCGGCCACCGCCGACCGCCCGGCCACCGCCGACCGCCCGGCCACCGCCGACCGCCCGGCCACGTCCGGCGAAAGGCCGTGCCCGACGGGAAGGCTCTCCGGAAGCCGGAGTAGGAAGCCGCAACGAGGAGCTGCGGCAAGCGCAGGAGGACGCCCCGGCGTCAGGTCGCACGAGGGCGCGGGACAGCGCCGCCGCCCGCCGGCGACCGCGGTGGATCAGGGGCAACCCTGACCCTCCCTGGGTGGCGACCCGCAGCCGAATCTCCGCGTCGCTCTCCGCCGGCAGGCGGACGCCCCGCCCCCGTCGCGCCACCAGACTGGCGGAGCCGGCCGGGGGACCAAGCCCCGGCCGGACCACGACGGCACAGGGATCCAGGGGGAACAGTGACAGCGACGAATGCCGGCCTACCGGCGGCGGCTCGGGCCGACGAGGTCTGGAAGGTCTACGGTTCGGGCGAGGCGCAGGTCGTCGCGCTGCGCGGGGTGAGCGCCGAGTTCGCCCAGGGCCGGTTCATGGCCATCATGGGCCCCTCCGGCAGCGGCAAGTCGACGCTGATGCACTGCCTCGCCGGGCTGGACACGGTCGACCGCGGCACCGTCCACGTCGGCGGCACCGAGATCAGCAAGCTTGGCGACAAGGCGCTGACGCGGCTGCGGCGGGACCGGATCGGGTTCATCTTCCAGCAGTTCAACCTCCTGCCGACGCTGAGCGCGCAGGAGAACATCCGGCTGCCGCTCGACATCGCCGGGCGCAAGCCGGACCCGCAGTGGTGGGACATCGTCATCGACACGGTCGGGCTGCGGGACCGGCTGACGCATCGACCCAGCCAGCTCTCCGGCGGCCAGCAGCAGCGCGTCGCCTGCGCGCGGGCGCTGGTCGGACGCCCGGACGTCATCTTCGCGGACGAGCCGACCGGCAACCTGGACTCCCGGTCCGGGGCCGAGGTGCTGTCCTTCCTGCGGGCCAGCGTCCGCGAGCACCACCAGACGATCGTCATGGTCACCCACGACCCGGTCGCGGCGAGCTACGCCGACCGGGTCGTCTTCCTCGCCGACGGGCAGATCGCGGGCGAGCTCACCGAGCCGACCGCCGACCGGGTGCTCGACACGATGAAGCGGCTGGACACGCACGCCGAACCGGTGATGCTCTGATGCTGCGCGCCACCCTCAAGAGCCTGCTGGCGAGAAAGCTGCGGCTGATCCTGTCGGGGCTGGCCGTCGTGCTCGGGGTCATGTTCGTGTCCGGGGCGTTCGTGGTCACCGACACCCTGAGCCGTTCCTTCGACATGGTCTTCGCCAGCGCGTACTCGACCACGGACGTCGGTGTCGCAGCCGTCCCCAAGGTCGAGGTCTCCGAGTTCGAGGGCGAACAGGTTGCCGCGCCCCTGCCGGCGGCCGTCGTCGAGAAGATCAAGACCGTTTCCGGCGTACGGTCGGCGACCGGGCTCGTGGAGTCCGACGGCGCCCGGGTGATCGGCAGCGACGGCAAGGTGCTCACCTCGACCGGCCCACCGCGGCTGGGTGTCTCCTGGACCGGCGAGGACGAGCTGGTGCGCCTGCGCGAGGGCCGCGGCCCGTCCGCGCCCGACGAGATCGCGGTGAACGCCACGGTGGCCGAGGCCGCCGGGCTCAAGGTCGGCGACCGGGTGGGCGTGCTGACCCTGGAGCCGAAGAAGGACTTCACGCTCGTCGGTATCGTCGGCTACAGCGGCGACCGGGACAGCCTCGGCGGCGTCCAGCAGGTCGCCTTCACCGAGGCGACCGCGCAGCAGTTGATGCTCGGGCGCACCGGGGTCTACAGCTCGGTGCGCGTCGAGGCCGCTGGGGACGTGACGCCGGAGGTGCTGCGCGACCGCATCGGCGCCGCGCTCGGCGCCGGGTACGTGGTCAAGACCGGCGACCAGCTCGCCGACGAGAGCTCCGCCGCGATGCGCGAGGGGCTGAGCTTCTTCGGGCAGCTCCTGCTGGGCTTCGCGGGGGTCGCGCTGTTCGTCGGCGTCTTCCTCATCCTCAACACCTTCTCCATCATCGTGGCGCAACGCACCCGCGAGCTGGCGCTGATGCGGGCGATGGGGGCGAGCCGCCGACAGGTCATCACCTCCGTGCTGATCGAGGCCGTCGTGATCGGACTGGTGGCGGCGGTGCTCGGTCTCGCCGCCGGGGTCGGGATCGGCGCGGGGCTCGCGTACCTGTTCGGCAGCTTCGCCGGTGGCGGCCTGGAGCTGGCGCCGCTCGGCGTGCCCGCGGCCGCCGTGATCAGCTCCTTCGTCGTGGGTGTCCTGGTCACCGTGGTCGCCGCGGTCCTGCCCGCCCTGCGGGCGTCGCGGATCGCACCGGTGGCGGCGATGCAGGACGTCGCCATGCCGGACCGCCCGCTGACCAAGATCAGCGTGGCCGGTGGGGCGGTCACCGCCGTCGGTGCCGCGGCGCTGGGCCTCGGACTGTACGGCGACGTCGGCAACGAGCTGTGGCTGATCCTCGGCGGCGTTCTCGGCTCCTTCGTCGGCATCGCGCTACTCACGCCGCTCATCAGCCGCCCGGTGGTGGCACTGCTGGGCCGGTTGTTCTCGTGGTCCGTGCCGGGGCGGCTGGGCCGGCTCAACTCCGGGCGCAATCCGCGCCGCACGGCGATCACCGCGGCCGCGCTCATGGTGGGCATCGCGCTGGTCACCGGCGTCACCGTGATCATGGATTCCGCCAAGAGCAGCCTCAAGGCCGAGGCCGCCCGCGTCCTCAAGGCCCAGATCATGATCAGCGGCGACCAGAACGGCCCGCGGCCGCCGACGTTCGATCCGGCCGTCGTGGACCGGGCCGCACAGATTCCGGGGGTACGGGCGGCGGCCGGCGTCTGGAACGACCAGGTGCTCGTCGACGGCGCCAAGGAGTGGGTGAACGCCACCGACGACCTCGCCGCGCTGGCAGAGACCTACGGCGCCAGCGCCACCGGTGGCACGCTGACGACGCTGCGCGACGACCAGATCGCGGTGAGCGTCCCGGAGGCCACCGAGCACGGCTGGCACATCGGCTCCAGGGTCAAGGTGCAGACGTCGCGGGGCGAGCCCCGCACCTACACCGTGGCGGCCACGTACGCCGACGACGCCCTGCCCGGCTGGATCATCCTTCCGGCGGCGGCGACGAAGGACTTCGGCATTCCGCAGCCGGTCCTCGGGTTCGTCCGCCTCGACGACGGCGTACCCGTCTCCGCGGTCCTGCCGCAGGTCAAGGCGCTGGTAGCCGACAGCCCCGAGGTGTCGGCCACGGACGCGGCGACGTTCGTGGACCAGCAGGCGCAGATCTTCGACGTGCTCATCACGATGATCCAGATCCTGCTGGCGATGGCGATCCTCATCGCGGTCCTGGGTGTGATCAACACCCTGGCGCTGTCGGTCCTGGAGCGCACCCGCGAGCTGGGCCTGCTGCGCGCGGTCGGTCTGGGCCGGGCCCAGACGATGCGCATGGTCACCGTGGAGGCGGTGGTGATCTCCGTCTTCGGCGCCCTGCTCGGCGTGACGGTCGGCGCGGGCCTGGGCACGGCGGTGACCAAGGCGCTGGAGAGCGACGGGATCACCGAGCTGGTCCTGCCGTGGGGCCGGATGGGCACCTACCTGCTCCTGGCCGCATTCGTCGGCGTGGTCGCGGCGGTGCTGCCGGCGATCCGGGCGGCCCGCCTCAACGTCCTGGGTGCCATCGCCCACGACTGAGCCGGACCCGGCACCCGCTGCGTCTGCATCCACGGCGGCGCGGCGGGTGCCGCGTGCTCAGCGATCCGGTGCAGATCGCGGCGCGGCCGAAGAGAACCCGGTCGCGGCGCGGTCGAAGAGAAGCCAGTCGCGGCGCGGTCGAAGAGAAGCCAGTCGCGGCGCGGTCGAAGAGAAGCCAGTCGCGGCCGGAGAAAGGCCAGTCGCGATGCGGCCGAAGAGAAGCCAGTCGGGACTCGGTCGAAGAGGTCAGGTCGCGACGCGGCCGAAGAGGGTCGCCAGGTATTCCGGGTCGACGCCGACGAGGGTGTCGCGCAGGTGGACGCCGTCGGTCGGCGGCAGTTCCAGCTCGGCGGGCACCGCGAGGACGGCCGCGCCAGCGGCGACCGCGCTGGCCATTCCCGTGGGCGAGTCCTCGATCGCCACGCAGGCGGCGATGGGCACGCCGAGCAGCTCGGCGGCGGTCAGATACGGCGCCGGGTCGGGCTTCGGGGCGGTCACCTCGTCGCCGCAGACGACCGCGTCGAAGTTCTCCCGTCCCAGGGTGTCCAGGGCGACCTCGACGAGGCGGCGCCCGGTGGAGGTCACCAGCGCCGTCGGCAGCCCGGCCGCGCGGACGGCGCGCAGCAGCTCCATCGCCCCGGGCCGCCAGACCAGGCCGCCGGCGAAGAGCTCCGCGACCCGGCGCTCCAGCCACCGCACGTCGGCGGCCTCGTCACGGTGCGGCTGGCCGAGGTCGTCGCGCAGGATCCGCATGGAGACGGCCATGCTGCCGCCGACCATGGCGAGCCGCGCCGGCTCGGACAGCGTGCCGCCCGCGTGCGCGGCCAGCTCGTGCAGGGCGACGTCCCAGACCTTCTCACTGTCGACCAGGGTGCCGTCCATGTCGAAGAGCACCGCTGCCGGTTGTCGTGATGTCAGGGGAGGCCTCCCACGCCGCTGAGCCGTCGGTCGCCGCCATTGTCGCCCGTCCACCGCCCCGGCACCGGCTCGGCGCGACCCGCTGTGATCGTCACGACAGGTTGCAGGGCTCCAGCGAGCGGGTGTAGCCGTTGCTGAACGCGCGGGTGCGCTGCTTGGCCGTGCCGTGCGCGCCCTCGGCGAACCACGGCTGGCCCGGCTCGTCGCCCACCGCGTCCAGGCCGACGGCGAGCTCCTCCAGGTCGCCGTCCTCCAGCCGCAGCCGGCCTGCCTTGACCAGATCGCCGAGGTACGCCCCGGCCATGCAGTCGGCCTGCAGCTCCTGCTCGATCGTGAACTGCTGCTGGATGCGCAGCCGGCGCTGGATGGCGTGGGCGTACTCGTGGCCGAGCAGGTAGAAGATGAACGCGTCACCGATCTGCCGGAACGCCCCGAACGCCCAGCGGATGTCGTAGGCGATGAAGTCTCCCGCCGAGCAGTACGCCGCGTTGTTGCGCCCGAGCGCCTGTCCGCCGCACTCGATCTCCCCGTCCTCCTGGTACGGGATCAGCTCGGCGACCGGCCGGAACGTCAGCCCGGAGGCGTCGAACTCCTTCTTCCAGTACTCCTCGGCGAGCACCCGAGCGTCCTCGACGTCGGCCTGGAACTCCTCCACGGTGTCCGTACCGTCGACGTCCGTGTCCGGACGGTCCGCGGCCCGCGTGGCCGGGGTCTGTGCCGGGCGTCGGGGCTCACCGGACGGGGCCTGGGGTGCCGACACGCAACCGAGGGTGACGAGGACGGCCACGCAGAGGGCCGGGATGACGAGGTGATGGCGCGGCACCGGCATGCGGGTCCTCCGATGGGCGGGTGACCGGGGTCCTCTCCACGATACGGACCGCCGACCGGCATCCCGGCTCTGCCGGCCGTGCCGACCACCCCGTGCCGGAGGCCTGGCCAGGTGGTCGTGACGTCCGGCGACCCGGCCTGCTCGTTCGCCTTCTGCGCGGCGGCCTCGGCCTTCGGGGCCGCAATGAGGGCTTCGGCGGCGCGGGCCTCCGCGGCCCTGGCCTGTTCCTCACCGATGCTCTTGGCCTGTTCGGCGACCTGCTTGGCGAAGTCGGCGTCGATGTCGGCGCCGGTGAACGGCGACACCAGGGCGATCGCGGCGTTGTGCGGCTCGGCGATGCCCGCCGAGGACACCGACGCGGCGGAGGCCGCGGCGATCGCGATATCCGCCTGCGCGGCGGCGGTGACCGCCTCGGTGGTGGCCGCCTGGGCCTCGTCCTTGGTGCGGTCGGCCGACCACAGCCCGCGAGAGCCTGCTCGGCGGCCGCCTTGAGCTGCGACTCCGCCGGTGCCGCTGGTCCACACCGGTCTGCCCGTTCCACGCCTCCGTCACCAGCGGCGGGACGACGATGGGCGAGGCGCCGGCGGTGGGCTCCTCGCGGAGCGGGACTACAGCAGCAGCCGGTGGCACCGACAGCCCGGTGCTGACGAGCACTACGACCATCGACATCAGGATCGCGGCGCGTACGCGCGTCATCGACGTCATCGCTGCACCGTCGCGAGGACAGCCCGTGCCGGCACGGTCGCCACCAGGGCATCCGTGCTCGCCTTGGGCGCGAACGCGATCGCGCCGACACATATCCAGTTCCCCCGTTGGGCGAGCCGGCGAGGCGCGGCGCCGCTGCGCCATGATGGGTGGATGTGGATCGAGGACGTCACACCCGAGACGTCGCGGCCGGTGCGCCGCCCCTGGCTGGTGCAGCGCTGGGAGGACCTGGCGTTCCTGCACTGGGCCGTGCCGCCCGCGACCGTCGCGCCGTTCCTGCCGCGCGGGACCGTGCCGGACACCCTCGACGGCGTCACCTACGTGGGTCTCATCGGCTTCCGTCTGGTCGGGCTCGGTCCGCTGGGCGGCCCCGGCATTCCCTACCTCGGCACGTTCCTCGAAACCAACGTGCGTCTCTACAGCGTCGACGACCGGGGCCGCAGGGCGGTGGTGTTCCTGTCACTGGACGCCGAGCGGCTGCTGCCGGTGGTGACGGCGCAGGCGCTGCTGCGGCTGCCGTACAAATGGTCGAGGATGTCGCTGGTCAAGGACTCCGGAGTGCTTCGGTACGCCAGCACGCGCCGCTGGCCGGGACCGCGGGGAGCAGCCACGGCGTTCTCGGTGCGCGTCGGGGAACCGCTCGGTGAGCCGTCGCCGCTGGAGCACTTCCTGACCGCTCGGTGGGGGCTGCACACGCGGGCCTGGGGCCGTACGGTGCATCTTCCGAACGAGCACCCGCGCTGGCCGCTGTTCCGGGCCGAGGCGCTGGAGCTCGGCGACGGGCTGATCCGGGCGGCGGGCCTGCCCGCGATGGCCGACCCGCCGGTCAGCGTCCTCTACTCCCCCGGCGTGCCGGTCACCTTCGGCGCCCCGGGGATTGCGGCCCGCTAGGACGCGTCCAGCCGCGCGAAGGTGACGTCCCAGAACCGGCGGTAGCCCTCCATCCAGGCCGTGGCCTCCCGCAGGGGCTCGGCCCGCAGGCTGCTGGACCGCCACTGGGCCGAGCGGCTGCGGGAGATCAGGCCGGCGTTCTCGAGCACCTTCAGGTGTCGGGAGATCGCGGGGAGGCTGATGGCGAACGGCTCGGCGAGCTGCGAGACGGTCGCGTCGCCCTCGGCGAGGCGGGCCAGGATCGCCCGGCGCGTCGGGTCCGCGAGCGCCGCGAAGATGATGCTGAGCCGGTCCGTGGTCACTTGCTTAACACCTCCGTTAATTAACGGACGCGTTAACATAGCTCCTGCGCGCCGGCCGGGTCAAGAAGAGCCGCCAGGCGCGGGGCGCTCAGACCCGGCTGGGAATGCGGCGGTGCAGCTCCGCCAGCAACGTCTCCGGCCCCGGCGACATCAGCCCCACGTCCACCAGGAACGCCGGCCCGCCGTCGCGGCGCAGCATCCGCGGCCGCCGGCCGGGGCCGGGCAGCTCGGTGACCTCGTCACGGGACGTCGGGGTGATCACGAGCTCGGTGAACGGCCCCCAGCGGCGCAGCCCCACCGACGCCACCGCCCGCCACGGCAGATGGACGCCACGCCGGCCGGTGGCCCCGAACTCGAGCCCCCGCACCGAGCTCTTGAGCCAGCCGAGCCGCCGCCACGCCAACAGCAGGATCGCGCCGGCGACGACCGGGGGCCCGATCAGCACGCTCTCCAGCGCCAGCACGAGGTCGCCGACGCCGGGGCGCGCCCCGAGCGCGAAGGCCACCAGCAGCACCAGCACACCGCAGGCGAGCCAGCCCAGGGCGATCACCCACAGCATCGTCACGAAGACCATGGCCCGGGGCTGGAAGAAGGTGGTCGCGTCCTCACCGACCTCCAGTGGATGATCCCGCACAGAGACGATTATGGCGGTCCGGCCACCGGCGTACGCCCGGTCAGCAGATCCGCCACCCGGTAGAGCGAACCGAGCAGGTACGGAATCGACTCCGGATCCTTCAGCCGGCCCGGCGTGCTGGTCATCAGGTCGGTGCCGTGCAACGTCCAGGCCGGTGCGACGCCGTCCACGTGGGCGGCGAGCAGGGCCGGGCTCAGCGGGTACGGGGAGGAGGAGGGCTCGCCCACCACCCGGAAGTTCTTGTCGAACTGCTCGTTGCCCAGCGCCGCGCCCGCGCCGAACAGCGCCCTGCCCCACTTCGCGAGGGTCCCGCGGGGCTGTACCCCCAGGTATGGCGACGGCCGGTCGAGATGCACCACGAGAACCGTGAAGTGGTGCGTGGTCGAATGCGTGCCGTGGGTCGTGCCGCCGTGGGCGTCCGAGGAGCTGGTCGTGGTCGTCTCGGTGTACGAGTAGTCGGCGACGCTGGCACGCCGCCCCCACAGCGGCCCGGTCAGCGCGAGAGTCACGCCCCGGCGGTTGCGGCCCGGCAGCCGCGAACTCCAGTCGACCGCGGGATGGTCCACGAGCGTCCAGCCGCGCGCGGACGCCCAGCCTTGCAGCGCCTCGCGGCGTTCCCGCTCGCGGCGACGGCCGGTGGCCACGCCGAGGGCCACGAGGGCGACCACGGTGGCCAGGCACAGGCCCAGCCCACCGGAGATCACGAGTGCCTCCATGGCCGGACAGCTTGCCACGCCGCGGCCGGTCAGGACACGGCACGACCCGTCAGGACACGGCAGGCCGGCGCACGGCACGGCCACGGTCGGCGTGAGGTCAGTGGCGGACCGTGGGCCACGCGACAGGTCAGTGGCGGACCGTGGGCCGCGCGACTGTGTCCGTGCCGAGCTGCTCGGCGTCGTCCACCTGCTCGACCGGTTCGACGCCGGCCGCGGCGGCGACCGCCTCCGCCTGGGCCTCCGAGGTCACGCCCAGCGCGGCAAGCTGCCGGGAGTAGCTGCGGGTCGCGGTCCAGAGCTTGTAGATCAGCAGCAGCTCGAACGCCGTCAGCAGCACCGCGGACAGGATGGTGACCGGGATGATCCAGCCGGTGAGCGGGCCGATGATGAAGACGAACATCTGGAACTCGATGCCACTGAACAGGTGCGCGCGGATCCGCTGGCGCACCAGCATGTTGCGGAGGCGGACGAAGGCGCCGAACTTCGTACGGAAGTCGCCGTACACGTCGACCACGGGCCGCTCGGCGCCCGTACCGTCGGTGGCCGTGGCGGCGCCCATGGCACCCACCGGGTGCTCGGCGTCGGTCTCCTCGACGAACATGGGCGGGGCCGCGCCCTCGCCCTGGGCCGCCTCCAGGCAGCGCCGCATGTCGTTCTTGACCTTGCCCATCTGCAGGGCATTGAGGTAGCGGAAGCCGTCCAGGAAGATCACCACGCCGGCCATCCACAGATAGTGGATGTTGTCGGTCTGTGCGTACTGGCCGGCCATGAGGGCAACCGCGCAGACGACCACGCGCAACCGGTCGAAGACGTAGTCGAGCCACGAGCCGAACACCGAGCCGGTGCCCTTGAGCCGGGCGATCTTGCCGTCCATGCAGTCCAGCACGAAGCTGAGGTGGAAGACCAGCGCACCGGCCACCAACCACGGGTAGTCGCCCACGGCGAAGCACGCGGCGGCGACGAGGCCGAGCACGAAGGCACCCATGGTCAACAGGTTCGGTGTGATCCACCCCACCGGTGCGACGAGCCACACGAGTCGCGAGGCCAGCGGGTCCACGAGCCAGACGGTCCACCACGCGTCGCGATCCTTGTACGTGCGGGTGCGGATCTCTCCGAGGCTGAACCGTTGTGCCAATTCAAACAACTCCACCATGGTGACGAACACATGAATACTGAGACTCGCGGACATTACCGGAGACCTTTTCGCGGCAGAAAGACCAAGCCGAAAACCTGGACAGACGCTGCGAAGGCCAGCCTCATGGTCGGGACCGAGGTGAACGCCCGGTTGACTCTCCTTCTGCGTGGTGAGGATCACCGCGGTCGCGAATGGCAACGGTACGGCGGGAAACGGCGTGATGACATGCCGATAGTTCAGCCGTCCGGGCGACAGGGCTGTTGGCCGGGACGTCCCCGCGTGTCAGGATTCCCGCAGGACCGGCCGGCAGCGGGGGGATGAGTGGACGCCGAGCACGTGGCGGGCGACCTGGAATCGGTGCTGTTCAGCGAGGAACAGATCCTGCTGCGCGTCGGCGAGCTAGCCGCCACGATCGGCAAGGACTACGCCGGGCGCGAGATCGTCCTCGTCGGCGTGCTGGGCGGGGCGGCGACCTTCACCGTAGACCTGGCCCGGGCCCTGGAGAGCCGGGTCGAGATCGGCTGGATGGCGATGCGCTCGTACACGACGAGCAAGCGCAGCTCGGGCGCCGTACGCCTGCTCAAAGACCTCGATCTCGACATCGAGGGCCGCGACGTGATCATCGCGGAGACGGTGATCGACACCGGCCTCACCATGTCCTGGCTGATCGCCAGCCTTCACCAGCGCCGGCCCGCCTCGCTGGCCGTCTGCGCGCTGCTGCGCCGGCCGCACAGCCCCGCGTTCGACGTGCCGACGTACGTGGGATTCGACGTGGATCCCGGCCTCATCGTCGGGTACGGCCTGGACTACCGCGGCCAGTACCGAAACCTGCGCTGCGCTGCCGTCCTGGCTCCGCACGCCGTCCGCTGAGGCCGCTCCCGTCGACCGAGGGCCGGCTGCCCGTCCGCCCCGCAGCGCCGCCCGCCGGACCGCCTCACGCCCCGCAGCGCCGCCCGCCGGACCGCCCCGCCCCGCCACGCCGCTTCTGTCCCGCCGCCCGCCCTGCCGCGGCGGCACGGCGCGGCCGCCGAGTGGGATTCTGTGACGGCACGTAGGCTCTGGGTACTGAGGTACGAAAGGTTGGCATCGTGACAGAGTTCGACGGCCTCCCCTTGCTGCGCTCCCCCGTGGCGATCGCCGCTTTCGAGGGGTGGAACGACGCCGCCGACGCGTCGACGGCCGCGGTGGAGCACCTCGAGCAGGTGTGGCAGGCCCGCGAGATCACCACCATCGACCCGGAGGAGTTCTACGACTTCCAGGTCAGCCGCCCCAACATCACCATGGCGGAGGGTGAGACCCGCAAGATCGAATGGCCCACCACCCGGTTCAGCGTGGCCAGCCCGCCCGGCACCGAGCGTGACGTGGTGCTCATCCGGGGCATCGAGCCGAGCATGAAATGGCGCACCTTCTGCGAGCAGATCCTCGAAGTCTGCCACAGCCTGGAGGTCGACCGGGTCGTGCTGCTGGGCGCGTTGCTGGCGGACGTGCCGTACACGCGGCCCCTGCCGATCAGCGGCACCGCGACGGAGAAGGCGGTCGCCGAGAAGTACAAGGTCGTGCCGACCCGCTACGACGGCCCCACCGGCATCGTCGGCGTCCTCCAGGAGGCCGCCGGGCGCGCCCAGCTCGACGCTCTGTCCTTCTGGGTGCACGTCCCCCACTACGCCAACAACCCGCCCTGCCCGAAGGCGACGCTCGCGCTGCTCAGCCGCCTCGAGGACGTGCTCGACCTGCCGGTGCCGCTCGCGG
Organism: Couchioplanes caeruleus; assembly: GCF_003751945.1. Classification (NCBI taxonomy): domain Bacteria; kingdom Bacillati; phylum Actinomycetota; class Actinomycetes; order Micromonosporales; family Micromonosporaceae; genus Couchioplanes; species Couchioplanes caeruleus. The sequence goes on along the minus strand of NZ_RJKL01000001.1, from coordinate 8,024,117 downwards.
ACCTCGCCGAGGAGGCCGACGAGTGGGAGAAGCGCGTCCGGGCCGCCGCGGAGCAGGACGCCGAACTCGGCGAGTACGTCCGCGAGCTCGAGGAACGCGTCGGCGACGAGGGCATCAAGCCGCTGACCGGCGACGAGATCGCCAGCGAGTTCGAGAAGTACCTGCGCCGGCGCGGCGGCTCGGCCGGACCGACCGCCGGATCCTGGTAGGAGGCCGCCACGGTCCCGCGACTCTTCGCGGGGCCGTGGGGAATGGTCCGGACTAGTGCCAGCCGGACCGGTGCCAGCCGGACTAGTGCCAGAAGGTCGCGACGGCGGCGTTGATCAGGGTCATGCCGATGATGCCGAGGAAGTGCCCCCGGTTGACGTCCTCCCGCTTGCGCCGCCACGGGACGAACACCATCACAAAGATCATGATCGCGATGACCAGCTTCACGGCGAGCTTGACCGGGCTGGGCTCCGCGTCGCCGCCACCCCGCAGCGGTGCGGACAGGGCGAGGCCGGTCAGCACCTGGATGACCGCGCCCCACAGCATGGCCGGGTTGATCCGCAGCTTGCCCGAGACGAACTGGACGATCGCACCGCCGAGCAGCAGCGCGAAGCCGATGAGATGCGCATAGCGCAGGACCAACCGCAGAGCCTCCATGGCGAGACAGCCTAGTGGTCACCCGGAAGCCCGCCGACCGGCAGGTGCCGCTCGGCGGAAGCGATCCCGGCTCGGCGCCGAAGGCGGTCACACGGCGCGGCCGTCAGATCCCAGGCGACGTCTCCAGAGTCCCCGGGCAGGCCGTCAACTTCCGGGCAGCTCGTGAAGTTCCGCTCGGGGCGTCAAGTTCCGGGGCGACGTCTCCAGGGCGCCCCGGCGGGCCGTCAAGTTCCGGCGTGTCGATTTCCCGGCGTGTCGATGCGGGGCGGCGCACACCTGGTAGGGCATCCTAGGAACCTAGGGTCTGGAGGTCGGAGCATGACGATCAATCCCGGCGCCGCCGAGTTCCCGCATCGGCAGATCGCCGCCCAGCTCAAAGAGCGCATCCGGCGCGGCGACTGGCAGCCCGGCGAACGGCTGCCGTCGATCCCGGCCATGGCCGAGATGTTCGGCGTGGCCAAGCAGACGGTGCAACGGACGGTCGACCAGTTGCGGGTCGAGGGCATCCTGATCACCAAGCCGGGCTCCGGCACGTACGTCCGCGGCACCCGACGCCGTCTCAACCGCCTCTCCCGCGGCCGCTACGGCGCGCACCGCGGTTACCATGCCGACCTCGCCGCGCGGTACCGCCAGCAGCTCACCCGCGTCGGCCGCGAGGCCGCACCGCCGGAGGTCGCCGACGCGTTCGGCGTCCGCGACGGCACCGAGATGTTGGTGCGGCGCCACGTCGTGCGCGCCGACGACGCGACCGTCGAGGTCGGCGCCTCCTGGTTCCGGGTGACCGACACGACCGGCACCTCCCTGGAACGCGCGGAGGCCTTCGGCCGCCCGCTCTACCAGGAGGCGGAGAAGGCGATCGGCCGCCGGTACGCCTCGGCGACGGACACGATCAGCGCCCGCCAGCCGAGCCGGGAAGAGGCGGAGATCCTGCAGATCCGGCCGGACACGCCGGTGCTGCACCTCGTGCACGTCGCCTTCGACGAGACGCGCAAGCCGATCGAGGTGGCGCAGGCGACGTGGCCCGGTCCGATGACGACGCTGACCGAGGAGTACCGGATCCCGGCGCCCGTCCCCGAGCCGGACCCGGATCCCGGCCTTAGCCTCGCGTGACGGCGGCCGACGCACCGCGCCCGAGGCCACGACGCCGGGCCGGACCACATCGGACGAGCCGCACCAGCGCAGCCCCACGCCGCCCACCGCGAAAGACGCAGCCCCGAAGCACCCGGATCGGGCCGAGGGCCGCCCCACCCTGGTGATGGAGAGGGTGCTGTGAGCGCGGCCCGGCGGGCCGTTACAGGCGGACGCCGAGGAGCGCGTCGACCGTCCTGGCCACGAGGGCCGGTGCGGCCGGATCGTCGCCGGCTCCGGACAGCGCCGCCTCCGCCCAGGCGTCGACCAGCGCGAGCGCCGCCGGCGTGTCGAGATCCTGGTGCAGTGCCTCGCGGACCGACGCCAGCAGGCCCTCACCGGACGGGCCGGACGGCGCGGACGCCGCCTCGCGCCAGCGCGCCAGACGAAGCTGCCCCGTCTTGAGGACGTCGTCGGTCCACTGGCGGTCGGCGCGGTAGTGGTCCGTCATCAGGCCGAGGCGGATGGCCATCGGGTCGACGCCGTCGCCGCGGAGGCGGGACACGAAGACGAGGTTGCCCTTGGACTTGGACATCTTCTCGCCGTCGAGGCCGATCATGCCGGCGTGGACGTAGTGGGCGGCGAACGGCGCCGCGCCGGTGAGGCGCTCGGCGTGGGCCGCGGAGCACTCGTGGTGGGGGTAGAGCAGGTCGTTGCCGCCGCCCTGGACGTCGATGGTGGTGCCGAGCAGGCCGAGGGCGATGGTCGCGCACTCGATGTGCCAGCCCGGACGGCCCGGGCCGAGGTCGCCGCCGTCCCAGGCCGGCTCGCCGTCGCGGGCGCCGCGCCACAGCAGCGGGTCGAGGGGGTCGCGCTTGCCGGGACGCTCCGGGTCGCCGCCGCGTTCCGCGGACAGCTTGAGCATCTCGTCGCGCGACAGATGGGACTCGTAGCCGAAGGAGGGCGCCGTCGCGACGGAGAAGTAGACGTCGCCGGTGCCGTCGTCGAGCGTGTACGCCGCGCCGTCGGCGACCAGCTCACGCACGTGCGCGGCGATCGCCGGGATGGACTCCACCGCGCCGACGTAGTGCGCGGGCGGGATGATCCGCAGCGCCTCCATGTCCTCGCGGAACAGGGCGGTCTCGCGCATCGCCAGCACGATCCAGTCCTCGCCGTCGCGGGTGGCGCGCTCGAGCAGCGGGTCGTCGATGTCGGTGACGTTCTGGACGTAGCGCACGTCGAGGCCGGCGTCGCGCCAGGCGCGCTGGACCAGGTCGAACGTGATCATCGTGGCGGCGTGGCCGAGATGGGTCGCGTCGTAGGGGGTGATCCCGCAGACGTACATCGTCGCGGTGCGACCCGGCATGGTCGGGGCGATCCTGCGGCGGGCCGAGTCGAACAGGGCCGGCGGAGTTGCTTCTCCCGGCAGGGTCGGCACGTCGTGCCCGGTCCAAGCGTCCATGGTCAAAAGCCTATCGAGCCCCTCCGACACTTCCGCACGGGCGTGAGTAAAGACTCAGAGCGCTCAGATCGGTGGCCACGGCACGGCCGGCCAGTCCTGCGGCGGCTCGGGGAACCGTGCCGCCCGTACCAGCCTGCGCACCCTCAGCCGCGCGTGCTGCACCTCCGACACCGTCAGGTGCTCCTCGAGCCGCTCCCCCAGCCCCGCGTCGAGCCGCTCCCCGAGCCGGCGCAGCACGTCGAGCGACTCCTCGGGGATCGGCTTGCCGGTCCAGCCCCAGAGCACCGTGCGCAGCTTGTTCTCCACGTGGAAGGAGACCCCGTGGTCGACGCCGTGGACGCCGCCGCCGGCGGCGTACAGCACGTGACCGCCCTTGCGGTCGGCGTTGTTGATGACCGCGTCGAGCAGGGCCAGGCGGGCCAGCCGGGGGTCGTCGGCGTGGGCCAGCGCGTACGCGTCGCCGTCGGAGTCGCGGGCCGCGGCGACCGGGAACCAGCCCTGCGGCACGTCGTACGCCGGAACGAAGCCGATCAGCGCCTCGGCGTCGGCCGGCTCGTCGATCCAGAGCTGGCAGGCGCCCGGCCCGAGCGGCCCGTCGCGCAGGATCGTGGGCGGCACCAGAGCCCAGCCCGTGGCCTGGGAGACCAGGAACGCCGCCACCTCACGGCCGGCGAGGGTGCCGTCCGGGAAGTCCCACAGCGGGCGTTCGCCCTGCACCGGCTTGTAGACGCAGCGGCGGCTGAGGCCGTCGAGGGTGATCTCGGCGCGCAGCGTGGTGTTGGAGGCGTCGACCAACCGGCCCTCGAGCTCCAGGGTCCCCCGGGTGAGCAGCTCGAGGGCGTCCTCCTCGGCGAGCACGGAAGCGGACTCCGTCGTCACCGGTGATAGCCGTTGTGCCGGGGACAGAGGTGGCCCGCCGGGTCGAGCGGCTGGCCGCAGAGCGGGCACGGCGGCCGGCCGGCCGCGACGACCCGCCGGGCGCGGTCGATGAACGCGCGGGTCGCCTCGGGGGTGAGGCGTACGCGCAAGCGGTCGAGGTCGTCGTCCGGCTCGTCGTCCTCGTCGTCGTCGAGCGGTTCCTCGTCGTCCTCGTCGCCGCCGAGATCGGCCTCCGCGTCGCCCTCGCCGGCCTCGATCGCCTCGATGACGACCGTCGTGGTGTCGACGTCGAAGGCGAGCCCCAGCGTGCCGACGCGGAACTCCTCGTCGACCGGGGTGTCGAGCGGCTCGTTGTCGTTGGCCGACAGCGGCGACGTCTCGGGCAGCTCGACGCCGAAGCGCCGGCTGGCCTCGGTGAGCAACTCCTCGAGCTTCTCGGCGAGCAGCGACACCTGGACCTTCTCCAGCGCCACGCTGACCACCCGCCCGCCGCCGCGGGCCTGGAGGAAGAATGTCCGGTCGCCCGGCTCGCCCACCGTCCCGGCGACGAACCGCTCAGGCGGCTCGAAGGCATGCACCTGGTGGGTCATGACAACGACCCTATCCGCCCGCGTACGCGAGCGCGCAGCGCACCGGGCCGGTTCGCCGAGGGCGCAACGTGAGTGTCGGCAGCGGTGACACGCTGCCGACACATGGGTCACACGGGGTGTTCAGACACCCGCTCCGGCGCCGCCGCCCACGGCGGCGTCGGACTGCGCGGCCGGTTCCACGGCCTGCCCGGCCGTCCGCGGCGGAGGCACCAGACCGGCCAGGTCGGCGGTGTCGTTGAGCCGGACCAGGAAGGGCCGGGTGGGCGTGTAACGGATCACGCTCAACGACGCCGGGTCGGCCACGATGCGCTGGAACTCGTCGAGGTGCAGCCCCATCGCGTCGGCGACGATCGCCTTGATCACGTCGCCGTGGCTGCAGGCGAGCCAGAGTGCCTCGGGACCGTGCTCGGCGGTCACCTCGGCGTCCCAGCGCCGGATCGTGGCCACCGCGCGCGCCGACATGGCCGCCATCGCCTCCCCGCCGGGGAACACCACGGCACTCGGATGCTGCTGGACCACCGGCCAGAGCGACTCCTTAGCCAGTTCCTTGAGCGGCTTGCCCTCCCAGTCGCCGTACCCGCATTCGATGAGCCCCTCGTCGACCACCGGGGCCGCGTCGGGCAGGGCCAGGTCGAGGGTCTGCCGGCAGCGGATCAGCGGGCTGCTCACCACCGCGGCGAGCGGCAGCTTGCGCAGCCGCTCGCCGACCCGTACGGCCTGATCACGGCCGATGTCGTCGAGCTCGACCGGCAGCCGCCCGGCCAGCCCGCCGCTGGCGTTCGCGGTGGTGCGGCCGTGGCGCAGGAGCAGGACGGTGGCCACGGCTACCCGGCCACGCCGGACGCCTCGTAGGCCTCGGCCAGCGCCCGCAGGTTCTCGATGCCGCTGTCGCGGTCGGGCACGAACAGGCTCACCGACAGCGTGGTCACGCCGGCCGCGGCGAACTCGCGGATCCGCTCCGTGACCCGCTCCTTCGGGCCGATCAGGGACGTACGCTCGATGAACTCCTGCGGCACGGCCTCGGCCGCCTCGCGGTGGTTGCCGGCGAGGTAGAGGTCCTGGACCTTCCTGGCCTCGTCCGCGTAGCCCATCCGCACCGCGAGCTGGTTGTAGAAGTTCTGCTCCCGGCTGCCCATGCCACCGACGTAGAGCGCGGCGTAGAAGCGGATCACGTCGGCGCACGCGGCGATGTCGTCGCCGATCATGACGGGCACGCTGGGGCAGACGTCGAAGCCGTCGAGCCCGGCCCCGATCTTCTCCCGCCCGCGCCGGATGTGCTGCAGGCTCTCCTCCGCGGCGTCCGGCGCGAAGAAGACCGCCAGCCAGCCGTCGGAGATCTCGCCGGCCAGCTCCAGGTTCTTGGGTCCCACGGCCGCGAGATAGATGGGTACGGCCTTGCGCGGCGGGTGGAAGCCCAGCCGCAGCGCCTTCCCGGCCCCGTCCGGCAGCGGGAGCCGGTAGTGCTCCCCGTCGTACGCGACGGGCTTGCGCGCGATGGCGAGCTTGACGATGTCGACGTACTCGCGGGTGCGGGCCAGCGGCTTGGCGAACCGTACGCCGTGCCAGCCCTCGGAGACCTGCGGGCCGGACACGCCGAGGCCGAGGCGGAACCGGCCGCCGGAGAGCGTGTCGATGGTCGCGGCGGTCATCGCGGTCATCGCCGGCGTGCGGGCCGGGATCTGCATGACCGCGGCGCCGACGTCGATGCGTTCGGTCTGCCCGGCGATCCACGCCAGCATGCTGGGAGAATCCGAGCCGTACGCCTCCGCCGTCCACACCACCGAGTAACCGAGCCGGTCGGCCTCCTGGGCCATCGCCAGGTGATCGGCGGGTGTGGTCCACGAGGTCTGGTAACCGAGGTTGAGTCCGAGCCGCACGGATCCTCCCGTTCCTGCTGCCGGAGCACCAATACTCCGCAATAAGCAGCCTAGGCGAACACACAGTGTGATCTTCGCCGGACTTGGTCGCGTACCCGACGCCTCATCGACCTGCCACGGGCGTTCCGCCGGTGACCGCGCCTGAATAAGGTTCACCCATGCAACAGCGACCGCTCGGCCGAAGCGGGTTGGCGGTCTCCCGGCTCGCCCTCGGCACCATGACCTGGGGACGCGACACGGACGCCGACGACGCGGCCGCACAACTCAAGCTCTTCCTGGACGCCGGCGGCACGCTGGTCGACACCGCCGACGTGTACGGCGACGGCGACGCCGAAGCGGTCATCGGCTCGTTGCTCGGCCCCCTGGCGCCCCGCGACGAGCTGCTGATCGCCACCAAGGCCGGGCTGGGCCACACGCCGCACCGGCGGCGCGACAGCTCCCGGGGGCATCTGCTGCGCACCCTTGACGCGTCGCTGCGCCGGCTGGGCACCGACTACGTGGACCTGTGGCAGTTGCACGGCTACGACCCGCACACCCCACTGGAGGAGACCCTCGCCGCGCTGGACCACGCCGTGCACACCGGCCGGGTCCGCTACGTGGGCGTGTCGAACCTCGCCGGCTGGCAGACCGCGCAGGTCGCCACCTGGCAGCGGGCCTTCCCGGGCCGCACCCCCATCGTGGCCACCCAGGTCGAATACTCGCTGCTCGAACGCGGCATCGAACGCGAGGTCCTGCCGGCCGCGGCGGCCCTGGGCATCGGCGTGCTGCCCTGGTCGCCGCTGGGCCGCGGCGTGCTGACCGGCAAGTACCGCAACGGCCGCCCGCTGGACTCCCGCGCCGCGACGGAACATCTGGCGCCGTTCGTACGGACCTATCTCGAGCCCCGCAGCTCCAGCATCGTCGAGGCGGTGGTGACGGCCGCCTCCGGCCTGGGCGTCGAACCCCTGGAGGTGGCGCTGGCGTGGATCCGTGACCGCCCGGGCGTGGCGGCGCCCATCCTGGGTGCCCGCACCGCCGGCCAGCTCCAGGGCGCACTGCTCAGCGAGCAGCTCACCCTGCCGGCCGAGATCGCCCGAGCCCTCGACGACGTCTCGGCGGTGCCGATCGGCTACCCGGAACGTGAGGGTCTGACCGGCCCGGGGGCTGGTGGCACACCCGCCGCTGACGCATATTAAGACCCATGGACTACGAATACGCGCCGCTGCGGTTGCCCTCGAATGTCGATCGTCTGACCGCCACGGCGCAGCTATCCATCCAGGCAGAGTTCTCCGGATGGGAGCTGGCCCGAGTCCAGCTCTTCCGCGACGGAACCCGGCAGGTGATGCTCCGCCGCAAGGTCGGCAGCACCCCCCAGCCGGGTCTCTCTCTTTGAGGGCCCGGCTTCCGTCTCTTCAGGGGCGACCGCCACCTCCAGCCCCCGCCAAGCCCCACGGGTCGATCACCTGACAACGGCCCGGCCCGGCGCACGATCTCACCGCGACCAAAGTCGCACTGCGCCCGCCGGTGTCGAGGGCGCCAAAAGTCGCACGCCGGTCTCGACCGCGACCAAAGTCGCACTGCGCCCGCCGGTGTCGAGGGCGCCAAAAGTCGCACGCCGGTCTCGACCGCGACCAAAGTCGCACTGCGCCCGCCGGTGTCGAGGGCGCCAAAAGTCGCACGCCGGTCTCGACCGCGACCAAAGTCGCACTGCGCCCGTCGGTGTCGAGGGCGCCAAAACAGACTAGGCGCCCTTTGCCGTGGTCTGTTTTGGTGTCCTCGACACCGACCTGCCCTTGGGCGCAGTGCCCGCCGAGCGCAGCGAGGCCATGTATCAGTGATGACCCGCGTGCTCGTCTTCTTCATCGGGCAGGAACGGGTGCTCGTCCAGCCGCCCGACGAGCTGGTCGTCGGCGCCCGGGGTGAACGGGCCGGCGCCGTCCTCGTCCGGGAACGCCTCCAGGTCGAGGGGCTCCTTGACCTCGGACACGGTCAGCAGGCCGTCGAGCGGCTCCAGCTCCGGCACGTCGAGCGACGACAGTGACCCGTCGCCGGCCTGGAGCAGTTCGAGGACGGCCTCGCCGACCGACTCGACCGCGCCGGGCTCCTCGTCCTCCGGGACCAGGTTGCGGCGGGCGGCGTCCGCGACCCGCAGCAGGGCCGCCACGCTCGGGACCCGGTAGTCGCGGCGCTGGCGGACCGAGATGACCTGGGCGTACGGATCGGCGGAGGCGTGGCCGTCGGCGCCGGCGGACGCGCCGAAGCGGGCGTCGGCCTCGTCGGGGTCGATCGATTCGACGTCCCACGGCGTCACTTCGCCGAACGCGTCGAGCAGTTGCTCGTCGTAGGCGTAGGAGGTGTTGTTCAGGGCGACGTAGGCCTGCCACACGTCGTCGTCGTCCACCCGGCCCTGGGCGGCCTTGACCGCCGCCAGGTGCGCCCTGGCGGCCTCCACGACACGGTCGAGGGCGGCTTCGAGCTCCGCGTACTGGTCGGTCATGGTCAGCAAAGTCCTCTCATCAGCTCGCCTGCGTCAGGCGGTCGAGTCAGCTTGCCTGGAGCAGGCGGTCGAGCACACGCACGCCGAACTGTAGTCCTTCGACCGGGACGCGCTCGTCGACGCCATGGAACAAAGCGGAGAAGTTCAGGTCGGCGGGGAGTTTGAGGGGGGCGAAGCCGAAGCAGCGGATGCCCAGGGTGGTGAAGGCCTTGGCGTCGGTGCCGCCGGAGAGCATGTACGGCACGGCGCGCGCCCCCGGGTCCTCGGCGCGCAGCGCGGCGCCCATGGCTTCGACGAGGGCGCCGTCGAAGCCGGTCTCGAGGGCCGCCTGCCGCTGCAGGTGCTCGATCTCGATGTCCGGGCCGATCACGTCGCGGAGCTGTTCGAGGAAGAGTTCCGCCTGGCCGGGCAGGGTGCGGCAGTCGATGGTGGCCGACGCCCGGCCGGGGATGACGTTGTCCTTGTAGCCGGCCTCGAGCCGGGTGGGGTTGGCGGTGTTGCGCACGGTGGCGCCGATGAGGTTGGCGATGGGCCCGAGCTTGGCGATGGCGAGCTCGGGCTCGTCGGGGTCGAGCTCGATACCGAGGGCCTCGGAGGCCTGTTCCAGGAAGGATCGCACGGTCGGGGTGATGACCATCGGGAACTTGTGCCGGCCGACGGCGGCCACGGCCTCGGCGAGGGCGGTGACGGCATTGTCGTCGTGCACGAACGAGCCGTGCCCGGGGCGGCCCTTGGCGTGCAGGCGCAGCCAGTCGATGCCCTTCTCGGCGGTCTCGACCAGGTAGAGACGCAGGTCGTCGTTGACCGTGTACGAGAACCCGCCCACCTCGCCGATCGCCTCGGTGCAGCCGTCGAACAGGTCGGCGTGCTCGCGGACGAGGAACTGGGAGCCGTACTCCATGCCCGCCTCCTCGTCCGCGGTGAAGGCGAGGACGATGTCGCGGGGAGGGACGACGCCGGTGCGCTTCCAGTTGCGGACGACGGCGAGCATCATCGCGTCGAAGTCCTTCATGTCGATCGCGCCGCGGCCCCACAGGTAGCCGTCCTTCTCCTCGCCGGAGAACGGGGGCACCGACCATTCGCTCGCGTCGGCGGGGACGACGTCGAGGTGACCGTGCACGAGCAGGGCGCCGCGGGACGGGTCGCGGCCCGGGATCCGGGCGACGAGGTTCGCCCGCCGGGGCGCCGACTCGTGCAGTGCGACGTCGACGCCGACCTCGGTGAGCTGCGCGGCGACGTATTCGGCGGCGACTCGCTCGCCGGTGGTGGTCCGGGGGTCGCCCGTGTTGCTGGTGTCGATCCGGAGCAGGTCGCGGCAGATGCGTACGACCTCGTCGGCGGCGCTGACTGGTTCCATCCGCTCTTCTTACCAGCTCTCCGCACGGCGCGTTTGGCCGGAGATCGGGTGCGGGTACCAGGCGGGCGTGTCCGTACATCTGCCTCCGCTGCCGCCGGTCGGCGGCGAGTCCACCGGCCCGAACGTGGCCGACGTGGTGTCCCGTGAGCATCGCGAGCTACTGGCGCTCTGCGACGAGCTGATCTCCGACGGCACCGCCGCGGGACGGCGACGCGCGCTCGCGCAGGTGGTCAGCGCCGCGCTGTCGCGGCACCTGTCCGCTGAGGAGCAGTATGTCTATCCCGCCGTCCGCGCCGCCGTGCCGGACGGCGATCAGCTCGTCATCCGGGAGATCGCCGAGGATCGGGCACTGCTGGAGTCGCTTCGGCTGTTGGAGGCCGCCGGGGACGGCGAGCGGCGCGAGCGGGCGCGGGACGTGGAGCGGCGGCTGCGCCGGCACGCGGACGCCGCCGCCGGTGAGCTGCTGCCGCTGCTGCAGCGGATGGCGTCGGCCGAGGAGCTGATCCGGCTGGGCAACCGGGTGGAGCTGGCGGAGGAGGCGGCGCCGACCCGGCCGCACCCGGGCACCCCGGCGACGCCGCCGTGGAACAAGGTCGTGGACCCCGCGGTGGCCATCGTGGACAAGGTCCGGGACGTGGCCGGCGGGCGGACCACGTACCCCCAAGATCTCTAACTTTACTGATAGTGATAAATGGCGTACATAATGTTTCCGTACGAACGTACTGGTTAGCTGCTTCTGTCCTTTTGGTTAACCCGTTTGTCACAAGTGGAGGATCTTCGATCGGCTGAAGGTCTAGCCGATATCCCGCGAACGTCCTACCGTCACGCTATGAACCTGGAGCTGCGGCATCTCAAGGTGGTCTGTGCCATCGCCGAGACGGGCAGCGTGACGAAGGCGGCGTCGCTGCTCGGGCTCGCCCAGCCGGCCCTGACCGCGCAGCTGCAACGCATCGAGCGAACGCTGGGCGGACCACTCTTCGAACGCGACCGGCGGGGCGCACGGCCCACCGCGCTGGGCGAGCTCGTGCTCTCTCGCGCCCGGGTCCTGCTACCGGCCATGAAGGGCCTGCAGGACGAGGCGGCCCGGCTGGCCGGGGCCGGCTCGGACAACGCCATGAGCCGGTACCGGATCGGCTCGATCGGCGGCCCGGTCATCGGCGGCATGGTGCACCGGCTGTCCGTGGCCCAGCCCGAGGCGCAGATCACCACCCACGCCTCGTACTACGTGGACGATCTGGCCACCATGGTGCTGGCGGGCAAGCTCGACTACGCCCAGGTCGGGGTCTGCGGCGACGCCATCCCCTCGGCCGACTACGGGCTGGTCTGGCAGACCATCGCGGTCGACGGCGTCTGCGTGCTGATGCAGGAGGACCATCCGCAGGCCAAGGGCGTCGAGGTCGACCTCGCCGAGCTGGCCGAGGAACAGTGGGCGGGCGGCCCCGGCGGCGGTTGCTTCGGCGACTGCTTCGCGGCGGCCTGCGCCCGGGCCGGCTTCACCCCCCGGCGGATCCTGGAGACCGACATCCGCGGCTGCGTCGACATGGCCGAGTCCGGCGTCGCGCTGGCGCTGTGCCAGCCGACCTTCCGACCGCCGGCCGGACTGGTGCACCTGCCGATCAAGGGCGCGCCGCTGCGCTGGCGGCAGGTGCTGGGCTGGCATCCGGACAGCCCGGCGGCGCAGGTCGCCCCGCGCCTGATGACCATGGCCCGGGACGCGTACCTGGAGGCCTCGGCCCGCAACCCCGGCTACCTCGCCTGGCTCGAGGACCACCCGCACCTCGGCGCCGAGCAGCTCACCGCCGCCTGAGCGGGAGCCGCCACCCGACGCCGGCCCAGGAGAGCCGGCGTCAACCGCAGCCCGAAAGCCGCCGCGAGGCGCGGCGTCAGAGCCGGCGTCGGTGGCGGGTGTGAGACGCTGCTGGGATGTCGGTGCCGCTGCTGGTCATGGACGCCGCTAACGTCGTCGGCTCGCAGCCGGACGGCTGGTGGAGGGACCGCGCCGGAGCCACCGCGCGGCTGCGGGACGCGCTGCGCCTCCTGCCCGCCGCGGGGCTGCCGGACCTGCCCGGCCCCGTCGAACTCGTCCTGGTCGTGGAGGGCCGGGCCCGCGACATCGCCGCCGCGCCGGGCGTACGCATCGAGCGCGCCACCGGCTCCGGTGACGACGCGATCGTGGCGCTCGTGGCCGCCGAGGGTGCCGGCCGCCGGGTCGTCGTGGTCACCGCCGACCGCGGTCTGCGCGAACGGGTGACAACCCTCGGCGCCGAAGTACGGGGCCCCACCAGCGTTCCGCGCGGAAACTCCGCACGGGGGGACGACCCGCCCATCAGGGACGACTAAGCTGGGGCGCGTAACACCGTGACGATTTCACCGGGAGGCTGCACGAGTGGCCAGCGTCGCCGAGGTCAGAGCGGCCGTGGACGCCGCGCTCCACCAGGTCACCGAGGGACAGGCGGCCATCCAGGCGGCCCGGGAGAAGCTCGGTGAGGCCCAGCAGAGCCTGGCCGCCGCGCTCGACGGCTCGGCCAACGACGCCGTCGGCGCCGCACACGCCTCCCTCGCCCAGGCCGACCAGCAGCTCGAGGATTGCCTCGGCGCCACGCTGCTGGCGGTCGAGCAGGCCCAGATCTACACGGCGACCCTCTGACCCGATGTCACTCCTGCAGGAACTCGGCGCCCAGCTCAGGTCCACGTCGGACGAGCTGCCGACCGGCCTCGTGTCGGTGGCCATGGAACGGCTGCGCAGCGCCTCCGAGCTGCTGAACTGGGTGCGCCAGACGTCCGTGGACCCGATGGGCGTACCCCAGCTCGGCAATGCCACCGAGCACGCCGAGCACGCCGCCGCCGCGTTGCGCCTCACCCAGGACGCGATCGCCGCCTACCTGGCCGCGCTCGGTCTGTCCGGCGGTGCGCCGGCGGCGGGCGACGACTACCGGGCGGGCCTGAGGGACGACGAGCCGGTCCCGCCCCGGCCCGAGCAGCACGAGCCGCCGTCGGAACGGCTCGGACCGTGGTGGCAGGAGCGGGTCGCCACGCTCACCGGCGAGGCGCCGCCCCCGCCGCAGGAGGCCGGCGCCGCGGGCGGGCGCGCCAACGGCACCGCCGAGCTGCTGCGCCGGGTCGCCGCCGGGGTGCGCTCCGGCGACCGCGCCCGGCTCGGCCGCGACCTGCACCGGGTCGACGCCGCCACCGGCCTGGGCCTCTCCGCGGCCAGCAACCCGGTGCTGCACCGGCTCGCCGGTGACCTGCTCGGCCACGAGCCCCGGCCGGAGGACCTTCCGCGGCTGCGGACGGCTGCCGGGGGCCGGGTCAAGTCGCTGCTGCCGGGCACCCCACCGGCCGTCCTCGACACCCTGCTCGCCCGCATCTGCCGGGCGCCGGCCACGGCGCAGGCGCCCGCGCACCCCGCCGACTCGGCGGTCACCGCGAGCGTGCTGACCGGCGTCCTGCTGGCCCGCCTGGGCCGCGATCCGGCCACTCTGGACCCGGACGCGCCCGAGCCGCTGCGGACCCGGGGCGCCGATGCCTGACTCGACCGCCCAGCAGGTCGTCGAGGTCCGTGCCGCGCTGTCCCACGCGCTCGGCGTCGCCGAGGCCACCCTGGAGGCGGCCCGTACGGAGCACGACGCGGCGGTCACCCGGCGGGCCCGGATCGCCGGCGCCGCCCGCGAGCGCCGCAAGCGCCTCGCCCACGAGCGGGACAAGCGGCTGCGGGAGATCGACGAGCAGCGCGAACGCGAGCTGGCCGAGCTGGCCGGCGCGGCCGTCGAGACCGCGCGCCTCGCCGCACCCGGCGCGGCGGGGATGCCCTGGTCGCGCTGGCGGCCCACGCCGGCCGGCTCGCCCGCGCCCGCCCCGGAGCTGCGGGTGGGGCGCCTGCTGCTGCCGTACGACGACGAGGTGCCCGCCCTGGTGCCGCTGCTGGACCACGGACACGTCGTGGTCCGCGGCCACGACGCGACCGGCGACGACGTGGTGGCCGGGCTGCTGCTGCGCGCGCTCGGCGGCGCCGAGCCGGGCCGGATCACGCTCACCGGGTACGACCCCGAGCAGCTCGGCGGCGGGCTGGCCGGCTTCGCCCCGCTGGCCCCGGCCGGCGTGCTGCGCTTCGTCGGGCCGGGCGGGCTCGGCGCCCTGCTCGACGAGCTGGTCGACCACGTACGCCGGATCAACGAGACGGTCCTGGCCGGTGAGCACTCCTCGCTGCGGGAGCTGGCGGCCGCGACGGGCCGCCGGCCCGAACCCTGGCGGGTCGCGATCCTGCTCGGCGGCGGCCGCCCCGACGAGCTGTCCCGGCACGAGCGCGGCCAGCTCGACCGGATCCTGCGCACCGGGGCGGCGTGCGGCGTGCACCTGATCGTGCGCGACCTGCCCGTGACGGCCGGTCCGGGCATCGAGATCGTCGACGCGGTGCCCGGCGACGGGGCGCGGCTGGGCGGCACCGGCGACCTGCCCGTCCGGCTCGACCCCGGCCCGCCCCCGACGGTGGTCACCCGCACCTGCCGGCAGATCGCCGACACGGTCGCGGCGGGTCCCGCGCCGGTCGCCCTGGACAGCCTGCTGCCCGAGCGCGAGTGGCAGGAGAGTTCGGCCCGGGCGCTGACCGCCCCGCTGGGCGACAGCCCCCAGGGCGCCCCGGTGCACGTGACGCTCTCCGACTATCCGCCGCACGCGCTGATCGCCGGCCCGTCGGGCACCGGCAAGACCAACCTGATCTACGCCTGGATGGGCGCGCTCGCCGCCCGCTACTCCCCAGCCGAGCTGGCGTTCTATCTGTTGGACTTCAAGGAGGGCGTGTCCTTCGCGCGGTTCGCGCCGGGCCGGCGCGATCCGAGTTGGCTGCCCCACGTCCGCCTGGTCGGCGTCAACGTCAACACCGACCGCGAGTTCGGCCTGGCCCTGCTGCGTTTCCTCGGCGCCGAGCTGCGCGGCCGGGCCGACGCCGCCAAGCGCCACGAGGTCACCAACCTGGCGGAGCTGCGCGCCGAGGATCCCGGCGGCGCGTGGCCGCGGATCGTGGCGGTCGTCGACGAGTTCCAGGTGCTGCTCGCTGGCCGGGACGCCGTCGCCGCCGAGGCCGTCGAACTGCTGGAGGACCTGGCCCGCCGAGGCCGTTCCCAGGGCATCCATCTGGTGCTGGCCAGCCAGGACGTGTCGGGCATCGAGGCGCTCTGGGGCCGCCCGGCGCTGGTGGCGCAGTTCTCGCTGCGGATCGCCCTGCCCCGGGCCCGCCGGGTGCTGGCAGAGCAGAACACCGCCGCCGACGTCCTGCCGCGCTACCACGCGGTGGTGAACGCCGACTCCGGCGCGACGGAGGCCAACCGGGTGGTCCGGGTGCCGGACGCCGGCGACCGGGAACGCTGGAGCGACCTGCAGCACCGGTTGTGGCGGCGGCGTCCGCAGGAGCTTCCCCCGCCCCGGCTCTTCGACGGCGACGCGATCCCCCGCCTCGACGACAGCCCGGACTTCCGGGGATTCGCGGCCGGGACGCAGGCCGCGCCGGTGGTCCTGCTCGGCGAGACCATCGACGTCGAGGCCCGCTCCGCGCGCACGGTGCTGCGCCGGGCGCCGGGCCGCAACATCGCCATCATAGGTACGCGGGTGGACGAGGCGTGCGCGATCCTGCACACCGCGGCGCGCTCACTGGCCGCACAGTTCACTCCGGGTGCGGCGCAGTTCGCGGTGGCCTGCCTGGACGCCGACGCGCACGCCGCGGTCGAGGCGCTCCGCGGCGTCCTACCGGCCGACACCGGCTACTACGACGGCGACACGGTCGACTTCCTGCTCGAGGACGCGGCGTCCCGGGCCACCGAGGGCACCGCCGCCGACCGCCCGCTGCATCTGCTGCTCTACGCGGTCGACGCCGCGCCTGCGGCCACCCACGAGCTGCTACGCCGAATCCTGCGCCAGGGGCCTGAACGGCGCGTCCACGTCCTCGGGTGGTGGCGCGGGGCGTCGCTGCTGCGCGACACGCTGGGCGGGCAGGCGTCCCGGACCGATGTCATCGGCGCGTGGGTGGCGCTCGACGTGCACGGCAGCGAACTGGCGCCGTACTACCCCGGGCACGGCTCGCCCGTCTGGTATCCGAGACCGTGGCGGGCGCTGCACTTCGACCGCTCGGTGCACCGTGGCGCCGAGGTCATCATCCCCTATGGACCCTCATGACCGCTCCCGACCACGACGGCGTGCTCGAACGCAGTATCCCGGACTATCGTGGCGTGATCCGCAAGCTGACCCACCTCGACGAGGAGGCGGCGGCGCACCGCGCCGAGGCGCGGACCTGGCACGACACCCGCGCGCGGGAGACCGACGAGGCGGTGCGCCAGGCCGACCGGCGGGTCGAGGAGGCGAGGGCGGCCGTCCGGTCGGCGCAGCGCGGCCTCGAGGAGGTCGACGCTCGCGTCGCCGTCCTGTGGGCGGAGTTCTCGCACCGGGCCGGGCGCGTGGCGGACCGCTTCGCCCGGGCGCCGCAGCCGGCGGTCCCCCGGCAGCGGGACCGCGACGCGGAGGATTATCTGCAGGAGGCGGCGACCACCGCGGCCTGGGCGCCGCCGGCCAAGCCGCTGAAGGGCGCGACCTTCCTGTACACGGGACTCGGTGCCCTCGGCGGTGCCATCGGGCTCGCGGCATGGTCGCTGCTGCGCTGGGCGGGCCGCGAGGGCGGCGGCGACCTGGCCGTGGGACTGCCGGTGGTGGCGCTGATCGTGGCACTGCTCGGTCCGATCCTCGCGGTCGTCGCGGCCAAGCGGGTCGCGGACCGCGGCGGTACCCCGCTCGACGCCTCGGCGGTCGCCACGGTCCTCATCGCCGCCCTGGTCACGGCCGGCATCATCCTCGCCGCCGTCCGCGCCAACGCGGGCGCCGGCTGACTCCACCCAGGCGGGCGAGCCGCGCGTCGCGCGGGCGCATGGCCCCGCGGCGCACGCCACCGGCCGGGCCGGTCAGGCCGGGACCAGGACGGCCTCGCGCAGCAGGCGGCGGGCCAGGACCAGGCGGTCGGCGTCGTCGTCGAGGCCGGGCAGGTCGCCCACCCGGTGGGTCCGGCCGTCGAGCGCCGTCCGTACGGCCGGCGCACAATACGCCGGCAGGCGCAGCGTGCGCCCGGTCAGCCGCAGCACCACATGGTCCGGACCGTCCTCGCTCAGGTCCCAGCGCAGTCCCTCGCGGACCGTGACCAGGCCGCCGGGGCCGAGGCCCTCGGCGTGGGCGAGCTGAGCCAGCGGACGCACCGGCGCCGGGCGCTTCGCGGGCCACGCCCGCTCCCGCAGCCGCTCGGCGATCTCGGCCGGTTCGGCGGTGAGCAGCCACTCCCGCAGCACCGCGACCGTCTCGGTGAGCTCCGGGGCGACCTGGCCGGCGTCCGCCACGTCCATCCTGTACGGCAGCGTCGCGCGCAGCCGCTGGTTCCGGGCCGCGAGGGTGAGCAGTTCCTCGACGATCGCGTACCGGGTGAGTGCCCGGACGCCGAAGGTCAGATGCAGCGACCGCTCCCCCTGCGCCCGCGCCGAGTGGAGCCAGCCGCGCGGCAGGTAGAGGGCGTCGCCCGGGGCGAGGACGACGTCCAGCGCGGCGGGGCCCTCGGCGACGGCATCGACCTCGTCGGCGCGGCCGCCCCAGGCCTGGCGTTCCAGCGGCTCGGGCAGTACCGGCTCGTGGATGCGCCAGCGCTTGGTCCCGTCGACCTGCAGCACGAAGACGTCGTGGGTGTCGTAGTGGGTCGCGAAGCCCTTGTTGCCGGCCGGCGTCAGGTAGGCGTTGACCTGAAGCGGCTGGCGCAGTTCCTCGCCGAGGCGGCCCGCGTATCGGATCAGCGGCGGCCAGAGGCGGTGCAGGCCCTGCAGCACGAGGGTGGCGCCGTCGGCGTACAGGCGCATGATCTTATCGTCGGCGACCTGGTCGGCGATCTCGGCGCCGGCGCCGCCGGAGGCGGTGAACGCCGAGGCCGGCAGCACGGTGCCCTGGTTGGCCACCCGCAGAAACGGGGTACGCAGCCCGCGCTCGCTGAGTAGTTCGTCGACCGCCTCCGGGGACAGCAGGTCACGGAAGCCGTCCGGCCCGGCCAGCTCGTCGGCGCGGGTGAGCAGCGGCTGGCGCCCCCAGTACGCCTCGGCGAACTTGTCCGGGTCGACGGCGACGACCCGGCCGAGAGCCGGACGGTCCCCGGTGCCGTCCGGCGACGGGTTGGTCATCGCGCAGGCCCTAGGAGGCGCCGCCGTCGGCGCCGCCGTCGGCGCCGCCGTCGACGGCACCCGGGTTCGCGCCGCCGTCGGCCGGGCCCTCGCCCGAGGCGCCGCCGTCCGCACCGCCGTCGACCGCACCCGGGTTCGCGCCGCCGTCGGCCGGGCCCTCGCCCGAGGCCGCGCCGTCCGCGCCGCCGTCGTGACCGGCGGGGTTCGCGCCGCCGTCCGCCGGGCCCACGCCCGCGCCGCCGTCCGCGCCGCCGTCCTGGCCATCCGCGTTGGCGCCGCCGTCGGCCACGCCCTCGCCCGAGACGCCGCTGCCGCCGGTGATGTCGTCGTCGCTGAGTCGCATGATCGAGTTTCCCTTCGTGATGGAGACACCCGCGGTACCCGGTTTCGATCATCGCTAACCGGGGAGACCATCAGCGTGCTGGTGATGGGTACCTCGGGGTGGCAGTACAAGGACTGGCGTCCCCCGAAGGGAGGCGACGACACCCGGCCGTACCTCTATCCGGAGGGCCTGCCGCAGCGGCTCTGGCTGGAGACCTTCACCGAGTCCTTCGCCACGGTCGAGATCAACAACGCGTTCTACCGGCTGCCCGAGCGCGACACGTTCGCCCAGTGGCGCGAGCGGACGCCGGACGACTTCTGCTTCGCGGTGAAGATGAGCCGCTACCTGACCCACATCAAGCGGCTCAAGGAGCCGGCCGAGCCGGTCGCCCGCTTCCTGGGACGCGCCGACGCCCTCGGCGACAAGCTCGGGCCGGTGCTGATCCAGTTGCCGCCGACGCTGAAGGTGGACGTGGCGGCGCTGGAGGAGACCCTCGGCCTCTTTCCCCGCGGCGTGAAGGTCGCCGTCGAGCCGCGGCACGAAAGCTGGTGGATCGACGAGGTCCGCGAGGTGCTCACGCGCCACAACGCCGCGCTCTCCTGGGCGGACCGCAAGGGGCGAGCGATGACCCCGCTGTGGCTCACGGCCGACTTCGCCTACCTGCGGATGCACGAGGGGCGAGCGCAGCCGTGGCCCCGCTACGGGCGCGCGTCCCTGTCGTCGTGGCTGGACCGGCTGCCCGACATGCCGGCGTACGTCTACTTCAACAACGACCCCGGCGGCGCGGCGGTCGTCGACGCGACCGCGATGGCCAAGATGGCCCGCCGCCGCGGCTTGCGGGTGACCCGGACCCCCGGCTAGTCGAGCAGTTCGATCAGGGTTGCGGCGTTGCGCTGGGCGAAGTCCATGCAGCAGTTGTTCATGAAGACCTGGGTCTTCGCGGCCTCGTCGGCGAGGGTGCGCAGCTTCGGCACCCACTCCTGGAGCTCCATGCGCGAATAGTCGTAGCCGAACTTCTCGTGGATGTCCTTACTGGTCCACTTGTCGCTGTGACCGTGAAAACGGACCACGGCCAGATCCGCGGTGGCCGCGACCAGGGGCGGCACCGACGACTTGTGGCCCTGGGGCATGTCGACGCAGACCAGGGGCAGCTCGTGCTCGCGCAGGAAGCCGAGGGTCTCCGCGGCATTGTCGCCCGAGAACCACGACGCGTTGCGGAACTCGAAGACCGGCCGCAGCGGCTTGCACCGGGCCGCGACCTCGCACAGGTAGTCCTTGTGCGAGCGCCGGATGCCCCACCACGGCGGGAACTGGAACAGCAGCGCGCCCAGCTTGCCGGCCGACACCAGGGGATCGAGCGCGGACAGGAACCGCGTCCAGATCTCCTCGTATGCCTGCGGCGGCAGGTCGTCCGGATAGACCGTCTTCTTGTCGGTCTCCGGCCGCAGGTCTTTGTAGATCGCCGAGACCTTGGTCGGATGGCCGGTCAGCAGGCTGAAGGCCTTGATGTTGAAGGTGAATCCGTCCGGCGTGCGCTCGGCCCACAGCTTCGTGGTCTGCTCCGCCGGGGGCCCGTAGTACGTCGCGTCGACCTCGACCACGGGGAACTGCTTCGCGTAGTAGGCGAGGCGCTTCTCCGCGGTGTCCGCCGCCTTGGGATACCAGCCCGAGTCGAGCAGCGTCTTGTCGGTCCACGACGCCGTGCCGACCTGGATCTCGCCCATGAGTCCACGGTAGTCGGCGATGCGAGCGATCCGCCGTCCGAACGGGCGGCGGACCGGTGCGCGACGAGGAGGATCAGCCCGCGCGACGCTCGCGGTTGGCCTTGCAGTGCACGCACGTGGTGGCCGACGGGAACACTTCGAGCCGCTCGACCGGGATCGGGTTGTGGCAGCTCTCGCAGTTGCCGTACGAGCCCTCGTCGAGTCGCTGCATGGCGATCTCCGCCTGCGTACGCCGGTCGAGCAGGGTGCGCAGCAGCGACGTCGCCGCGTCGCGCTCGGCGGTCTTGGAGCCGCTGTCGGCCTGGTCGTCGCCGGCGGCGTCGCCGATCTCGACCAGCCGGAGCCGCTGGTTCTCGGCCACGGCCTCCTCGTATTCGGCGTTCAGATCGTCGAACCGGGACTGCAGCAATGCCCGGATCTGCTCGATCTCGTCCGTCGAGCGTCCCTTGGCGGTGTCGGCACCTTTACCCGTGATGACCGCACTGTTGACGAGCATGTGCTCCCCTGCCCTTCCCTCTGCCCCTGCCGGTGGACTCCCCCTGCCGGCCCGCCGGTGTCGCACCGTGGGGTCCGCTCATACCCACCGCCGAAGATCGGAAACTCGATCCCCGCAAAAAAGTAACCGCAGCATAACTGTCAGTGCTCGTAACCGCCACGGACTGCGCGAACCTGCTTTCGCGTCGCAGGTCACGGGGGTGCGGCCGGAGATTCACTCATGCGCGGAGGACCATCGCGGGCCTCCGGGGATCATCCAGGCGGACAACGACGTCGGCGAATGCGGCGGGGTCGACCTCGGCCGCGTAGCGCGCGAAGGCGGGCAGCGTCCAATGCTCGGCCGGGTCGGTGCGGCGGGCCAGGGCCGCCGGCGAGAGTGCGAGATGGACCGTCACGTCGAACGGCAGTCCGGCGCCGAGCAGGAGCGAGCCGCTGACGAGCACCACGGCCTCCGGCGGGAGCTCCGCGTACGGCTCCCGGGCGGCCCGGTCGGTGGCGGCGTTCCACAGCCGGGTCACGATCCGGCCGCTGCCGAGCGGGCCGGCCGGGTCGAGCACCTCACGGCGCAGCCCCGCTTCATCGATCCAGCCGGCGTAGAAGGAGTCCGGGTTGGTCCGCCCGAACTCCAGCCGCAGCGAGGCGGGGCGCAGGAAGTCGGCCGTGGACACGTGCACCGCCGGGCGCCCCCGCAACCGCAGCGGAGCGATCAGGGCGGCGGCCAGCACGCCGGGGTCCGCGGCGGACGGGCCGTCGATCGCCACCCGCAGCCGCTCCCCCGGGTGCTGGCCGGCGAGCCGGTCGGCCAGCTCCTGGACGAGGACCTCGGTCGACACGGGACGCACATGCACCGCGAAAGCTTAGGGCAGGGCCGAAACGCCGTACGCCACCTGCCCGATGAACCGGTTACTCGTGGGGCAGCACCACGATCCGGGCCTCGTCGGAGAGCCGGTAGCCCACCCCGTAGACGGTGGTGATCAGCGGCAGGTGCGAGCCCATCTTGACGCGCAGCCGGCGCACGTGGACGTCGACCGTACGTTCACCGGTGTGCTCGTAACCCCAGACTGCGTTGAGCAACTGGGTCCGGCTGAACACCCGGCGCGGATGCTCGGCCAGGAACAGCAGCAGGTCGAACTCGAGGCGGGTGAGCGGTAGCAGCACACCGTCGAGCAGCACCTGGCGCGAGGCGGTGAGCAGGCGGACCTCGACGCCACCGTCGCGGACGGGCTCGGGGGCGAGCGGCGCCGGCTCGGGACGGGGCTGCTCGAGGGCGACCGAGCCCTGGCCGGCCTCGACCAGTTCCCGGACGGCCTCGATCAGCCGGTGGGCCTGCGGTGGCAGCGTGTCTCCGGAGAGCGGGATGTTCAGCGTCACGGTCAGGGCGGCGGCGGCCGGCGGCGGGGTTACCGCGGCGCGCCGGATCGTGGCCAGGCGGCCGGGCCCCATCGCGTGTCGTCCCGTGCGCCCCGGCAGGGCGGTGACCGGCATGAAGCCTCCTGCGTCGAAAGAATGAGTGCGGCGCCGTTCACAACGACGATCCAATTAATGCACGCTTAAACCGCGGTCGATATTTCCGGGGCCGCGGCCGAGCGGTCAAGGCGGCAACCACACTGTGGGAAACTCGTTCCATAACCAACGGATGCATCGTCTTTACCCGCACCGTGAATGCGATTACCATCACGCCGGTTAACGACGGGCATCCGTTTCCTGCAGTTATGAATAAACGCTGGTTTCCCGAGGCAGGGCCGGTGGCAGCCGCCAGCCGGGCACCGACGGCCAGCGCACGGTCAGCACCACCGTCTCCTCCTCGCCGGCCCGCCAGGAATGATCGTGACCTGGGCCCCAGACCACGTAGTCCCCCGGTTCGCGCAGCACCACGGTCCGATCCCTCAACTCGATGTTGAAGGTTCCCCGGATGAGCACGAGCAAAGCCGTCCGCGTCTCGTGCGTGGCCCAGGCGGCGCGGCGGTCGCCGGGTGGGTGCACACCCCACTTCACCTCGACTTCATCGCTGTGCCGCAGCTCCCCGGCCGGCATGAAATGGCCGAGCAACCAGCCCTGGTTGCGCGCGCCGTCCTCACCGGCGCGGCCGACGTACACCCCGTCGCTCACCCTGCCCCCCTCGCGGAATGCAGGGGAGATTAACATCGTAGGCTGCCGGCATGGCCGAGGAAATGGACGCCGAAACGATCGCGTACGCGCACCGGATGTTCGACCTGGCCCGCTCCGGCGGCACCGAGGAACTCGCCGGCCACCTCGGCCAGGGCCTGCCCGCCAACCTGACGAATGATCAAGGCGACACGCTGCTGATTCTGGCCGCTTACCATAACCATCCGCCGACCGTCGCCGCGCTCATCGCGCACGGCGCCGACCCGGCCCGGGTCAATGACCGCGGCCAGACCGCGCTCGCCGCCGCGGTCTTCCGCAGATGCGCCGAGACGGTCCGGATGCTACTCGACGCGGGCGCGGATCCGGACGCCGGCGCTCCCAGCGCGCGGGAGACCGCCGCGTTCTACGGCCTGTCCGAGATGAACGACCTGCTGCGCGGCGCGTGAGGTCTCCCGGCCGCCGCCACCGCCCCTGCCGCGCGGTGCAGAACGTGCCCTCGGCCGCCGACCGCCACCGTCCGGTGCAGGACGTGCCCTTCGCCGCCGACCTGGCCGCCGCTCGCGACCGCCCGGCGCAGGACGTGCCCTTCGCCGCCGACCTGGCCGCCGCTCGCGACCGCCCGGCGCAGGACGTGCCCTTCGCCGCCGTCCTAGACACCGGTCGCGACCGTCCGGTGCATGCTGAGTGACATGAGCCTCGCCGCCGACATGGCCGCCGCCGCTACCGCCCTGCTGCGGGCCCGTCCGGAGGCGGGCGTCGCCTTCGGTGACCCGCAGCGCCGCTGGATCGAGTACCGGCCCGAGCCTCGGCCCGGGCTGTCGCTCGCCGACCTCGCCCCCGGCCCGCGCAAGGCCGCACACCGGCTGCTCGCCACCGGCCTGAGCCCCGCCGCGTTCGCCCAGGCCATGGCCGTGTGCGCGCTCGAGGAGGTGCTGGACCGCCGGGAGGGCGGCCGGCGCGGCCGGCACAGCGAGGACTACCGGGTGATCGTCTTCGGCACGCCCGGCGACGACGAGTGGGCGTGGCGCTTCGAGGGTCATCACCTGTCGGTGAGCATGACGGTCTCCGGCGGTCGGGTCTCGCCCGCGCCGGTGTTCCTGGGCGCGAACCCGGCCCGGGTGGATGCGCTGGGGCGGCCCGTGCTGCGGCCGCTGGGCGTCGAGGAGGACCTCGGGCGGGAGCTGCTGCTCTCGCTGCCGGCGAGGGCGCGCCGTGTTGCGGTTGTGGCGGACGTCGCGCCGTACGACATCAGGACGGCGACCCAACCGC
Source organism: Couchioplanes caeruleus (assembly GCF_003751945.1). Taxonomy (NCBI): domain Bacteria; kingdom Bacillati; phylum Actinomycetota; class Actinomycetes; order Micromonosporales; family Micromonosporaceae; genus Couchioplanes; species Couchioplanes caeruleus. The sequence continues at coordinate 7,999,658 of NZ_RJKL01000001.1, read as the reverse complement.
GGAGCGCGCCCATCGCACCGCCGGGCATCGCCCGGGCGGACCTGCGGCCCGGGGAGCGCGCGCTACTCGACCAGCTCGTCTCCCTCTACCTGGGCCGGCTGCCCGACGAGCTGGCCGCCGGGCTCGACCCGGCCGGCGGCGAGCTTCACTTCGCCTGGGAGGGGCCGCCGCAGCCCGGGACCCGGCACTATTACCGGATTCAGGGCGACGATCTACTCATCGAGTTCGACAACACCACCGACGACGGCAACCATGCGCACACGGTGCTGCGGCGCCCGCGCGGCGAGTTCGGCGGCGACATCCTCGCCGCCCACCACGCGGGCGAGCCGCACACGTCCTAGCTGCCGCCGGAGGTGAGGCGGCGGCCGACCGCCGCGATGAGCCGGTCGAGCTCCGAGCCGAACGGGTTGTCGTGCACCAGATAGGTCCACGTCGCGCTCGGCCGCACGAGCTCGGCCCGGTCCGGCTGCCAGCCGTCGGAGAGGTCGGTCTCCTCGAACGTCTCGATGGTGCGGCGCTCGATCTCGGTGAAGAGGTTCTGGAACGCCGGCACCGCCGCGCGGTGGAACTCGTCCAGCGGGTCGAGCTTGCCCAGGGCCCGCAGGTGCACGCCCTCGCGCACCTCGGAGAGCTCGGCGAGGTGCTCGGCCCAGAGGCGGTCCAGGTGGTACAGGGCGATGGCACGGGCCGCCTCGGAGAGCACGTCCTCGTCGGTCTCCTTCGCCTTGTCCGGCGACTTCTCCAGCAGCATGATCGCGGCGACCTCGGAGGTCAGCAGCCGCTCCCGGCGCTCCGCCAGGGCGAGGCGCTGCTGCTCGATCACCACGCTGTAGCGCCAGGTGTTGCGGTGGATCTCGTGGTTGACGCCCTCGGCGACCCGCTGGGCGTGCTCGACGGCGTACTCGACCTGGTCGTCGTGCACCACGCCGTCCATGTCCATCCGCGGCGAGGACGGCAGGATGTCGCCCGCGTGCCGGGTGACCAGGTCGTCCTCGAGGCTGACGAAGAAGACCGAGCCGCCCGGGTCGCCCTGGCGGCCGGCGCGCCCGCGGAGCTGGTCGTCGACGCGGCGGCTGTCGTGCCGGCCGCTGCCGATCACGTAGAGCCCGCCGAGCTCGACGACCTTGTCCCGGTCCTTCTCGTCGCTGCCGCCGAGGCGGATGTCGACGCCGCGGCCGGCCATCTGGGTGGAGACGGTGACGGCGCCGTACGCGCCCGCCTCCGCGATGATCGCGGCCTCCTCGCCGTCGTTCTTGGCGTTCAGCACCACCGACGGGACGCCCGCGGCGGCGAGCTGCTTGGCGAGCAGCTCCGAGGCCTTGACGTCGAGGGTGCCGATCAGCACGGGCCGGCCCTTCTCGTGGGCCAGCTTGATCTCCTCGACCAGCGCCTCGTCGCGCATGTCGTGGGCCGAGTAGATCCTGTCGGGCTCGTCCTCGCGGATGTTCGGGGTGTTGGACGGGATCACCGCCACCTCGAGCTTGAAGTACTCACGCAGTTGCTCGCCGACGTGCACCGCGGTCGCCGTCATGCCGCAGACGGTCTTGTAGAGGGCGATGTACGCCTGCACGGTGATGGTGTCGAGCACCTCGCCCTCGGCGGTGGCGTGCAGCCCCTCCTTCGCCTCCACGGCCGCCTGGAGGCCGTCGGGCCACCGGCGGCGCTGGGCGACCCGGCCGCGCATCTCGTCGATCAGCTCGACGGTGCCGTCGCGCACGATGTAGTCGACGTCGCGGCGCAGCAGGGCCCGGGCGTGCAGGGCCACGTTCACCGCGGAGAGCTGGGCGACGTTCTCGTCGGCGTACAGGTCGAGGCCCATCTTCTCCTCGAGGGTCTTGAGTCCCGCCTCGGTGAAGGCGACGCTGCGGCCGTCCTCGGCGACCTCGTAGTGCTTGCCCGCGCGCAGCTCGCGGACCAGCTCGGCGGCGTCGTGCACCGGGTCGCCCTCGCCGGCGATGCTGCCGGCCAGCACCATCGGGACGCGGGCCTCGTCGATGAGGATCGAGTCGGCCTCGTCGACGATGGCGGTGGCACGCTCGCGCTGCACCCGGTCGTCGACCGACGTGACGAGCTGGTCGCGCAGGTAGTCGAAGCCCCCCTCGCTGACCGAGACGTACGTGACGTCGGCGGCGTACGCCTCCCGGCGCTCCTCGGGCGTGGACGCCTCGGTGACCCAGCCGACGGTCAGGCCCAGGAGCCGGTAGACGGGCTCCATCCAGGTGGCGTCGCGACGGGCCAGGTAGTCGTTGACCGTGAGCACGTGCACCGGCCCGTTGCCGAGACGCACGTGGCCGTAGGCGGCGACGGTGGCGGTGAGCGTCTTGCCCTCACCGGTGGCCATCTCGGCCACCTTGCCGGACAGCAGCGCCATCGCGCCGACGAGCTGGACGTCGTACGGGCGCTGCTCCAGCGCACGCCGGGCGGCCTCCCGCCCGATCGCGCAGATCTCCTCGTAGCTGGTGGCCTCACCCGCCGCCGCGGTCAGCGCATCGTCGTCCAGCTCCCGCAGGGCCTCCTCGCGGGCCTCGATCGCCGGCAACCGCCGCTCCAACGGCGCGAGATCGACCGTGGTGCCCGGACGCTGCAGAAACTTGCGGAACCGGCTCTTCAGCCGCTGAGACACACCCATGGCGCGTTACGGTACTTCACTTTCGCGCGCGGGGGTTGCCGACTCCCGCGCCCTTTCCTACCGCGGGGCGTTTGCCGCGGCCCGCCGCCGGGCACAGGGAGCGAACGACGTGACGGGTGCGGCGCGACGACGGAAGGGGGCCGATGTCGAGTCAGCTTGTCTGCCGGCCTGAACAGGACCTTCCGGTGGCGGTGCTGCGGGTCAGCGGAGTGCTGGACGCGGTCACTGGCGACGCCCTGGAACGGGCCCTTGCGCGGTCCCTCTCCGCGCAGCCGCAGTCACTGCTCGTCGACATCAGCGCCCTCGAAGTCGCCGAACCCTCCGCCTTGGACGTACTGAGCTCCATCGTCTGCCGTACCGCCGAGTGGCCCGCCGTACCGGTCGTGCTGTGCGGGGCGGAGACCGACACCGCCCGGACCCTGCGCGACTGGCCCGGCTGCCACACCGTGACCACGGAGGAAAGCTGCGAGAAGGCGCTCGCCGAGCAGCTCGACGAGCCGGTACCGCCGCGGATCCGGGTCCGGCTGCGGCCCGTGCCCGACGCCTGCCGCCAGGTCCGCCAGCTCGTGTCCCAGGCCTGCGCGGCATGGCAGCTCCGGGAGCTCGCCGCCACGATCAGCCTCGTCGCGACCGAACTCGTGGCCAATGTCGTCCGGCACGCGCACACCACGATGGAGTTCACGCTCGCGCTGCGCGACGACCGGGTCTGCCTGACCGTCCGCGACGGCAGCCGGCTGCTGCCGCGGCCCAAGGCCCCGAGCGTCTCCGAAGCGGGCGGGCGCGGGCTGCACCTCGTCCGGGAACTCACCGACGCATGGGGCGTTTTGCCCGTCTCAGACGGTAAGGTGGTCTGGACGAAGTTGACGGCAGGAGCGGCGTGACGGTCGAGCACCGCGACGTGGTCGTCGTCGGCGCCTCCGCCGGCGGCGTGGAAGCACTGCGCGCCCTGGTCGGCGGGCTCCCGCCGGACTATCCCGGCGCGGTCCTCGTGGTCCTGCACGTGCCGCGCGACTCGCCCAGTGCGCTGCCGGCGATCCTGTCGCGCAGCGGCCCCCTTCCGGCGACGGCCGCCGTCGACGGCGAGGAGCTGCGGCACGGCCGCGTCTATGTGGCCCCCAACGACCACCACCTGCTGATCCTCGACGGCCGGATCCGGCTCACCCGAGGACCGGCGGAGAACGGGCACCGTCCCGCCGTGGACCCGTTGTTCCGCTCCGCGGCCCGGGCCTACGCCGAACGGGTGATCGGGGTCGTCCTCTCCGGAGCCCGCGACGACGGCGCCGCCGGGCTGGCCAGCATCGCCGCCCGGGGCGGGACGACGGTGGTCCAGGCCCCGGAGGACGCGCTCCACGCCTCGATGCCCCGCGCCGCGATCGACCACGCCACGCCCGACCACATCGTGCCCGTCGCCAAGATGGGCGCCCTCATCGCCGGGATCACCGCCATGGACCTGCCAGAGCACCCCCCGCGCCGCGCGGACCAGCTTCTCGAGGCCGAGGTGGCCATCTCCGAACTCGGCCCGCTGACCACCGACGAGCTCGACGCCGCACCGGCGGGCTTCGGCTGTCCCGCCTGCGGCGGGAGCCTGTTCCAGCTCGGCGACAAGCCGGTGCCGCGCTACCGGTGCCGGGTCGGTCACGCCTGGTCGCCGGAGAGTCTGCTGGATGAGCAGGCGATCGCTCTGGAAGGGGCGCTGTGGATGGCCCTGCGCGCGCTGGAGGAGAAGTCCGCGCTGAGCCGGCGCATGGCCGGCTCCATCAGCCACCGGCACCCGGTGACGACCGCCCGTTTCCACGACATGGCACACGACGCGGAAGCGGCCGGCGAGACGATCCGCCGGCTGATCGCGCAGCTCGGATCGTCGGGCTCGGTGGACGATCCGGCGCCGTCGTCCTGATCCGCCGAGCCCGTGAGATACGGTCTGCCCGTGAACCCCTTCGACCCCGACTTCGAAGCCCTCCTGGTCTATGTCAAGGAGTCGCGCGGTTTCGACTTCACCGGCTACAAGCGATCCAGCCTCATGCGGCGGGTCAACCGCCGCATGTCGCAGATCGAAGCCGCCGACTACCCGGAGTACCTGGACTTCCTCCAGGTCCACCCGGACGAGTTCACCACGCTGTTCAACACCATCCTGATCAATGTCACCGGCTTCTTCCGGGATTCCGAGTCCTGGGACTTCCTGCGCACGGAGGTGCTCGAGCCGCTGGTGGCGACCAAGCCCGCCGACTCGCCCATCCGGATCTGGTCCGCGGGGTGCGCCTCGGGCGAGGAGGCCTACACGCTGGCCATGGCGCTCGCCGAGACGCTGGGCATCGACGCCTTCCGGGAACGGGTGAAGATCTACGCCACCGATGTGGACGAGGAGCAGCTCGCCGAGGCCCGGCAGGCGACCTACGGCGAACGCGAGATGCAGGCCGTGCCGGCCAAGCTCGCTGCCGAGTACTTCGAGCCGGCCGGCAACCGTTTCACCTTCCGCAAGGACCTGCGACGCTCGATCATCTTCGGCCGCAACGACCTGGTGCAGGATGCGCCGATCTCCCGCATCGACCTGCTGACCTGCCGCAACACGCTGATGTACTTCAACGCGGAGACGCAGGCCAAGATCCTGTCCCGGTTCCACTTCGCCCTCGCCGACGGCGGCGTGCTCTTCCTCGGCAAGGCCGAGATGCTCCTCAGCCACGGTAACCTCTTCACGCCCATCGACCTCAAGCGCCGGGTGTTCCGCCGGGTCCCCCGCGTCATGCCGATCGCCGGCGCGGTCTTCTCCGAGCCGTTGCAGACCGTCGACGGCGCGGTCGTCGGCCTGGACGAGCTGCGCAACGAGGCCTTCGCGGCCAGTCCGGTCGCGCAGCTCGGCCTCACCTCCGACGGGCTGGTGGCGCTGACCAACCGGCGGCTCGAGAAGATGTTCGGGGTGTCGTCACGCGACATCGGGCGGCCCTTCCGCGACCTGGAGGTGTCGTACCGCCCGGTCGAGCTGCGCCGCTACATCGAGCAGGCCCAGCTGGAGCGGCGCACCCTACGGGTCACCGACGTGGAGTACGGCCGCAACGGCGAGACCACCCACCTCGAGGTGCAGGTCAGCCCGCTGACCGGCAACGACGGCAGCCTGCTCGGGGTCAACCTGATCTTCCATGACGTCACTGCCGCGCGCCGGCTCCAGGCGGACCTGGAGCACGCCAACCAGCAGCTCGAGGCCGCGTACGAGGAGCTCCAGTCCACCAACGAGGAACTCGAGACGACCAACGAGGAGCTCCAGTCGACCGTCGAGGAACTGGAGACCACGAACGAGGAGCTCCAGTCCACCAACGAGGAGCTGGAGACGATGAACGAGGAGCTCCAGTCCACCAACGACGAGCTCCAGAGCATCAACGACCAGCTCAGGGTCAGCAGCGCTCAGCTCGACGAGGCCAACTCGTTCCTGGAGACCGTGCTGACCAGCCTGCGCGCCGGCGTCGCCGTGGTCACCCTGGATCTGCGCGTCCGCATGTGGAACCAGCGCGCCGAGGACCTGTGGGGACTGCGCTCCTCCGAGGTGGTCGGCCAGCACTTCCTCAACCTGGACATAGGCCTGCCGTTCGAGCAGCTCAGGCCCATCCTGCGGGGTGCGCTCGGCGACGAGGGCTCGTCCGGCGAGGTGACCCTCGACGCGATCAACCGGCGCGGGCGTGCGGTCGTCGTCCGGGTGGCGTGCGCCCCGCTCCGCGGGCTCGACGTCACCCGCGGGGCCGGGGGGGCCATCATCGTCATGGAAGCCGACGACGCCTGAGGTTTCGCCGACGGGGTGACGGGTACCCCGGGGGCTCCAGTGGGCAGGGAGGGACCGCCGTGAGCGTCGAGACGGAGGTGTGCGCGGAGGGAGGGCGCCTGGTCGTCGTGTTCTCCGGCCACCTCGAGCTGCTCAACGTGTCCGAAGTACGCACACAGCTCTTGAAGTGCCTGGCCGAGCAGCCCGACGCACTTCTGCTCGACATATCGGCCCTCGACGTCAGAGAGCCGCTCGCCCTCGCCGTCTTCGCCGCTGTCGCCCGGCAGGCCGAGCGCTGGCCCGGCATCCCGGTGCTGCTCTGCGGCCCGCGCTCCGGCACCCGCCAGTCCCTGCATCTGGCGGCGTACAAGCAGCTGCTCGTCTTCGCCTCGCTCGACGCGGCGCGTGCGGTGCTCGACGACGACCGCCGGGTGCGGCCGAGCCTGAGCGACGAGCTCCTGCCCGTCCGCGGAGCCGCCCGGCAGGCCCGCAACATCGCCACCGAAGCCTGCCTGCGGTGGGATCTGCCCCACCTCGTGGCCCCGGCCAGCCTCATCGCGAGTGAGCTGGTCAGCAACGTCGTCGACCACGCGCACACGATGATGACCCTGCGCGTGACGCTGCGCCGCCGCTATCTGCAGATCGCCGTTCGCGACGGCTCCAGCGAGCCACCGATGCTTCCGACGAGGCCGTCACCGACCGCGCCCGGCGGCCGCGGGCTCATACTGGTGAACGCCAGCGCCCACGCCTGGGACTGGCTGCCCTGCGCCGGCGGCAAGGTCGTCTGGGCCTCGCTGGCGACGAGCTGATCAGCGCCGGGGGTCCATCGCCTTCTGCAGGCCGGAGACGCCGAGAATGCGGGCGACGTAGGGCTGGGCGCCGGTCAGGGCCAGGTCCATGTCGGCCGCGGCGGCGGCCGACGCCGTGTCGAGCAGCACCGAGACCCCGGCGGCGTCGACCAGCGGCACGGCGTTCAGGTCGATCACCAGCCGCTCCCCCGCGGCGGCCGACGAGATCGCGTGGCGCAACGACATCCGCAGGCGATCGGCGGTGTCCCGGTCGACCTCGCCGTGCACCCGGACGGTGAGCACGCCGCCCGCGCGGTCCACCGCGATCCGCATGCCGTGCGCATCCGCGGGACCGCCGGCGCCCTCCCAGCGCGGCGGCCCGTCGCTGAGCATCGCCTCCCGCAGCCACGCCAGCGACCGGCTGAGCAGGCGCGACACGTGCATCTGCGAGATGCCCAGCTCGGTGGCGATCTCGGCCTGGGTGCGGTTGCCGTAGAAGCGCATCGCCAGCATCTGCCGTTCCCGCGGCGGCAGGCGCAGCAGCAGCCCGGCCACGGTGAGCCGGTCGTCGACCAGCTCCAGGTCGCTGTCCGCGCCGCCGATCAGGTCACCGAACTCGGCGGTACCCTCCCCACCCGCCGGGGCGTTCAACGACGACGGCGAATAGCCGGCCGCCGACTCCAGCGCCTCTCGCACGGCCGGCTCGCCCACCCCGAGCCGCTCGGCGAGCTCGGCCGAGGTCGGCGTCCGCGACAACTCGGTGGTCAGCACCATCGAGGCGTGCCCGACCTCGAGACTCAGGTCCTGGATCCGCCGCGGCACGTGCACCCCCCAGGTCCGGTCCCGGAAGTGCCGCTTGATCTCGCCGGAGATCGTGATGACCGCGTACGCCGTGAAGGAGCCGCGCTCGGGGTCGTACCGGTCGATGGCCTTGATCAGGCCAAGACGCGCGACCTGCTCGAGGTCCTCCAGGGCCTCGCCGCGGCCCCGGTAGCGGCGGGCCATCCGGCCGGCGAAGGGCAGGCAGACCCGGGTGAGCCGGTCCCGCAGGACGGCACGTTCGGCGTCCGAGGCCGCCGCCACGCGGGCGGCATAGTCGACCGCCGCGGCGTCCAGATCCTCGAGAACCCGGGACGAGTCCTCCTGTATAGGCATGCCCGTTTCCCTTCGACCGGCACGGTGTGCCCGTGCGCCCGAAACGCCATCGGCCGCACCGGACCACATCCGATGCGGCGATCCGGCGGAGGCCGGCCCGCAGCCGCCTCCGCCGACGCTGTTGCCCCGCACGGACGGCACCGAAACACATCGACCGCGATGGTGACGTTCAGTGTACGACTCGCTACCGATCTCGCCGCCCGCTTGTCACGCGGAGGCGACATCGTGTCGCGCCGCCGAGTGACCGCCGCCGGGGGACTACGGCTGCGGGCGCCGGGGCAGCCCGCTCGGTGCCTCCTCCTCACCGGTCGCGGCGGGCCGCGGCGCGGCGGCACGCTCCCCCTCCGCGGCCGGCATTCTCCCGGTGAGCCCCGACGGCGCCCCTTGCCCGGCTTGCTGCACTCCGGGGCCCGACGGCGCCCCCCGCCCGGGTCCCTGCGCGCCCAGGCCCGACGGCGCCCCCCGCCCGGGTCCCTGCGCACCCAGGCCCGACGGCGCCCCCCGCCCGGGTCCCTGCGCACCCAGGCCCGACGGGGCTCCCGGGCCGCCCAGACCCGACGGGGCCCCTTGGGCGCCTCCCTGCGCGGTCAGGCCCGACGGGGCCGGGTTCGCACCGCCGGCGCCCTCGCCCGTGGCGTGCACCGGGCGGTTGAGCTGGCCCATCTGCGGCGGCTCGAGCGGCGGGCGACCGGGGCGCGGAGCCTGCTGCGGGCGGTTCGAACCGGACGACGCGCCGGGAGCGGCCGCCGGACGGGAGAGCCCGGACGGCGCGCCGGAGCCGGATGTCTCGCGCCCGGGGCCCGGCGCGGCCCGATCCGGCGCGGTGCGGCTCAGCCCGGACGGGGAGTCGCTTCTCGCCGGTGGACGTTGGAAGGCGGACTCCAGGTCCAGGCCGGAAGCCGGGCGGTCCGGTGCGGCCGGCGGCGGGGCGGCGGCCTGCCCGGAAGCAGCCTTCCCAGGCGCAGCCTGTCCGGAAGCCTGGCCGGGGGCCTGCGCGGCGGCCTGCCCTGGACCTGACCGGGCCAGTCCCGACTGGCCCGGCCCCGACTGCCCCAGACCCGACTGGCCGGCGTCCGGCTGAGCGGGTGCGGATTGCGCGAGGCCGGATCGGGCGGCTGCCGGCTGCGGAAGGCCGGAGGGTGCGGTGGCGGGCTTGGCCGGGCCGTCCTGCGGGACCCCGGCGGGTGCGGCCGGGTGGGCCGGTTCGGCGCCGGGCTCGCCGGCGGGCCGGTTGAGCTGTCCGAGCTGCGGCGGTTCGAGCGGCGGGCGGGACGCACGGGCGACCGGGTCGGCGGTGCGGAAGGCGCTGTCCGCAGTCGACGGCGACGGTGTTCCGACTGCCTGCGCCGGCTCCTGGGGAGGCCTGAGTCCCGACGGAGCAGGGCCGGTCGCGGCGGGCGGTGCGGCTGCTTCAGGCGCGGCCTGGCCGGAGGCCGGTTCGCCCCCGGCCAGGCCGGAGACCGAGGCGGTCCGGGTCAAGCCGGAGGCCGAGGCGGTCCCGGCCAGGCCGGAAGGCGAGTCGGCCCCGGCGACGGGTGTTGTCGGGTCGGACACGGCCGGGCCGGGGGTCGGTTCGGCGACGGGCGGCGGCGCTGCGGCAGCCACGGGCGGCCTCGCCGGGCCGGGCCGGGCCGGCGGCGCGGGTTCTTCCGGTGGACGGGCCGACGGGGTGAAGCGGGGTGCATCCAGGGGACGGTTCTGCTGGACGAACAGCGGCGGCCCGAGCAACAGCGGGTCCACGTCCTGCGCTGCGGACGGCATCTGTCCCGGGCCTGGCGACGGGCGCGCCCCAGGCACCGCGGGTGGGGCTCCGGGCGGCAGCGACGGCTGGGCGGCACCACTATGCGCGGCGGCGGGATGTGCGGCGGCGGGATGTGCGGCGGGCGCCATCGAGCCGTTCGGCTGGGTCGGTCCCGGGCGCACGCCCGGCTGGGCGGCAGGCGGCATCGCGGCGCCGGGTGGCGCGGCGGGCGGGCGGGCGCCCGGCCGGCCGGGACCGGGGTGCGCCAGATCCGGCTGGGCGGTGGGCGGAACCGCGGCGCCCGGCCGGCCGGGACCGGGCTGCGCCAGGCCGGACGGCGTGGTGGGTGGGGTCGGGGCGCCCGGCTGCGGCGGCGCGGCTTGCGGGGCGGGCCAGGACGTGGCGGGTGCGGCGCCGGGCGGAGGGCCGGACGGGGTGGGCTGGAGGCCGGAGGAGGCAGGCCGGAGCCCGGAAGGAGCAGGCCTGAGGCCGGAAGGCTCGCCTGCCGGCGACGGTGGAGCGGATGAGTGGGGTGCCGCCTGCGGCGCCGCCGGCGGGGTCGGCTGCCAGGTCGATGACGGCTCGGTTGCCGGCGGCTGGGCCATCGGCGGGCGGGTCGGCGACGCGGGCGATGGACCTGCCGATCCTGGTGGGAGCGCCGTCGGCGGGGATGCTTGGGACGCAGCCATCGGCGGGCGAGCGGCAGGGCCGCCAGGAGCGGCGAGGCCGCCGGGAGGCGCGGGGGCTGCGGGAGTCGCGGGGGTTGCGGGAGAGTCAGAGGCTGGGCGCACAGCGCTCGATGGGGGCATGTCGTGCGGCGGCGGGCGAAGGCCCGACGGCGGGGCCGCCTGGGGGTCGACGACCGGTCCCTGAGCCGGCGGCGAGGATACGGGCGCCGAGAACGACAGGCCGGTCGGCTCCGGCGCGGGACCGGCCCGATAGGGAACGCGGTTATAGGCGGGCGGCGTCAGCGGTTCGGGCGGGGCCGACGCGGCCATCAGGGCCGACGCAGGCCCCCCGTCTCTCGGGTTCAGCGGATCGGACGCGGTCCGCGGGTCCGGCGCCGATGCGGTCCCTGGGTCTGGCGAGGTCAACGAATTCCGCCCGGTCAGCGGGTCCGGCGCAGTCAGCGGGCCCGGCGAGGTGACTGGGCCCGGCGAGGTCAGAGAGTTGCGCGCGCTGGGCGGGTTCGGCGCAGTCAGCGGGTCTGGCGAGGTCAGTGGGTCCAGCGAGGTCAACGGGGTGCGTGCGCTCAGCGGGTCGGTCAGCGGGTCCGGCGTGGTGTGCGGGGCCGATGTGCGAGGGTAAATGGCCGGCTCGAAGGGCGGCGGGGACGGTGAGTCGGCCGGGGATGCATAAGCCGGAGTCGGCAGCGGTTCCGTGGGGAGCGGGAACGACGGCGAGCCGCCCGGGACGTCGGCCGGCGGGAGTGCGGGCGCCGACGCGTACGGGGAGAACGACGACGCCGACGGGGGCGTGGCCGGCGTGGCGGTGGGGAGCGGGGGGAGGTCGGTGCTCGGTGCGGACGGCGAGTAGGTGGGGGCCGGGTTCGGGGGCATGGCGACCGTGGCCTGCTGGATGGCTGCCGCCGGGAGTCCGAGTGGGGAGGCGCCGGGGCCGCCTCGGGCCGCCGCGATCAGGCCGGAGCTCTCCGCCAGGCCCGCCGCGGCGACGACCTCGGCCGCGGCCCGGCCGGCGGTGCACGGCAGGGCCTCGCCGCAGACCGGGCAGATGGTGATGCCGTCGTGCGGGCCCCGGCCGCCCGCGTGCGCCTGGACCATCTCCCACGCCGTGCGTGCGAGCACGCTGTCCGGATTAACGTACTTCATGCCGACCAAGGCCATGCCGTTCCACCCCCGTAGCTCGCCTGCGACAGGCGTTCACGCTCAAGTTCACCGTGAACCGCGCAGCTCCGGGCCGCTTTCGCCCAATCGGTAGACGGACGGGGTCAGGACCACCACCGGTCGGCGGCTGTTTCCCTGCGCCGGGTTGCGGGCAACCGCTGCGGCATGACTGTTGCGCCCGAGACCGCCGATGAACACGGCGCGGTCGTCGTTCCCTACGAGGACGGCCCGTTGCTGCTGCGTGGCACCTTCACCCTGCGGACCCCGGACGGGCAGATCATCGATCCGGGCCGGGCCACGGTGGCGCTCTGCCGGTGCGGCAGATCGGCCATCAAGCCCTTCTGCGACGGTACGCACAAGGCCGTCGGCTTCCGCGCCGGAACCGGCCGCGACAAGCCCGGCCCCCGCGACCGTTAGCGAGGCGAGAAACGCCGAGCCGGAAGGCTGCACCGGGCCCCGGGCCGGGAAGCTGCGCCGGCCCGAGCCGGAAACCGGCGGCCCCGAGCCGGAAACTGGCGGCCCCGAGCCGGAAACTGGCAGCCCCGAGCCGGAAACTGCGGGCTGAGCCGGAAGGCTGGGCGGTCGTGCCGGTCACTCGCGCAGTGACGACTCCCCCGCCTCCCAGCGGGACAGGACGTACTCGGCCCAGCGGTCCTCGAGCGCGAGCGCGCAGCGGGCGCCGAAGAGCACGTCGGCGGCCAGCGCGGGCTCGGCCGCGCAGAAGGAGCCGCACATGTCGAACGCGGCGATCTGCTCGTGGACCGCGTCCGCCTCGACGTGCTCGTCGTAGAAGCGGGTCGCCTTCTCGTCGCCGCCGAGGCGGCGCAGGCCGTTGCCGTAGGCGCGGTTCGGGCCGGTCGAGGTCATCTCGTACGCGGCCAGGTGCCCGAGCAGTGCCCCGCGCCGTCGGCGGTGCAGGCCGAACAGCGACATGAGGTTGTTGTTCGCCAGCGTCTGCCAGGGCACCACCTCCACGTACGCCCCGTAGGTGGTGTCGAGCCCGAGCGCGCTCATCGTGTCCTTGAACATCTCCTGGTGCATGCGCCGGACGACGCCTGCGCCGTACTCGTCGATCTGGACCTCGATGAGGGCGGCCTTGGCCGCGCCGCCGAGCCGGGGTATCGCGAAGGTGTGCGGGTCCGCCTCGCGGAGGTGGTAGATCGACCGGTGGGTGGCGAACTCCCGGAACTGCTCGTAGGTGGCGCGGCGGCGCACGTAGCCCGACAGCGACGACCCGCCGGTCTCGCTCGTCATGGCGGTCAGGGTGTGCGGCACGTCGCCGGTGATCTCGGGTACGGCAAGCCGGCGGAGCTCGGCCTCGAAGGCGGCCTCGAGGCGTGCCCGCAGGCCGAGCAGGCCCGGGTGCCATTCCCAGGTGTCGTCGACGCCGTCCCAGCCGCGGTAGTGCAGCTCGTAGAGGACGAACAGGCTCAGGTGCAGGTCGTCGTCCGACCCGGCGTCACCGGCGGTGAAGGCGTGCGGCGCCTGGGCGAGCGCGGTGATGACGGCGTCCGACACGGGGCCTCTGGGAGAGGGAAGTTTCATGCGCCACTTCCTGATCGAGGGGGTTCGGACCGCAGGGTTTCCCGGTCCGTTGTCCGCCAAACGATCGAGATCACGCGTGAACGTGAGGCGAGATTTCACTCACTGTGGTCGCACTATCGCTCTTCGTACCCTGAAGGCACCCCCCAGGAGGTGGTCCCCATGGATGACTCCGATCTGTTCCGCGAACATGTGCTCCGGCATGCCGGGCCCGTCATCACCGGACGGCTCCTCGGCTTCCAGGCCTCGTACACCCGCGAGGTCAAGGTCGGCAAGCCGCTCGTGATCCTCGTCTTCCTGACCGCGTCCGTCGCCCACGCGCTCGGCTCACTGGTGATGGCCGCTGTGCGCGGCGGGGGCCGCGGTGCCGCCCGCCGCACGCTCAAAGATCTGAAGAAAGGCCCCGAATACCTGGTCACCCCGGTACGGCTGCGCGACGACCTGGGCCAGGTCTACGAGGTGGAGATGCACGGCCAGCTCCCCCAGTCGGCGCTGCACCGCGGGGATCTGGTGCAGGTGCGCACGGTGCCGCAGAAGGACCCCGATCTGCCGGCACGGCTGCACCAGGTGATCAACCTGGAGACGCTGCAGCCGTACACGCCGCGGATTCCCACGATGTGGTCGCACCTCGGCCCGGGACTGCTGATTCAGGCCGCGCTCGGCCTGACCGTGACCGCCGCCGTGGCCGCCGCCTGGATGAGCTGAGCCCGCCAGAGCGACACAGCAGCGATCAGTGTCGATGCTGGGTGACTTTCTGTAAAGTACCGGTGACGGGATCCGCTGCCGTCGTCCGCACCAGACCCTTCGCGCGCGCCCAGCGCTCGAAGACGACGGTGGCGAACGGCGGCACGGAGCTCGCCAACGCCAGCAGCGTCACCCACCATCGCCAGCCGCCGGCCCGGGCCTGCACCACCGTCACGCCGAGGTACGCCACGAACAGGGCCCCGTGGACCGGACCGGCGATCTTCACCCCGATGTCGTCGTGCACGACCACGTACTTGAAGAACATTCCGGTGAGCAGCAGCGCCCAGCTCACCGCCTCGGCGATTGCGACGGTCGCGAAGAGGGCAGGTATGCGGCGCACGCGCGAACCTCCTGGTGACGAGTCGGCGCGTGCCGTCGTGCGCCGAGGGGCGGACTGGCAGATCATAGTCGTGGGCTCGCGGAAGGGCGGTGCGCGGTGGGCGAAGAGGTCGAGCGTCGGGAATTCTCCCGCGAGGACCGGACCAGGTACCGGCACAAGATCCGCCGCAGTCTCGACGTCTTCGCCTCGATGCTGCGCGAGTCGCGCTTCGAGTTCGAGCGGCCGCTGACCGGCATGGAGATCGAGCTCAACCTCGTCGACGACAACGCCGACCCTGCGATGCGCAACGCCGAGGTGCTCGCCGCGCTCGCCGACCCCGACTTCCAGACCGAGCTGGGCCAGTTCAACATCGAGATCAACGTGGCGCCGCGGCGGCTCTCCGGCGAGGAGAACAGCGATCTCGAGCGCGAGCTGCGGGCCAGCCTGAACAACGCCGAGCAGCACGCCCGCGGCGTCGGCGCGCACATGGTCATGATCGGCATCCTGCCGACGCTGCGCCGCGAGCATCTCACCGGCGACACGCTGTCGGCCAACCCGCGCTATGCGCTGCTCAACGAGCAGATCTTCGCCGCCCGCGGCGAGGACCTCGACATCCGCATCGACGGCATCGACCGGCTCGCCGTCACCACGGACAGCATCGCACCGGAGGCGGCCTGCACCAGCACCCAGTTCCACCTGCAGGTGAGCCCGCACCAGTTCGCCGCGTACTGGAACGCGGCCCAGGTGATCGCCGGGGTGCAGGTCGCCCTCGGCGCGAACTCGCCGCTGCTGTTCGGGCGGGAGCTGTGGCGAGAGACCCGCATCCCGCTGTTCGAGCAGGCGACCGACACCCGCTCGGAGGAGATCCGCGCCCAGGGCGTACGCCCCCGGGTGTGGTTCGGCGAGCGCTGGATCACCTCGGTCTTCGACCTGTTCGAGGAGAACGTGCGCTACTTCCCGGCGCTGCTGCCGATCTGCGACGAGGAGGACCCGGAGCAGGTCCTGGAGAGCGGCGACATCCCGCAGCTCAGCGAGCTCCGGCTGCACAACGGCACGGTCTACCGCTGGAACCGCCCGATCTACGCGGTGGTGAAGGACCGGCCACACCTGCGCGTGGAGAACCGGGTGCTGCCGGCCGGCCCGACGGTCGTGGACACCGTGGCCAACGGCGCGTTCTACTACGGCCTGGTGCGGATGCTGGCCGAGGCGGACCGTCCGGTCTGGACCCAGATGTCGTTCAGCGCGGCGGAGGAGAACTTCCACTCGTGCGCCCGGCACGGCATCGCCGCCTCGGTCTTCTGGCCCGGGCTCGGCTACGTGCCGGTGTCGGAGCTGGTGCTGCGCCGGTTGCTGCCGCTCGCCCACGAGGGCCTGGAGAAGTGGGGGGTGTCGCAGCCGGAACGCGACCGGCTGCTCGGCATCATCGAGCAGCGCTGTCTCACCGGCCGCAACGGCGCCACCTGGCAGGTCGAGACGCTGCACGCGCTGGAGGGCGACGGGCTCGATCGGCAGGGCGCCCTGCACGAGATGCTGCGCCGTTATCTGCCGCCGATGCACGAGAACGTGCCGGTGCACGAGTGGCCGCTGCCCTGACGGGATCAGCCGGTAGCGCTCTGCGCGATGGCGACGGTGACGTGCCCCAGCACCCGCTTGGGCAGCAGCAGCACCGCGCCCCGACCGGCCGCCCTGAGCGCGGCGGCCTCGGCGACACTGGGCACACCCGCGGCCGCGGCCACCCGGACGGACGGGTGCGGCACCTCGACACCGGCGAGCAGCTCGGGCGCGAACAGCACCAGCGGCCACCCGCGGCGGGTGGCGACGGGCTCGACGAGCCGCGCCCGGCGGTCGAGGGTGGCGATCGCGGCGACGCGGGCCACGGCGAGCCCGGCGAGCGCCAGCGCGGCGTCGACCGCGTGGTCCAGCGCCGCCGCCGGCACGCCGGAGCGGAGACCGACGCCGAGCGTCACCGGCGCGGAGGTAGCCGTCACGCCGGGGCGGGAACGGCCGCCGCGGTCGCGACCAGCCGGTGGGCGAGCGCCTTCTCGGCGGCCCAGTGCAGGTGCAGGTAGGAGGCGTGCAGACCGGGAGTCGCGAAGCCCTCCGGGTCCGCCTCCCGCCAGGCCCAGGCCGCTCCCCCGGCCGGTTCCAGCAGCAGACCCGAGCGTGGGTGGACGGTGGTGCGGTGGAACTCGTGGCCGGTGATCCGGGCACCCGCCGGCAGCAGCGGGCTGTCCGTCAGGGCCACCGCGTCCCGGTAGCCGAGCGTCAGGGTGCGCGTCATCGCGGCTTCCGCGTCCAGGACGCCGCACATCGGGGCGCCGTCCAGGCTGCGGCAGAGCCACAGCAGGCCCGCACACTCGGCGACGATCGGCCGGCCCGCCGCCGCCAGCGACGCGACCTCCCGGCGCAGCGGCTCGTTGGCGGAGAGCTCCGCGGCGTACACCTCCGGAAAGCCGCCGCCGACGACCAGCGCGCGGGTGCCCGCCGGCAGGGCCTCGTCGCGCAGCGGGTCCACCACCACGACCTCGGCGCCCGCGCCGGCGAGCAGTTCGGCCGTCTCGGCGTACGCGAAGGTGAACGCCGGACCACCGGCGAGCGCGACCACCGGACGGCCCGGCACCGGCGCCTCGGCCTCCGGGGTCCACGCGGTGGCCCGCAGCGGCGGCGCCGAGCGGGCGAGCGCCAGCAGCGCGTCGAGATCCACCGAGGACTCCACGAGGGCCGCCAGGGCCTCCACCGACGCGAGCGCCTCGGCCCGACGCTCGGCCGCGGGTACCAGGCCGAGGTGCCGTGACGGGGCCTCGACGGCGTCGGCGCGGCGCAGGGCGCCCAGGACCGGGGTGCCGACCTCCTCGCAGGCCTCCCGCAGCAGCGCCTCGTGCCGGTCCGAGCCGACCTGGTTGAGGATGACGCCGCCGAGGCGTACGGTGCCGAAACTGCGGAAGCCGTGCACCAGCGCGGCCACCGACCGGCCCTGCGCGGCGGCGTTGACGACCAGCACCACGGGGGCGTCGAGCAGGCTCGCCACGTGCGCGGTGGACCCGGTGTCGCCGGCGCCGGTGCGCCCGTCGTAGAGGCCCATGACGCCCTCGACCACGGCCAGCTCCGTGCCGGCCGAGCCGTGCGCGAAGAGCGGCCCGATCAGCTCCTCGCCCACCATGACCGGGTCGAGGTTGCGTCCCGGCCGTCCGGCGGCGAGCGCGTGGTAGCCGGGATCGATGTAGTCCGGCCCCACCTTGAAGGGCGAGACCGGCAGACCCCGGCGCGCGTACGCCGCCAGCAGGCCGGTGGCCACCGTGGTCTTGCCGTGCCCCGAGGCCGGCGCGGCGATGACGATGCGGGGTACGGTCACCACTCGATGCCCCGCTGGCCCTTGCGGCCCGCGTCCATCGGGTGCTTGACCTTGGTCATCTCGGTGACCAGGTCGGCCGCCGCGAGCAGGTCGGGATGGGCGTCGCGCCCGGTGATGACGACGTGCTGGGTACCGGGGCGGGTCCGCAGGGTCTCCACCACGTCGGCGACGTCGACCCAGCCCCACTTCATCGGATAGGTGAACTCGTCGAGCACGTAGAACGTGTGCGTCTCGGCGGCGAGGTCGCGCTTGATCTGGGCCCAGCCCTCGGCCGCCTCGGCGGCGTGGTCGCGCTCGGTGCCGGCCCGCTGGATCCAGGACCAGCCCTCGCCCATCTTGTGCCAGGCGACCGGCGCGCCGCCGCTCACCTGGCCGAGGGCCTTGAGCGCGGCCTCCTCGCCGACCCGCCACTTCTCGCTCTTGACGAACTGGAAGACGCCGACCGGCCAGCCGGCGCTCCACGCGCGCAGTGCCATCCCGAACGCGGCGGTGGACTTGCCCTTGCCGTGTCCGGTGTGGACGGCCAGGACGGCCTGGCGGCGGCGCTGGCGGGTGGTGAGCCCGTCGTCGGGAACCGTGGTGACCTGTCCCTGCGGCATCAGGCGGCGCTCCTCGAGAATCCGCTCGCGGCCAGGGCCTCGAGCGGCATGACGTCGGCGTTCAGGGCGGCGGCCAGGCGGCGGGCCAGGCCGAGACGGACGGGTCCGGACTCGCAGTCGACCACGACGGTCGCCACGCCGGCCAGCGCGGGCGCGAGGCGTACGGGGTCACCCCCGCTGGTCGCCCGTCCGTCGGTGACCACGACCAGCAGCGGCCTGCGGCGCGGGTCGCGGCGGCGTTCGGTGGCGATGGTCGCGGCGGCGGTGCGCAGCCCGGCGGCCAGCGGGGTACGCCCCCCGGTCCGCAGGCTCGCCAGGCGCAGCACCCCCACCTCGTGGCTGGAGGTGGGCGGCAGCACCTGCTCCGCGGCGGACCCCCGGAACGTGATCATCCCGATCCGGTCGCGCCGGTGGTAGGCGTCGCGCAGCAGCGACAGTACGGCGGTCTTGACCACGGTCATCCGCTTGCGGGCCGCCATCGACCCGGAGGCGTCGACGACGAACAGCACGAGGTTGGCCTCGCGTCCCACGTGTACGGACTCGCGCAGGTCGCACGGCCGCACCCCGGCGAGGGCGCGAGGCGAGGGGACTCCGCGGGTCGGGTGCGCCGCGGTCGTGCCGAAACCGCCGCGGTGCAGCGCTGCCCGCAGGGTCGCCGGCAGGTGCGGGGCACCGGAGAGCTTGCCGCGCGGCACGCGAGACCCGACCACGCGACCCCGGCGGGCGAACGCGGGCGACCGGCGGCCGGCATGGCCGCCTTCGCCGCGCGCACCGATCCGCAGTGTCCGCGGCCGGTAGGCCGCGCCGGCCTGCGCCAGGCCGCCGGAGGCCGACGCCTGGCGCGGCTCGCCGCCATCCGCGGCCTGCTCGTCCGACCGCTGGTCCCGAGGGTCGACGCCGCTATCCGGCGTGCGTCCGTCCGGCCCGTTGTCGGGCCCGGCGCCGGGACCGCCGCCGTCGGGGCCGCCGGGGCTGTCGTCGCGGCCGCCGCCGTCCGGGCCGCGGGGGCTGTCGTCGCGGCCGCCGCCGTCGGGGCCGCGGGGGCCGCCGTCGGGGCCGGCGTCGTCGGGACCACCGTCGGGTTCCGGTGGGGGCGGCGGGTCGCCCGGGTCGTCGTCCCCGCCGGCCTGCTCGAGGGCTTCTTCCAGGCGCTGCTCGTCGGTGCCGGGCGGGTCCAGGGGATCCTTGCGGCGGCGATGCGGCAGCGCGAGCCGGGCGGCGTCGCGGACGTCACCGGCCGTGACCCGGTCGCGGCCGTGCCACGCCGCCAGGGCGACCGCGCAACGGGCCACCACGATGTCGGCACGCATGCCGTCGACGCCGTAGGCCAGGCAGACCCGGGCGATGCGGTCCAGCTCGGCGTCCGGCAGCGCCACCGAGGGCACGGCCGCGCGCGCCGCCACGATCCGCGCCGCCAGGGCACTCTCGTCGGCGGTGAAGCGGGCGGCGAAACCCTCCGGGTCGGCCTCGTAGGCGAGGCGCCGCCGGACGACCTCGGCCCGCTGTACCGCGTCGCGGGGCGCGGCCACGGTGACGACCAGGCCGAACCGGTCGACGAGCTGCGGGCGTGGCTCGCCCTCCTCCGGGTTCATGGTGCCGACCAGCAGGAACCGGGAGGCGTGCTTGACGGACACCCCGTCGCGCTCGACGTGGGCGCGGCCCATCGCCGCCGCGTCCAGCAGCAGGTCCACCAGGTGGTCGGGCAGCAGGTTGACCTCGTCGACGTACAGGGCGCCCCGGTGCGCCGTCGCGAGCAGGCCCGGCTCGTACGCCTTCACGCCGTCGGCCAGCGCGCGCTGAATGTCGAGGGTGCCCACCACGCGGTCCTCGGTGGCACCCACGGGAAGCTCGACCAGGGCGGCGGGCCGGTGCCCGCGCGGCGCGCCGACCTCGTGCGGACCGTCGGGACAGCCGGGATCGGGCGCGGCCGGATCGCAGGCGAAGCGGCAGCCGCGCACCACGTCGACCTCGGGCAGCAGCGCGGCGAGCGCCCGCACGACGGTGCTCTTGGCGGTGCCCTTCTCGCCGCGGACGAGCACCCCGCCGACGGCCGGTGACACCGCCGTGAGCAGCAGGGCGAGGCGCAGATCGTCGAGGCCGACGACGGCGGAGAACGGGTACGGCGTCACGCCACGGTCCTTTCCGCGGGTGTCCACGCCCGCGTGGGCAAGGGTGAGAGCGGCCGGAGTCTCCTGACTCCCGGGCACACCACGATGGCCCGGTCACAGTGGCGGGACCGTCCCGGACTCGCACCGGGTTCCTCCGCTACCGCTCGCCGGTCACTCTGTCGCACCGCCGCCCGCCCCGTCAACGCGGGTCGTCGTGGCCAAGCTCACCTTCACCGGGAGGTGTCGGTTCCCGGGGCGCCGACCGCCTTCTCCGTGTCCGGCAGCGGGGAGGGTGCCAGCCTGTCCAGCTCGGTCACCACGTCGGTGACGGCGAGCGCCGACCGCTCCACCAGGGGCCGCAGCCGCCGGTAGAGCGCCGCGTCCTGCGGGTCCGGCCGGGTGTGCCGGGTGATGTCCACGAGGGAGGCGGCCCGGTCCAGGTCCGGCAGGCCGCCGATCGCGTGCAGGCCCAGCAGGCATGCGCCCAGGGCGGTGCCCTCCGGGGTGTCGGCGATCGCCACCGGCAGGTCCAGGGCCGCCGCCAGCACGCCGATCCACAGCCCGGAGGCGACCGCGCCGCCGGTCGCCCGTACCTCGCGCATCTCGACGCCCTCGGCGGCGAAGGTGTCGCGGACCAGGGCCAGTTGCTGGCAGACCCCCTCGACCGCGGCGCGGACGAGATGGGCGCGACCGTGTTCGCGGCGCAGCCCGAGGTACGCCCCGCGCATCCCGCCGCGCCACCACGGCGCACGCTCGCCGAGCAGGTACGGCAGGCAGAGCAGCCCGTCGCTGCCCGGCGCCACCGCTGCCGCCTCGACCAGCAGCGCGGCGTCGCGGGTGTCGGCGTCCTCGCCCTCGGCCGCCGGGCGGTCGATGCCCTCGGCCATCGTCCGACCGGCCCAGCGGACCACCGACCCGGCGTTGTTGACCGCGCCGCCGAGCACCCAGCGGTCCTCGGTGAGGGCGTAGCAGAACAATCGCCCCGCCGCGTCGGCCGTGGGCGCACCGACCACGGTCCGCAGCGCCCCGCTGGTGCCCAGCGACACCGCGGCCACCCCGGCGGGGGTGGCGCCGACGCCGAGGTTCGCCAGTGGCCCGTCGGCGGCGCCGATGATCAGCGGGGTGTCCGGCGGCAGCCCGGCCGCGGAGGCGACCTCGGCGCGCAGCGTCAGCACGGTGGTGGTCGGCACCACCTCGGCGAGCCGGCCGGCCTCGATGCCGGCGATGTCCAGTGCCTCCGGATCCCAGCGGCGCTCGTGGATGTCGTACAGCCCGGTGCCGGAGGCGACGGAAAGGTCGACCAGGAATCCCTCGCGGGCGAGGCCGCCGAGCACGATCTCCTTGACGCCGCCCCAACGCGGGGTCTCCCGCAGCGTCGCCGGGTCGTGGGCACGCCACCAGGCCAGCTTCGCCAGCGGGGCCATCGGGTGCACGGGCGTGCCGGTGCGCGCCTGCAGAGCCTTGGCGCGGCCGGAGGCGGCGATCTCCTCGCTCTGCCGCGACGAGCGGTTGTCCGCCCAGGTGATCACCGGCCCGGTGGGATGACCGCCGGCGTCCATCGGGGCGAGCCCGTGCAGGAAGGCGCTGAGGCTCACCGCGAGCACCCGGTCGCCGCGCTCGTCACACGCCCTCGCCACGGCGACGAGGGCCTGCACCGCGGCGTCGCGCAGCAGCCCGGGGTCGAGCTCGGCGCGGCCGGGGCCGGGCACCGACAACGGATAGTGCACGCTGGTCAGGGCGCGCACCTCGCCGTCGAGGCCGGCCGCGATCGCCTTGGTGGCGGTGGTCCCGGTGTCGATCCCGATGACGACGTCCATGCATCCTCCCCCGGCGCGGCGCCTCGGACGAGGAACATGCCCGATCGGGCGCCGACTCATGCCCCGCCGTCCCGCTCGTCCACAGTGGTCCGTCGCCGGACGGGCCGGGAAACGCACTCGGCCGCCCCGGCGAGGCCGGGGCGGCCGACGAGCGAAACGGAACTCAGCGCTCGGTGATCGGCACGAACTGCCGCTCCGCCGCGCCGGTGTAGAGCTGGCGGGGACGACCGATCTTCGTGGTCGGGTCGGCCATCATCTCGCCCCACTGCGCGATCCAGCCGGGGAGCCGGCCGAGCGCGAACAGCACGGTGAACATCTTCGTGGGGAAGCCCAGGGCCTTGTAGATCAGGCCCGTGTAGAAGTCCACGTTGGGGTAGAGCTTGCGCGAGACGAAGTAGTCGTCGGCGAGGGCGATCTCCTCGAGCTGGAAGGCGATCTCCAGCAGCGGGTCCGGCCGCTCCAGCGTGGCCAGCACCTCCTGCGCCGCCTTCTTGACGATCGCGGCCCGCGGGTCGTAGTTCTTGTAGACCCGGTGGCCGAAGCCCATCAGCTTGACGCCCTTCTCCTTCGCCTTGACCCGGCGAACGAAGGACTGGACGTCGCCACCGTCGTTGCGGATCTGCTCGAGCATCTCCAGCACCGCCGAGTTGGCGCCGCCGTGCAACGGGCCGGACAGCGCGTTGATGCCCGCGGCGACCGAGGCGAAGAGGTTGGCCTGCGCGGAACCGACCAGGCGCACCGTGGAGGTGGAGCAGTTCTGCTCGTGGTCGGCGTGCAGCACGAAGAGCATGTCGAGGATCTTGGCGATCTTCGGGTCGACCGGGTACTCGACCGTGGGCAGCCCGAAGGTCATGCGCAGGAAGTTCTCGACGTAGTCGAGCGAGTTGTCCGGGTACGGCAGCGGGTGGCCGATCGACTTCTTGTACGCGTACGCCGCGATGGTCGGCAGTTTCGCCATGAGCCGGATCGCGGAGATCTCGACCTGCTCGGGGTCGGTCGGGTCGAGCGCGTCCTGGTAGAAGGTCGACAGCGCGGTCACCGCCGAGGACAGCACCGCCATCGGGTGCGCGTCGCGGGGGAAGCCCGAGAAGAAGGCGCGCATCT
This sequence comes from Couchioplanes caeruleus, assembly GCF_003751945.1. Classification (NCBI taxonomy): domain Bacteria; kingdom Bacillati; phylum Actinomycetota; class Actinomycetes; order Micromonosporales; family Micromonosporaceae; genus Couchioplanes; species Couchioplanes caeruleus. Next base: position 7,976,168 of record NZ_RJKL01000001.1, on the reverse strand, counting down.
CTTCCTGCAGCAGCGTGTGCACGCGGATCTTGTCCGCGAACTCCGCGAGCTGCGCCGGCGTCGGCAGCGCGTCGTGGATCAGCAGGTAGGAGACCTCCAGGAAGGAGGCCTTGCCCGCGAGCTGCTCGATCGGGAAGCCCCGGTAGCGCAGAATGCCGGCATCACCGTCGATGTAGGTGATCCCCGACGCGCACGATGCCGTGTTGACGAAGCCCTGGTCCAGGGTGACGTAACCGGTCTCCTTGAGGAGGGCGCTGATCTCGATTCCACCCGGGCCTTCGACCGCCGGGCGCACCGGCAGGGACAACTGGCCACCGGGGTGGTCGAGCTTGACATCCGTCATCTATTTCCCTCACTTCACCGGCAGATGTCACCTATAAATCTGCCGTTCACCGTAAACCCTCGAGCTGAACGGGTCATCAGGACAGTCGACCGCTGAGGTATTGATCACGACCGGCTCCGCCGTTGAACCATAGATAATGGTCGGTAGACCGCGTCGTCGTGGTGCTCGGAGGTGGTGAACCGATGCAGATTCCGGGCCCTGCTCCTGTCGTCGTGGGCGTGAACGGAACGGCCGCGGGCCTGGCCGCGGCACGGCTGGGCGCCCGGGAGGCGGTGACGCGCGGGCAGCCGTTGCGGATCCTGCACGTGTTCGCCTGGCCGGGCATGCGATACACCGATGATCCCTCGGATTACGCCTCGGCGCGACAGGAAGCCGGGCGAATAGTGGAAGAAGCTGTGGCGACGGCCGCCCGCAGCGTCCCCGGCGTCCGGGGCGAGGGCCTGGTCGTCGACGGGCAGCCGGTGCGGGAGCTGCTGCGGCGCAGCCGGACGGCGGGCCTGCTGGTGCTCGGCGCCGACGACCCGGCGACGGGCGTCCGGCTTCCGCTCGACCCCGTGCTGGTGCAGGTCGTGTCCCGGGCCCGCTGCCCGGTGGTGGTGGCCCACGGCGTCCGCCCTCCGGCCGGGCCGCTGCTGGTGGCCGTCGACGGCTCACCGAGCTCGTGGGCGGCGCTGCGCCTGGCCGCCGCCGAGGCCCGGCGGCGCGGCGTGACGCTGGAGATCGCGCACGTGGCCGCCACGGACGCCGCGGTACCGGCCGGCCGGCGACTGCTGGACCGCGCCGCCGCCGCGTGCCCGGGCGAGCTCGTCGAGGTCCGGCGCACGCTTCTCGTCGGAGATCCTGCGCCAACTCTCGTACGCACGTCGCGCCGAGCCCGCATGATGATCCTGGGCCCGCGCGGCACCGGCGGAGGTCTGCTCGGCGCCGTGGCGGGCGAGCTCCTGCGTCACTGTGCGTGCCCGACGCTGTTCGTCCACGGCGACCCCGCCGGGGACGACCCGGCGGACGGTGCGCTGCCGGCGGGGGCGCTGATGAGCTGACCGGTGCCGGGGGGCGATGCCGCGTGCGATCCGCTGCAGCGTCGCATGCCGGGCGCCGGTGGTGGCAGATGTTCGGCGGAGCCGGCGCGGTGGCGACGGTCCTCTACACGCTCGACCTGTCCCCCTCCGTCAACGGAGCCGCCTTCGCCCTCATCGGCCTCGGCGCCGTGCTGGCCTGCGCCACGGTCCCGCTGCGCAGCCCGGTACGACCGCGTGCCGCCTGGCCGATCATGGGTGTGGCCGCGCTGTTCTTCCTGGTCGGCGTGATCGTCCGCCCCTACGTCACGGACCAGCCGCTGCTGGCCGACGCCGCGACCGTGCCGGGGTACGCGCTGCTCGCCACCTTCTTCGCGCTGCTGTTGCGGGCCCGCGGCGGCGTCACGCGCCACGCCGTGCTCGACGGGCTCATCGTCTGCCTCGCCGGCGGGCTGGCCAGCGCCCTGCTGCTCGCCTCGCCGGCCGCGGAGATCGCGGACCGCCCGGCGATCGTGTCCTTCCTCGCCGGCCTCTATCCGCTCTTCGACGTGGTGCTGCTGGCGCTGGGCGTCAATCTCACCTTCACCGCGCGGACCTGGCCGCCGTCGCTGGTCGCCCTGGTGTGCGGCATCGCGCTGATGGTCGTCGGCGACCTCGCGTACGCGGTCATCGGCGTCTCGGGCCTCACCTACGCGTCCCCGCTGTTCGACGCGCCGTTCCTGCTCTCGTACACCCTGATCGGGATCAGTGCACTGCACCCCTCGGTGGTGGAACTGGTCCGCGCCGACCGCCAGCCTGTCCAGGCCTGGTCCTGGCGGCGCATGTCGCTGCTGGTGCCCGCGGTCGTCACCCCGTTCGTCCTGCTGGTGGCGGTCGGCGGCCGCTCGGGCGGGCACCGGGCGCTCCTCGCCGCCGGGGGCCTGGCGATCGTCACGCTGCTCATGCTGCGGGCGGTGACCGCCGTACAGGCGCAGGTGGCGGCCCAACTGCACTCGGAGTACCAGTCGATGCACGACCCGCTCACCGGGCTGCCCAACCGGCGGATGGCCACCGCCGAGATCGAGCGGCTGGTCTCGGCGCCGAGCACCGCCGCGGACGGGCGGGTCTGGGTCTGCGTCCTCGACCTCGACGGCTTCAAGTGGGTCAACGACTCCTGGGGCCACGACACCGGCGACCAGCTCGTCATCGAGGTGGCCACCCGGCTGCGCGCGGCGCTGCCGGCCGGCACCACGCTGGCCCGGGTCGGCGGCGACGAGTTCGTGGCGGCGCACGTCGGCGAGGAGACCGAAGCGCTGCGGCTGGTGGAGCGGGTCCAGAGCTGCTTCGCCACGCCGCTGCCGCTGCACGACACCAAGGTGGTGATCAGCGCCTCGCTCGGGCTGGCCCACGCGCCGGGCGGCGGCGATCCGGCCCTGACCGCGGAGGCGCTGCTGCGCGACGCGGACACGGCGATGTACCGCTCCAAGTCCGAAGGCCCCGGCCACGCGACCATCTTCGACGTCTCGATGCACGACCGGGTCCGCGAACGCATCGAGCTGGAGGGCGCGCTGCGCGCGGCGCTGGCCGAGGGCGGGCTCACGGTGGTCTACCAGCCCATCGTGCGCCTCGACACGGGCCGCCCCACCGGCGCCGAGGCCCTGGTGCGCTGGAACCATCCCGAGCGCGGGCCGATCCCGCCGATGACCTTCATCCCGGTGGCGGAGGAGGCCGGGCTGATCGACGCGCTGGGCACCTGGGTCCGCAACGAGGCGCTGGGCCAGCTCGCGCGGTGGCGCGCCGACGGCACCGTGACCGACGACTTCTACCTTTCGATCAACGTGTCACCCCGTCAGCTCGAGGATCCTCATCTCCCCGCGGTGGTCACCCGCGAACTGCAGCAGCACGGCGTGCCGGCGTCGGCGGTAGCGCTGGAGATGACCGAATCCGTGATGGCCGACGGCGGAGGCGTCGCCGGGCGGGTGCTGTTCGAGCTGCGCGAGCTGGGCCTGCGCCTGCTCGTCGACGACTTCGGCACCGGCTTCTCGGCGCTGGGCTACCTGCGGAGGTTCCCGGTCACCGGCGTGAAGATCGACCGGTCGTTCGTCTCCGGCCTGGGCGAGAGCGGCGAGGACGAGGAGATCGTCCGGGCCGTGGTGGCGATGAGCCGGGCGCTCGGGCTGAGCATCGTCGCCGAGGGCGTGGAGACCCGTACGCAGCGGGACGCGCTCGCCGCGGTCGGGGTCGTCCAGGGGCAGGGCTGGCTGTGGGGACCGGGCGTCAGCGCCGGCGACTTCGCGCTGCACTGGGCCGCGGACCGCCACGTGCCGGGACCGGCACCGCTGGGCGCCGGCAACGCCTGAACATCCCCGGGAGGTGACAAACGTCTCATCCGCCCCTGGCGTATCTTCCGCAAGTCCGGCATTATTCCCACGGCCAGGGTCCTTGCGCGGATGCCCGCGCTGCCGATCACATGGGGACGAGGGGGCGACACATGGCGACTTTGATCGGAACCGACGGCTCGGTGGTCTGGCTCGTGACCGTGCTCATGCTCCTGGCCTCGGGCCTGGCCGGCGCCGTGCTCGCGGCCACCCGCGCGGAGGCCGCGCCGATCCGTGCACCGCGCCGCTCACCGGACTGACTCGCCCACCCATCCGTGGGCGGTCGAGCGCGACACACCTCCCCCGCAGCACGACCGCAAGCGCGACGGCATCGACTCGCTGACGGCCGCCTACTTCACCGTCCGACTCGACGCCTTGGCCGCCCGGCCGCTCTACCTGGACCGGCTGGAGCACACCCTCGGCATGCGACAGGTCGCCCTCCGCATCGAAGGATTCCGCTACGAATTCACGGCGACCCGGACGCCACGCGCCTTCCCACACCGAGGCCGATCCTGCCCTGATGTCCCGTCCTTGCGCGGGAGCGCTGAGCACCTCCGTCAGCGCAGGTCAGGCCACCCTCTGCGGGAGCAGCGGGGCGGGTAGGTTCTGATTCATGCGCTTCGCGACCTGGAACGTGAATTCGGTCAAGGCCCGCCTTCCCCGCCTGCTCGAATGGCTGGCGGCGACCAAGCCCGACGTCCTGTGTCTACAGGAGACGAAGGTCGGCGCGGAGGCGTTCCCGTCCGCCGAGGTCGCCGAGCTGGGCTACGAGACCGCCGCGTACGGTCAGGGACGCTGGAACGGCGTCGCCCTACTCTCCCGGGTCGGGTTGTCCGACGTGCGGCGCGGCTTCGACGGCGAGCCCGGCTACCCCGATCCCGAGGCCCGCGCGATCTCCGCCACCTGCGGCGGTATCCGTTTCACCTCGATCTATGTGCCGAACGGGCGGACGCCCGAGGACCCGCACTACGTCTACAAGCTGGCCTGGTTCGCGGGCCTGCGGGCCGCGCTGGCGCAGTCGTCGGGCCCGGCGGTGGTCGCCGGTGACTTCAACGTCGCGCCGACCGACGACGACGTGTGGGACCCGGGGGTCTTCGTCGGCGCGACGCACGTGACGCCGCCGGAGCGCCGGGCCCTGGCCGATCTGCGGGAACTCGGGTTCACCGATGTCGTGCCGCGACCGATGAAGGGCGATCGGCCGTTCACCTACTGGGACTACCGGGCGGGGATGTTCCACCAGAACAAAGGCATGCGTATCGACCTCGTGTACGCGACCGCCGACGTGGCGTCCGCGGTCCGGGACGCGGTGGTCGATCGGGACGCCCGCAAGGGCAAGGGGCCGTCGGATCACGCCCCCGTCGTGGTCGACACCGATCCCGGTTCCGTCTTCTGAGCCGCGACGCCCGGCCGAGCGGCGCGTAGGGTGGGTTCGGTGCCATACCGGACAGGGCGACAGAGACGAGGACCGTGGTGACCGCTCATCTTCCGCTCCACGCGGAGGGGCAGCACAGCGACGGTCGAGCGACCGGTCCGCCGGTGGCCGCCCCCGCGCTGCTGCGCGCGGCGCTCGACGCCTCGGCCGAGGCCATCGTCCTGTGCGCCGCCGACGACGACACGATTCTGTTGGTCAACCCCGCCGCGTCCGAGCTTCTGCCGGATCTGCGACCGGGCGACAGCGCCGCCGCGGGGACGCCGCCGGGTCTCGGCCGCGCCATCGCCGAGGGCGCCGAGACCTTCACCGACGAGTACGCCGGCCGCCAGGTGCACGGCCGGCGCCGCCCGCTGGACGAGGACCACTACGCCTGGTACGTGCGCGACTGCACCGACGAGATGCGCCGGGCCGAGGAGTTCCGCGCCGAAAGAGCCCGCACGTCGTTCCTCGCCGAGGCGGGCCGCCGGCTCTCCGCGTCGCTGCACCAGCGGCGCTGCCTGCGTACGACGGTCGATCTGGCCGCGTCGCACCTCGCGGACGCCGCGGTGGTGGTACTGCCGCCACGCCGCCGGCAGAGCGAGTGGATGCGCCTGGTGACCGGCGGTTCCGTGGCGGAGGGGATGCTGCGCGAGCGGCTGCTCGCCGAGGTCCCCGGGCTGGAGGAGGCGCTTGCCGGCTTCCCGCCGATCCCCAGCCGGTGGCTGGACGCGTCGCAGGTGCCGTCCTGGCTGCTGCCCGAGGACTTCGGTACGGTCGGCGCGCTGCTCGTGACCCCGCTGCCCGGCAACGCGGAGCCGGCCGGCGCACTCATTCTGGCCCGGCACGGCGCCCGCGCCGCGTTCTCGCCCGAGGACGAGATGCTCGCGCGGATCTTCGCCGCCCGGGCGGGTGCCGCCATCTCCGCCGCCGCGCTCTACCGCGACCAGGTCGACACGACCGCGATCCTGCAGGCCGATCTGCTGCCGCCCGAACTGCCCCGGCCGGACGGGGTCGAGCTCATCGGCTCCTATCAGGCGGCCCGGGACTCGCTGCGCATCGGCGGCGACTTCTACGACGTCTTCGAGCCGGCCGAGCCGGGCGGCGAGACGGTGGTGGTGCTCGGCGACGTCTGCGGCAAGGGACCCGAGGCCGCGGTGCTCACCGGCAAGATCCGTCAGACGCTGCGCGCGCTGAGCCTGGTCGAGGACGACCCGGCCGCCATGCTCAAGGTGCTCAACCAGGCCCTGCTCGGAAGCAACCGCCAGCACCGGTTCGTGACGCTGGTCGTCGGCGCGATCGGCCGCGGCGACCACGGCCGGGTGAGGCTGAGCCTGGCCACCGGCGGTCACCCCGTGCCGCTCGTGCTGCGCGCCGACGGCACCGTCGAGGCGGCGCCGGTGCGGGGCACGCTCATCGGGGTCGTTCCGCAGATCACCGTACGGCCGGGCACGGTCGACCTCTCCCCGGGCGAGATGTGCCTGCTCTACAGCGACGGCCTCACCGAGGCCCGCGGCGGCGCGACCGGCCAGGAGCAGTACGGCGAGGCCCGGCTGCGCGACGCGCTGGCGAGCTGCCACGGCATGCCGGGCGACGCCGCCGTGGAGCGCATCCGCCAGCTCGTCTCCGACTGGGTCCACGGCGGTGTCCGCGACGACATCGCCATGCTGGCCGTGCGCGCCCCCGCGCGCACCCGGCTCAGCCTCATGGGTGCCGGCGCCCCGGCCGGATCACCCTTCGCCATCGACGCCCGGCGCAGCGATCGGAGGAACCGCGCCCGCTGATGACCATCTCCCCCGGAACCACCGCCCGGTCGCTCGACGATCCCGGATTCCACGAGCACTATCTGCGTCTGGTGGGCGACGGTGACGAGTACGGCGCCATCGAGATCGTCACCGGCCTACTGGACGACGGCGTGGCGCCGCAACGGATCATGCTGGAACTGATCGCGTCGACCCAGGGTCGCGTCGGCGACCTGTGGGCCGCCAACGAGTGGTCCATCGCCCGCGAGCACGCGGCGACGGCGATCAACGAGCGTGCCCTCGCCGCGGTGGCGGCGCGCT